>NZ_JADOUS010000004.1:0-318418 GCF_015752045.1 Arthrobacter sp. CAN_A2
CGCGGATTCCGTAACTTCACCAACTACAGACTCCGCTGCCTACTCGCTGCCGGCGGCCACCGCCCCTACCGCGCGAAACGAACCAACCACGCCTAAATGCGAAGGGCCACATAAGGCCGGGAACCCATGACGGGTCGTCACGCGATACGGGGACGGGCGGCCGCCGGCTCCGGGAAGCAGAGGCGTGCATCACAAGGGGCCGATTCTGGGATCCCGATGGAGTTGGGCCGGCTGCTTCGTGGTTCCATAGAGAGGTAACACCCATAGCAAAATAGAGACCCGCCGGTAGAGATGCCGGAACTTGATGAGAGGACCGCGCTGCCATGACTGAGCAGGAGCCCACCGCCGGACGAGACGGAAACCCCCGCCGGTCGGATGAGGCAGCGGATGGTAGTCAGGGAGGGTCGGGTCAGTCCGAACGCCGTCACTCCTGGGGCTCGAAGTCGGCCGGCCAGGGCGCCCGCTCGACGACGCCGCGCACCGAGAACGACGATCGCGCGGGGAGCGACGATCGCGCCGGAAGCGGTGGCCGAGCTTCGAGTGATGACGGCACCCGGGGGTCGGGCAGCACAGGACGCCCCCCGGGCGATCGACCGGCCTGGAAGGGGCAATCGGACACACGTGGTTCGGGCCCCCGGAGCGGGCGACCGGAACGAGCCGGCCAGGATGATCGGCGTGACCGTCCGGATCGACCACGCGAGGGCCGGACGGGTCAGGGCAGGGACGGTGCCGGCAGTCAGCCGGGAAGTGACCGCAGGGGCCAGAATCCGGACCGGACGGCACCCCGATCTGCTGAGCGACCGGCGAGGGGTTCCGGGGACGGCCGAGGTGCCCAGTTGAGGGGATCCGCGTCCCGAGGCGGGTCGTCGTCGGGGTCGGCTGCCGACCGGCAGCCACGGTCTGCAGGACAGGGCCAGGCACCGACGCGGCGGTCGGACGAGGGCCGCGAGCGTCCCTGGCAGTCTCGTTCCGCCTCCGGAGAGGGGCAGTCCGCCGGGCAGCGGCGTTCACCCGAGCGCGGCAGCTCCTACCGTCGACCATCGGATCGCCCGGAGAGGGGCGCCGGCTCCGACCGCCGGGACAGCGATCGGCACCAGGGGTACGGATCGGAAGAGTCTGCAGCACCGCGACCCCACAATGCGCGGGATCTCCGGAGTGCCAACCGACCTGATCGCGAGCGTTCCCCGGAGATCGACGAGGACGTCAAAGGCGACGAGCTCGACCGTGTGACGAGGGCCCAGATCCGTAACCTCGAGGAACGAAGCGCTCTCTGGGTCGCCAAGCACCTCGTGATGGCGGGTCGCCTCCTCGACCTCGACCCGGAGCTGGCCTTCCAGCACGCTCTGGCTGCCAGCCGCCGCGGTGGACGATTGGCCGCGGTCCGGGAAGCCGTCGGGCTGACCGCGTACGGAGCGGGCCACTACGGCGAAGCACTGCGCGAATTCCGGACGTTCCGCAGGATCAGCGGCTCGAACGTCCACCTCCCGGTCATGGCCGACTGTGAGCGCGGTCTGGGGCGTCCCGACAGGGCGCTGGACCTTGCCCGCAGCGAGGAGGCCGAGTCGCTGGATGCCGCGGGCAAGGCTGAACTCGCGATGGTCGTCTCCGGTGCACGGGCGGACCTGGGCCAGCTCGATGCGGCCGTCGCTGCCCTGGAGATCCCCCAGCTCGACCTGCACAGGGCGTTCTCCTTCACCCCCCGTCTGTTCCGCGCGTATGCGGCGGCGCTCGATGCGGTCGGCCGATCCGGAGAGTCGGAGAAGTGGCGCCGTCAGGCGCGGGTCGCTGAGAAGGCCCTCGGTCTGGACGACGAGCTCGAGCCCGACATCATCGACCTCGGCGAGGACGACGAGCCCGCTCCGATGCCGGTGCCGAAGGTGGCGGAGATCCTCGGTACTCCCGCACGCAGCACAGAAGGTGCTGATGTGCCTGGGGACGAGGCGTCGGCAGGGACCGACGAGCACGCCGGTGAACCCTCGGAGGCTGATTCGCTCTCCGACGCTGCTGACCCCGTGGGCGGCGCTGACCCCGTGGACAGCGCAGACACGACGGCCCGCGCTGGCGCAGCGGATGATGCGGACAGCGTGGAGGTCGGAGCCGTCGACGCGGTGGCCGGGGCCGAAGCACCCGCTGGAAACGAGCAGCCCTCCGATGGCACCTCGACCGAGGCCGTGGAGCAGGACACGCACGCCACCGGGCACGCGATCGACGGGGAGCACCAGGGCGGGAATGAGCCGGCCGCTGCCCCGAAAGAAGAGGGTGCCCTGACAGAAGAGGGTGTGCCGGCAGCAGCCGTGGAAGACCATGAATCCGCTGACGTCCGGGCAGGCGAGGACCAGTCGGCGGACGGCTCGGCCGGCCCGGTGCGCGTAGACGCCATCCCGGCCGGTGAGTCCGTCGCGTCGGCCCAGCCGCTCCAGACCGAGATGCTGTTCAGCATGGATGACGCGGGGGACGCGGACTTCGCGCGGTCGGCCGGCGAGGCCGGCAAGGGTGCTGAGGGTGCTGAGGGTGCCGAGGGTGCCCGAGATCAGGGCACTGCTGCGGCCCCGTCGCTTCCGATCGAGTTCTCCGAGGCGTCGGCCCCGACGCAGTCGAAGGATGCTGTCGATGACTGATCGGCTGATCGATGCCTACGACGGCGTCCTCGCGGACCTCGACGGTGTCGTGTACGCCGGACCGAGCGCGATTCCGGGCGCCACGGCCGCCCTGGACCGGCTCGCGGACGAAGGCAAGAGCCTCGCCTACGTCACGAACAACGCATCGCGGTCCTCCGAGCAGGTGGCCACGCACTTGCGTGAACTCGGCGCGCCGGCCCGTGCCGAGCAGGTCTTCGGTTCCGCACGGGCGGGCGCCGAACTGCTGGCCGGCCTGGTGCCCGCCGGCTCGTCGGTGCTCGTGGTCGGCAGCGAGACCCTCGCGGAGTGCGTCCGGGAGCAGGGGCTCGTCGTCGTCCGATCGGCCGACGACCGGCCGGACGCCGTCATCCAGGGATTCTCACCCGCACTCGGCTGGAAGGACCTCGCCGAGGCTGCCTACGCCGTCGCTGCGGGCGCCGTGTGGGTTGCGACCAACACGGACATGTCCATCCCGCAGGAGCGGGGGATCGCGCCCGGCAACGGGACCCTGGTCGCCGCGGTCGCCGCTGCGACCGGACAGTCGCCCTCGGTGGCGGGCAAGCCGGAGGCGGCCCTCTTCCGGACGGCTGCCCGCCACTCCGGCGCCGAGCGCGCCCTCGTCGTGGGGGACCGCCTTGACACGGACATCCTGGGCGGCAACCGGGCAGGCATGGCCACGGCCCTCGTCCTCACCGGTGTGGACTCGGTCAGGACGGCCCTGGCGGCACGCGCCGACGAGCGTCCGGACTACCTCCTCGGATCCCTCGCGGAGCTGTACGAGGCCTACCCCGTGGTCACCGGCGACGACGGCACCTACACGTGCAACGGTGCGACGGCCCGCGTCTCGGGCTCGACGGTGACCGTGACCGGCCGCGAGGACGACGTCGACAGCTGGCGCGCGGCCTGCGGCGCCTGGTGGGCAGCTCACCCGACGATCACGACGGCGGCCGCGCCTGACGTGGGCTTCGAGAGCGCTGGCTAGGCTGGAACGGCGCGAACAGCACGCGCAGGGCGCGGCAGCAGCACCCGGGCGGACACCCGGCAGGGCAACAGGAAGGGACCCGATGGACGAGGCGCAGGCCACCGCTGCGGATGGCAGCACGCCGTCCTCGTCGACGGGAGATGCGACCGTCGATCGGATCATCGCCCTCCTCGACGGACTGGAGGACCTCCCGGTCACGGAGCACACCGGCCTGTACCTGGATGTCCACGACCGCCTGGCCGGCGAGCTGGACCCGGACCGGACACTCCGTCAGGCGGGAGCCCATGGCTCGCCTTGACCAGGAACTCGTGGCCCGGGGGCTTGCACGCTCCCGCTCGCACGCGGCCCAGCTCATCACCGCGGGCAGGGTGCTCCGCGGCGACGTCGTCGTGCGGAAGCCCTCGATCCCGGTGCCGCCCGAGGACATCCTCTCCGTCGAGGAGCAGGGCGAGGACTACGTGAGCCGTGCGGGCACCAAGCTCGACGGCGCCCTCCGCGCCTTCCCCGCCATCGACCCGGCGGCCAGGCGCTGCCTCGACGCCGGGGCCTCCACCGGCGGGTTCACGGATGTCCTGCTCCGGCGCGGCGCGCGCGAGGTGGCGGCGGTCGACGTCGGACACGGGCAGCTCGTGCAGCAGCTCCGCGACGACCCGCGGGTGCACGTCTTCGAGGGCATGAACGTCCGCCACCTCGAGCCGGGCGACATCGGCGGGCCGGTGCAGCTGACCGTCGCCGATCTCTCGTTCATCTCCCTCCGGCTGGTAATGGCCGCCCTCGCGGGCGCTACGCTCCCCGGCGGGGACCTGCTCCTGATGGTCAAACCCCAGTTCGAGGTGGGTCGCAGCGGCCTCAACCGGCTCGGCGTCGTCACCTCACCGGAGGCCCGCCGTCGCGCCGTGGCCGGAGTGCTGCGCAGCGCCCTCGAACGCGGTCTCGATATCGCCGGCCTCGCGCAGAGCGAATTGCCCGGACAGGATGGCAACCTCGAGTACTTCGTGTGGATAAAGATGCCGAGCCGGGCGATGGTGCCTAGGATCGAGGGGGAGCTCGACCGGCTGACGGAACAGGCGCTCGCCCAGGCAGCACTCTTCCCGCCGCCCCGACCGACCAATCAGACGGAGCTTGATGAGTAGACGAATTCTGGTGCTCGCGCACACCGGCCGCAGGAACGCGATGATCGCGGCGCAGGAGGCGTGTACGCGCCTCCACGACCTCGGGCTCCAGCCCGTCATGCGTCAGGAGGAACTCGCCGATCTCCAGGGAGAGTACGGCGCCCTCGCCGCGCCCGCCGAGGAGTTGGGGGACGGCGTCGACTTCGGCGATGTCGAGCTCGTCATGGTCCTCGGCGGTGACGGCACGATCCTGCGCGCCGCGGAGCTCGTGCGGGAGGCCGACATCCCGCTGCTCGGCGTCAACCTCGGGCATGTGGGCTTCCTCGCGGAGAGCGAGCGGGCGGATCTCGCCGAGACGGTGCGCTGGATCGCGGAGCGCAGCTACACCGTCGAGGAGAGGACCACCATCGAGGTCCTCGTCTGGCAGGGCGACACCCTGCTCGGGCGCAGCTGGGCGCTGAACGAGGCCGCCATCGAGAAGGCGAGCCGTGAACGGATGATCGAGGTGGTCATGGAGGTCGACGGCCGCCCGGTCAGCTCCTTCGGCTGCGACGGCGTGGTCCTCGCCACCCCGACCGGATCGACCGCGTATGCGTTCTCCGCCGGCGGACCCATCGTGTGGCCGGAGGTGGAGGCGCTGCTCATGGTGCCCATCAGCGCCCACGCCCTGTTCGCGAAGCCGCTCGTGGTCGCCCCCACCTCCGTGCTCGCCGTCGAGCTGCTGACCCGGACCAATGCCGCGGGCGTGCTGTGGTGCGACGGCCGGCGGAGCATCGACCTCCCGCCCGGGGCACGCGTCGAGGTGCGGCGCTCCGACAACCCGGTGCGCCTCGCCCGCACCCGGCAGACGCCGTTCTCCGAGCGCCTCGTCCGCAAGTTCGAACTGCCCACCCAGGGCTGGCGGGGCCCCGTGCAGCACCAGGACGGACCCATACGATGATCGAGGAAATGCGCATCCGCGACCTCGGCGTCATCACCGACGCCACCCTCCGCCTCGGTCCCGGCCTGACGGTCGTCACCGGGGAGACCGGCGCGGGCAAGACGATGGTCATCACGGCCCTCGGACTTCTCCGCGGTGCCCGGTCCGACGCCGGCGCCGTCCGGCTCGGCGCCGGGTCGGCGTCCGCCGAGGCGGTGCTGCGGCTCGAACCGACGAGTCCGGCCGCCCTGCGGGCCGCCGAGGCTGGTGCCGCCCTGGAGGAGTACGACGGCGTCGCGGAACTGATCCTCGCCCGCACCGTGACCAGCGAGGGTCGCAGCCGCGCCTACGTGGGCGGCCGTGCCGCGCCCGTCGGGGTCCTCGCCGAGCTGGGCGACGAACTCGTCGTCGTGCACGGGCAGTCGGACCAGCTGCGGCTGAAGGGCGCCGCCGCGCAGCGGCAGGCGCTCGACAAGTTCGGCGGCAGGCCCGTCGAGGAGGCCCTCCGTGCCTACGGTGAGGCGTTCCGCCAGTGGCGCGATGCCCTTGCCGAGCGGGACCGGCTGAGGAGCGAGGCGCGGGAACGCCTGCGGGAGGCCGAGGGCCTCGAAGCGGCGCTGACGGAGATCGGCGACCTCGAACCCCAGCCGGGGGAGGACGCCGCCCTGAAGGCCGAGTCGATGCGCCTCGGCAACGTCGAGGAGCTGCGCACCGCGGCGCTCGTGGCCCATCAGGCCCTCGTGTCCGAGGAGATCGGAGCCAGCGCCGACGCGGTCTCCCTGGTCGACGAGGCGAAGCGCCAGCTCGAGGCGGTCGCCGAGCACGACGCCGACCTGGGCCGGCTCGCCGAGCGGCTCGCGGAGGTGGGCTACCTCCTGGCCGACATCTCCGCAGAGCTCGCCGGCTACGGGACGGCGCTCGACAGCGAGGGTGCCGGCCGGCTCGAGGAGGTCGAGTCGCGCAGGGCCGCGCTCTCCGTCCTCGTCCGGAAGTACGCCCCCACCATCGACGAGGTGCTCGCCTGGCAGGAGGACGCCGTCGAACGGCTGCTCGAACTCAGCGGCGACTCCTCCCGCGTGGAGGAGCTCGACGACGTCATCGCCGACCTGGACGGGCAGGTGCACGGATTCGCCGACACGCTGTCCTCCCTGCGCCGCGCCTCGGCCGAGAGCCTCGCGCGGAAGGTGAGCGACGAGCTGACGGCGCTGGCCATGCCGGACGCCGAACTGCTGATCGAGGTCACGCCGGGCGAGTCGCTGACCGTCCACGGCGCGGACGAGATCGCCTTCAACCTGCAGCCGCATCCCGGCTCGGCGCCACGCGCCCTCGGCAAGGGGGCATCCGGTGGAGAGCTCTCGCGTGTCATGCTCGCGATCGAGGTGGTCCTCGCCGCCGTCGACCCGGTGCCCACCTTCGTGTTCGACGAGGTGGACGCGGGCGTGGGAGGGAAGGCCGCCGTCGAGATCGGACGCCGGCTGGCCATGCTGGCCGAGCACGTGCAGGTCATCGTCGTGACCCACCTGCCGCAGGTCGCCGCCTTCGCCGCCCGCCACATCCGGGTCACGAAGAACGTCTCCCGGGACGGCGAGGGCGGGGGCGTGACGGCCAGCGACGTCGAGGTGCTGTCCGACGACGAACGCGTCCGCGAGCTCGCGAGGATGCTCGCGGGCCAGGAGGACTCGGCCTCGGCGCGCGCCCACGCCGAGGAACTGCTGGCCGATGCTGCCCGGACGGCCGCTCGGTGATAGTCTCGAATTCCGTGGCGCAGCAACTAAACTCCCGGTTCCTTAAATCCGCAACGACCAAGCACATCTTCGTGACTGGCGGCGTGGCCTCCTCACTCGGCAAGGGACTGACGGCCTCCAGCCTGGGTCACCTCCTGAGGGCGCGCGGCCTCTCCGTGACGATGCAGAAGCTTGATCCCTACCTCAATGTCGACCCCGGCACGATGAACCCGTTCCAGCACGGTGAAGTCTTCGTGACGGACGACGGCGCAGAGACCGACCTCGACATCGGACACTACGAGCGGTTCCTCGACGAGAACCTCGACGGGTCGGCGAACGTCACGACCGGCCAGGTGTATTCGACGGTCATCGCGAAGGAACGCCGCGGCGAGTACCTCGGCGACACCGTGCAGGTCATCCCTCACATCACCGACGAGATCAAGCGCCGCATGCGCCTGCCGGCCGAGCACGTGCAGGGCAAGAAGGCGCCGGACGTCATCATCACCGAGATCGGCGGGACGGTCGGCGACATCGAGTCGCAGCCCTTCCTCGAGTCGGCCCGTCAGGTCCGCCAGGACATCGGCCGGAACAACGTCTTCTTCCTCCATGTCTCCCTGGTCCCGTACATCGGGCCCTCGCAGGAACTCAAGACCAAGCCCACCCAGCACTCCGTGGCGATGCTGCGCTCCATCGGTATCCAGCCCGACGCCATCGTGATCCGTTCGGACCGTGAGGTGCCGATGGCGATGCGCGAGAAGATCGGCCGGATGTGCGACGTCGACGTCGACGCGGTCGTGAACGCGGCCGACGCGCCGAGCATCTACGACATCCCGAAGACGCTCCACGCCCAGGGCCTCGACGCGTACATCGTCCAGGCGCTCGACCTGAAGTTCAAGGACGTCAACTGGACCCGGTGGAACAAGCTCCTCGACGTCGTCCACAACCCGAAGCACCACGTCGAGGTGGCGCTCGTCGGCAAGTACATCGACCTGCCCGACGCGTACCTCTCCGTGACCGAGGCGCTGCGCGCCGGCGGTTTCGCGAACAAGACGAAGGTCACCATCAAGTGGGTGCCCTCGGACGATTGCCAGACCCCGGAGGGTGCCAGGCAGGCCCTCGACGGCGTCGACGCCATCTGCATCCCGGGCGGCTTCGGCATCCGCGGCCTGGAGGGCAAGCTCGGCGCGCTCACCTACGCCCGGGAGAACAAGATCCCCACCCTGGGCCTCTGCCTCGGACTGCAGTGCATGGTCATCGAATACGCACGGAACGTCGTCGGCCTCGAGGGCGCGTCGTCGACCGAGTTCGAGCCGGACACGGAGTACCCGGTCATCGCGACCATGGCCGAGCAGCTCCACATCGTCAGCGGCGAGGGCGACATGGGCGGCACCATGCGCCTGGGACGCTGGGAGGCCAAGCTCCAGGAAGGCTCCGTGGTCGCCGGGACCTACGGCAGGACGACGGTGTTCGAACGCCACCGCCACCGCTACGAGGTGAACAACGAGTACCGCGAGCAGATCGCCGATGCCGGCCTGGTGTTCTCCGGCACGACGACGGACGGCAAGCTGGTCGAGTTCGCGGAGCTGCCGAAGGACGTCCACCCGTACTACGTCGCGACGCAGGCCCACCCCGAACTGAGCTCGCGGCCCACACGGCCGCACCCGCTGTTCGCCGGCCTGGTCAAGGCGGCCCTCGACCGCCGCGGCGCGAAGGTCTGACGTGCAGCCCTCGGGGGCCGGCGACGCCGGTTTCGGTGACGAGCAGAGCCCGCGCCGGCTCCTCGGGACCACCACGGTCTACGAGGGGCGGGTGTGGGACGTCGTCAGCGAGCAGTTCACGCTGACCGGCGACGGCGAGGCCATCACCCGGGACTTCATCCAGCACCCGGGCGCGGTCGCCGTGCTCGTGCTCGACGACGACGGCAAGGTCCTCCTGCTGCGCCAGTATCGGCACCCGGTACGGATGGCGCTGTGGGAGATCCCCGCCGGCCTGCTCGACGAGGAGGGCGAGGACTTCGTCGATGCCGCTGCGCGCGAGCTCGCCGAGGAAGCCGACCTCACGGCCGGGCGGTGGCACGTGCTCGTCGACCTGTTCCTCTCGCCGGGCTCCTCCTCGGAGGCCCTGCGCGTCTACCTGGCACGCGACATCGGGGACGTCCCCGAGGCGGACCGGCACACGCGTACCCACGAGGAGGCCGAGATCGAGCTGAAGTGGGTGGACCTGGACGCCGCCGTGGATGCGGTCCTCGAGGGGCGCATCCACAGCCCGTCCGCGGCGGCCGCGATCCTCGCGGCGCGGGTGGCACGCGAGGACGGCTTCGCCGGCCTCCGCCCGGCGTCGACGCCCTGGCCCGAGCACCCCAGCCAGCACTCCGCCTGGCCGCGCGGTGCGGTGCTCGGGGACTGACGGCCATGCCGGGAACGGCACCCGCGGACGACGGGCCGCTGACGGTGCTCGTCCGCAACTACCTGCAGCACATGTCCGTGGAACGCGGTCTGTCGGCCAACACGCTCGCGGCCTACCGGCGCGACCTGCGGCGGTACGAGGCGTTCCTCGGCTCCCGGGACGTGGAGGACGCCGCCCGCGTCACGCGCCATGACGTCTCCGCCTTCGCGCAGGCCGTCGTCTCGGGGGAGGACGGCCTGTCACCCCTGAGCCCGCGGTCCGCCGCACGGACCATCGTCGCGGTCCGGGGTCTGCACCGGTTCTGGGCCCTGGAGGGCATCACCGAGGGGGACCCGGCCCGCGACGTGCACCCGCCCATGGCGGGACGTCGCCTGCCGAAGGCCATCCCGGTCCCGGAGGTCGTGCGGATCCTCGAGGCCGTCGACACCGGCTCGCCGTCGGGCCAGCGGGACCGCGCCCTGCTCGAATTCCTGTACTCGACCGGGGCCAGGATCAGCGAGGCGGTCGGCCTGGACGTCGACGACGTCTCCGTGCACGACGCCGCGGACGGGCCCGCCGTCGTCCGGCTCACCGGCAAGGGATCGAAGGAGCGCCTCGTGCCCGTCGGCTCCTACGCGGCCCGCGCCGTCGACGCGTACCTCGTGCAGGGCCGCCCGGGGCTGGCTGCGAAGGGCACGGGCAGCCCCGCCCTCTTCCTCAACATGAGGGGAGGGCGCCTCAGCCGCCAGAGCGCGTGGACCATCCTGAAGACCGCGGCCGAACGCGCCGGGGTCACCCGCGAGGTCTCGCCCCACACCCTCCGGCACTCCTTCGCGACGCACCTGCTCGAGGGCGGGGCGGACGTGCGCGTGGTGCAGGAACTCCTCGGCCACGCGTCGGTCACCACCACGCAGGTCTACACGCTCGTCACTGCCGACACGCTGCGGGAAGTGTACGCGGCGGCTCATCCGCGGGCCCTTGCCTGACACCGGGGCGCCGGGCCCGGGAGCCGATCCTGCGCCGTCGGGCGAGTGGGTGACCATCGACGGCGTCGGCTACCGGCGGGTGGTCCTGTGCTTCCTCTTCCGGGACGCTGGCAGGGACGCTGGCAGGGACGGTGGCAGGCAGGTCCTGCTCGGCCTCAAGCGCACCGGGTTCGGTACCGGCCGGGTCGTGGCCCTCGGCGGGAAGATCGACGGGCAGGAGACCGCGCGCGAGGCGGCGGTGCGTGAGGTCGCGGAGGAGAGCGGCATCGACCTCGTGCCGGCCGAGGTCCGGGCGGCCGGGTCGATCACCTGGCAGTTCCCCGCACAGCCCGCCTGGAACATGGCGGCGTCCCTGTTCGCGGCCGACGCAGGGGATGCCACGGCTGTGCCCTGCGAGGAGATCGAACCCCGCTGGTACGGCGTCGGTGCCATCCCCTGGCAGGACATGTGGCAGGACGCGCCGCACTGGATCCCGACGCTGCTCGCCGGGCGGCCGGTGCAGGCCCGGATCGTGATGGCCACCGACAACGAGGGCGTCGCCGTCGCCGTCGTCGACTGAGGACGACGGCGACGCCGGGATCAGCCCTCGACGTGCCGCTCGTCCGGCCCGTCGTAGAGGCTCAGGGGCCGGATGAGCGAGTTGGAGGCCGTCTGCTCCATGATGTGCGCCGTCCAGCCGGTGATGCGCGCGGCGATGAACAGCGGCGTGAACATCTCGGTGTCGAACCCCATCAGGTGGTAGGTGGGTCCGGCCGGGTAGTCCAGGTTCGGCTTGATGCCCTTGGCCTCGTCCATGGCCGTCTCGAGGCCCGAGTACAGCCCCAGGATCTCGCTGCGTCCGTAGTAGCCGATCATGGCGTCGAGCGCCGCCTTCATGGTCGGGACCCGCGAATCGCCGTTCTTGTACACGCGGTGGCCGAACCCCATGACCTTCTTCTTCGAGGCCAGCGCCTCCTCCATCCACGCCTTCGCGCGGGCGGCGGCCTCCTCGGAGGACTCGTCCTTCCGGATGCCGATCTCCTCGAAGGTGTGCATGACGGCCTCGTTCGCCCCGCCGTGCAGTGCGCCCTTGAGGGCGCCGATCGCGCCGGTCACGGCCGAGTGCAGGTCGGACAGGGTGGAGGTGATGACCCTGGCGGTGAAGGTGGACGCGTTGAAGGAGTGCTCCGCATACAGGACCATCGAGACGTCGAACGCGTGCACCACCTCGGCGGGGGCCTCCTCGCCGAAGGTCATCCACAGGAAGTTCGCCGAGTAGCCGAGGTCGTCGCGGGGCTCCATGCGGGCCTGCCCGCGGCGGCGGCGCTGGTCGTAGGCGACGACGGCGGGGAACACCGCGAAGAGCGTGGCGGCCTTCTCCATGTTCGCCTCGACCGAGTTGTCGTTCGCCAGCGGGTGGCAGGCACCCAGCACGGAGACCGCGGTCCGCGCCACGTCCATGGGGTGGGCCGTCAGCGGCAGCAGGTCGATCGCCGCGACCACCTGCTCCGGGAGCGCCCGGTGTGCGCGCTCGAAGGCGTCGAACTGCGCCCGCTCGTCGGCATCGGGCAGCTCGCCGTTCCACAGCAGGTAGGCGACGTCCTCGACGTCACGGTGCCCGGCGAGTTCCTGCACGGGGTATCCCCGGTACAGGAGGGAGTTGGTGTCCGGATTGACCTTCGAGACCGCGGTGTAGTCCACCACGACTCCCGCAAGCCCCTTGTGGATCTGTGGTTCTGTCACGCCTGGTCCTCCTGTGCAGTCGGTCGTGTGGATCCGGGGCCGCCCGGCGGGCGGCCGTCGGGAATCTCGAAGTTGAAGACGGAGGAGTCGAAGCGGTTGTACCCCTCGTAGTCCACCAGTTCATAGAGCCGGCTCCGTGTCTGCATGTCTGCCACGGCCGGCTCCTGCGTGCCCTGCGTCCTGATCGAGTCCAGCGTACGCTCGGCGGCGCCCATCGCACTGCGCAGCAGCGTGACGGGGTAGATCACCATGGTGACGCCGACCTCCTGCAGCTGCTCCACGGTGAAGAGCCCGCTCTTGCCGAACTCCGTCATGTTGGCCAGGATCGGCACATCCACGGCGTCGCGGATGGCGCGGAACTCCTCGAGGCTCCGCATCGCCTCGGGGAAGATGGCGTCGGCACCGGCCTCGACGAGGGCCCGCGACCGCTCGCAGGCGGCCTCCAGCGTGTCCGTGCCGCGGATGTCGGTGCGCGCCATGATGAGGAAGTTCGGGTCCCGGCGGGCATCGGCGGCCGCACGGATCCGCTTCACGGCCGTGTCGAGGTCGACGACGTTCTTCCCGTCGAGGTGCCCGCAGCGCTTCGGGTTGAACTGGTCCTCGATGTGGCAGCCCGCGAGTCCTACGTTCTCGAGCTCCTGCACGCTGCGGGCCACGTTCATCGGCTCGCCGAAGCCCGTGTCCGCGTCGACGATGCACGGCAGGTCGGTCATGCGCGCGATCTGCCCGGCGCGCTGCGCGACCTCCGTCAGCGTCGTGAGGCCGATGTCCGGCAGGCCGAGATCGGCCGCGATGACCGCCCCGGAGATGTAGACGCCGTCGAATCCCTTGTCGGCGATCAGGCGGGCGGAGAGCGGGTTGAAGGCGCCCGGGAACTGCTGGATGCGCCCGGAGGCGAGCCCGTCCCTGAGATCCCGGCGCTTCTGTTCGGGGGTGACGCTCGAGTACAGCACGGCCGCCTCCTAGAGGAGTCCCTGCGGCGCGGAGGCCGCATCGATGACGCCGGGGCGCGCGAGGATGTTGAGCTGCCCCAGCGAGCCGGCCGGCAGGTCCGGCACCTGCTCGACGGCGGCGAGGAAGCGGTCCAGCTCGGCGTCGTCGACGACGCCCGCCGCGAGCATCCGCAGCTTGGCGACGTAGTCCGCACGGGCGAACGGCCGGGCACCGAGGGGGTGCGCGTCCGCCACCGCGATCTCGTCGGTGATGACGGTGCCATCGGTGAGCGTGATCTCGACCCGCCCGCCGAAGGCCTTCTCCGCGATGTCCAGGGAGTGGTAGCGGCGGGTCCACTCGGGGTCCTCGAGCGTGGTCACCTTGTGCCAGAGCGCGACCGTGTCGGGCCGTGCGGCCCGCTCGGGGGCGTAGGAGTCCTCGTGGTGCCAGCGGCCGTCCTGCAGCGCGACGGTGAAGATGTACGGGATCGAGTGGTCGAGCGTCTCCCGGGAGGCGGTGGGATCGTACTTCTGCGGATCGTTGGCGCCGGAGCCGATCACGAAGTGGGTGTGGTGGGACGTGTGGATGACGACGGAGGCGACGTTCGCAGGGTCCGTGGCCTCGGGGTGCGAGCCGTGGAGGCGCCGGGCGAGGTCGATCCAGGCCTGCGCCTGGTACTCGGCGGAGTGCTCCTTGGTGTACGTGTCCAGGATGGCGCGCTTCGCTTCGCCGTGCGCGGGCAGGGGCACCTCGTAGGCGGCTTCGGGCCCGTCGAGGAGCCAGGCGATCACGCCGTCCTCGCCCTCGTAGATGGGCGTGGGGGAGGTCTGCCCGCGCATGGCGCGGTCGATCGCCTCGACGGCCATCTTCCCGGCGAAGGCAGGGGCGTGGGCCTTCCACGTGGAGATCTCGCCCTTGCGGGACTGGCGGGTCGCCGTCGTGGTGTGCAGGGCCTGTCCGACGGCGTGGAAGATGACGGCGGCGTCCAGGCCGAGCAGCGTGCCGATACCGGCTGCGGCGGACGGGCCGAGGTGGGCGACGTGGTCGATCTTGTGCTTGTGCAGGCAGATGGCCTTCACGAGGTCCACCTGGATCTCGTAGCCGGTGGCGATCGCCCGGACGAGGTCCCGGCCCGAGGCGCCGGTGTGCTGCGCAGCGGCGAGGATGGGCGGGATGTTGTCGCCCGGATGGGAGTAGTCCGCGGCGAGGAACGTGTCGTGGTAGTCGAGCTCGCGGACGGCGACGCCGTTGGCCCACGCGGCCCATTCGGCAGAGACGGGGGAGTCGACGCCGAAGACGGCGGCGCCCGAGCCATGGACGGACACCGGGTGGCTCAGGGCCTGGGCGCGGGCCGCGACGACGGGGGCGCGGTTCAGGGACGCGATCGCGACGGAGGCGTTGTCGATGATCCGGTTGATGACCATGTCCGTGACATCGGCCGTGACCTCGACGGGATCCGTGGCGACCTCGGCGATCTTCCAGGCGAGCTGGCCCTCCCGGGGGAGGTTCTCCTCACTGCGGTGGACGCGGACGGGGTGGAGTTCGACCATGGTGTTCCTCTCGGTGCTGCAGGGCTGGTTCAGGGATGGTGCGGGGTCGGGCCGGCTCAGGGCGTGCTCGGGTCCGGGGCGAGCAGGTGGTGGAGGCTGGTGTGGAGGTGCACGCGCATCGAGGCCTCGGCGAGCTCGGCGTTGCCGGTGCTCAGGGCGAGGGCGACCTGCTCGTGCTCGCGGGCCGAGGCCAGGAGGCGGGACGGATGGTCCCGGGCCAGCCGCCGGACCCTGGCGAGATGGGTGCGGATCGGTTTCTGGGCCTGCAGCAGATAGGGGTTCGCGGCGGCGTCGTCGATCTGCTGGTCCAGCCGCGCGACGAGGGCGTAGTACGCTTCCTGGCCGCCGTCGTCGTCCCCGATGAGCTGACCGGCGCGGGCGAACTCCTCGGCGAGCGCCGCGAAGACGGCGCGGTCGCCGCGCACGGCGGCGAGCCGGACGGCGGCGCATTCCAGGGGCAGGCGGACGTCGAAGAGATCGGCGACGGCCGCCAGCGAGATCGCGGAGACCACGACGCCGCGCCCGGCGTGCGGGCTCGCGAGGCCTTCGGCGACGAGCCGGGAGAGCGCTTCACGCAGGGGGGTCCTCGAGACTCCGAGCCGCGCCGACTGCTCCACCTCGGCGAGCAGGTCTCCCGGGGCCAGCCGCCATTCGACGATGTCCGCGCGCAGGAGGGCATAGGCACGATCACTGGCCCGCATCCTCGCCTCCTCCGGCTCGTCCTGGTGGTACCGATCAGCCCGCTGTCACGGCGCAGCACCGGCTCCAATGTATGCAAAGAAGCGCGCAAGTACAAGAATCTACGGATCTGGACCGGAGATGATGACCCCTATGTATACAGAACGGGATGGTGGATACTGGTCCTCACCATCCACGCGCGACGAGGGGCGACCATGGCTGCTGAACACGATGCAGGACCCGGGGCTCTTCCCGGACAGGACTACCGACGACTGCACGCGCAGAGCCTCGCGGACCCGGAGCGGTTCTGGCTCGAGGCCGCAGGCGCGATCGACTGGGTGAACCCACCCACGGTCGCCGTGGACAGCTCCGCGGCCCCGCTGCACCGCTGGTTCCCCGGGGCCTCCCTCAACACGAGCTACAACGCGCTCGACCGCCACGTCGAGGCCGGCCGGGGTGACCAGGCGGCCCTCGTCCACGACTCCGCGATGCTCGGGACGGTCCGCACCATCACGTACGCCGAGCTCCGCGACGAGGTCGCCGTCTTCGCGGGCGTCCTCACAGGCCTCGGTGTCGGCAAGGGCGATCGGGTGCTCGTCTACCTGCCGATGATCCCCGAGGCCGCCGTCGCCATGCTCGCCTGCGCCCGGATCGGCGCCGTCCACTCCGTGGTCTTCGGGGGCTTCGCCGCCGTCGAACTGGCCGCCCGCATCAGGGACGCGCGGCCATCGGCGATCGTGACGGCGGACGGCGGCATCGAACCCGCCCGGCGCGTCGAGTACCTCCCCGCGGTCCAGGAAGCGCTCGCGCTCGCCGACAGCGCGGGGACCCCCGTCGTCGTCAAGGCGCGCGACGGTTTCGGCCACGGGGTCGCCGGGTACCAGGAGCCCGGGACGCGGTGGCTGGACTGGGACGAAGCCGTCTCCGCCGCGGAGGCCGTCCCGCCGGTGGAGGTCGCCGCGACCGACCCGCTCTACATCCTCTACACCTCCGGCACCACCGGATCCCCGAAGGGCGTGGTGCGCGACAACGGCGGGCACGCCGTCGCACTGGCCTGGTCCATGCGGGCGATCTTCGGCGTGGGCCCGGGTGACACGATGCTGACGGCGTCCGACGTCGGCTGGGTGGTGGGCCACTCGTACATCGTCTACGGCCCGCTCCTGGCCGGGGCGACGACGGTCCTGTACGAGGGGAAGCCCGTGGGCACCCCCGACGCCGGGGCCTTCGGCCGGCTCATCGAACAGCACCGCGTCAGGGCGCTGTTCACCGCGCCCACCGCGCTGCGGTCCATCCGCCGCGCGGACCCCGACGGCGCGGCCGTCCGCTCCCACGACCTCTCCTCGCTGGAGACGCTCTTCTCGGCCGGGGAGCGCCTCGACACGGGGACCTCGGAGTGGATCGGGGACGTCCTCGGCGTGCCCGTCGTCGACAACTGGTGGCAGACGGAGACCGGGTGGCCCATCTGCGCGAACCCGCGCGGGCTGGGCGGCGTGCCGCTGAAGGCCGGCTCGCCGTCCCTGCCCTCTCCGGGGTTCGACGTCGTGATCCTCGACCCCGGCGGGTCACCCGCTCCGGCCGGGAGCGAGGGGAGCATCGCCCTCCGCCTCCCGCTCCCGCCCGGCACCCTCACGACCCTGTGGGGCAGCGACGACCGCTACCGGGACGCGTACCTCAGCGACTTCGAGGGCTTCTACACGAGCGGTGACTCCGGGTACCTGGACGAGGACGGCTACCTGTTCGTCATGGGCCGCACCGACGACGTCATCAACGTGGCAGGCCACCGGCTCTCGACCGGCGCGATCGAGCAGGTGATCGCCCAGCACCCCGCCGTGGCCGAATGCGCCGTACTCGGGCTGCACGACCCGGTCAAGGGACAGCGCGCGAGCGGCTACGTGGTCCTCAAGGCAGGGGTCTCCATCGACCCGGCGACGCTCGAGGCCGAGCTCGTGGCCATGGTGCGCCGCACGATCGGCCCCGTGGCCGACTTCCGGTCCGCCGTCGTCGTCGAGGCGCTGCCCAAGACGCGGTCCGGCAAGATCCTGCGCAAGACGATGCGGCAGATGGCGGCCGGCGCCGCGTACGCCATCCCGTCCACCATCGAGGACCCCTCGGTGCTCGAGGCGCTGGAGCCCCTGCTGCGCCCGACGCCGGCCGGGTGACCCGACGGGCACGGCCTGGCGCGGGCGCTAGCGTTCCGGCGGGGTCCGCGCCCAGGTGTACTCGAACTCGGGGCGCCCCCGCGTGCCGTAGCGGGGTGTCCGGAGGACCGACCTCCGGTCGGCGAGGTACTCGAGATACCGCCGCGCCGTGACGCGGGACATGGACAGGGCCTCGGACACCTCGACGGCCGAGGTCGGTGCGTGGAGCTGCTTCAGCACCCCGGAGACGGCGCGCAGCGTCTCCGCCGAGAGGCCCTTGGGGAGTGCCGCCACCGTAGCGGGCCGGAGGGACGCGAACGCCTGGTCCACCTCCTCCTGCGTGGTGGCGGAGGCCTGCTCCACGAGGTTCCGGCGGAAGTCCCGGTAGGCGTCGAGCTTCTCGCGGAAGGCCGAGAAGGTGAACGGTTTGATGAGGTACTGCACGATCCCGGAGGAGATCGCCGAGCGCACCACTTGCAGGTCCCGCACGGCGGTGATCGCGATGATGTCCACCGGGAGGCCCAGGCCGCGGACCCGGCGGATGATGTCCAGCCCGTGCGCGTCCGGCAGGTTCATGTCGAGCAGGATGAGGTCGACGGCGGCCCCGCCCCGCCCCGGTTCCGCGCCCGCCAAACGGAGGAAGGCCGCGAGCTCGGCGCCGCTCCGGGCGATCCCCGCGAGCTCGAACCCCTCGAGGCGCCGCACGTATTCGGCGTGCGCGTCCGCCGCGACCGGATCGTCCTCCACGACGAGGACCCGGATGGCGCTCATGCGGCGCCCCGGCCGCCGGCGGCGAAGGGCAGCCGTGCGGTGAACCGCGCCCCGCCGTCGTCCGTGTCCGTCACCTCGATGGACCCGGCGAAGCGCCGCACCGCCTGGCGGACGAGGGCCAGGCCGATGCCGCGTCCCGGGGGCGTCCCGCCGCCCGCCTCGTGCGGCGGCTTCGTGCTGTAGCCGAAGTCGAAGATCCTCGCCTTCTCGGAATCGGGCAGGCCGTTCCCGTTGTCCTCCACGACGATCTCCAGCGCAGGGGCGTCGCCGCCCGGCACGCGCCGCACCGTCAGCCGGACGCGGGGCTCCTCCGACCGGGCGGCCTCGTCGAAGGCGTTGTCGAGGAGGTTCCCGATGACCGTCACGAGGTCCACGGGGTTGAGGGAGCCCGCCTGCGCATCCGGCGCGATGTCCGAGGTGAGCTCGATCCCGCGCTCGTTGGCCTGGGCTGCCTTCCCGACCAGGAGCGCCGCGATGAACGGCTCGTCGACGGCCTGCACCACCTCGTCCGTGAGGCGCTGCGACTGCTGCAGGTCCCGGGTCGCGAAGTCCACGGCCTCGGCGTCCCTGCCGAGTTCCACCAGCGAGACGATGGTGTGGAGGCGGTTGGCGTGTTCGTGCGTCTGCGAGCGCAGCGCGTCCGTCAGCGTCCGCATGGTCTCGACCTGCCCGGTGAGGGCTTCGATCTCGGTGTGGTCGCGCAGGGTCGTGACGGTGCCCAGGGCGCCCTGGGCCTGGGGGGTGCGGCCCGGGGGAGTGGGCGGCACGGCCGGCTCCTGGTTGACCACCAGGACCCGGGAGTCCGTGAGGTGCACCTCGTCCCGCGCCCGCCGGCCCGAGGCGAGCAGCTCGCGCAGCGACGGCGGTACCGCCAGACAGGACGCCGGGACGGGCTCCTGCGACCCGTCGAGGCCGAGGAGTCGCGCCGCCTGGTCGTTGTAGAGCACCAGGCGCCCCGCCGCGTCGGTCAGGAGCAGCCCTTCCCTCACGGAATGCAGCACCGAGTCGTAGAAGACGAACGTCCGGGAGAGGTCGGCCGGGCCCATGCCCAGCGTCGCGTCGCGGAGGCGCCGGCTGAGGAGGAACGAGCCGAGGGCTCCCAGGACCAGTGCGCCCAGGGCGATGAAGGCCACGAGCGGGAGCTGCGCGTTCCGGGCGATGGCGGCGCGGTCCACGGTGATGCCCGAGGCGACCATGGCGCGCACGGTCCCGCGTTCATCCACGATGGGGACGATCGCGCGGATGGACGGGCCGAGGGTCCCGGCGTAGGTCTCCGAGTACGTGGTCCCGGCCAGGGCCTCGGTCACGGACCCGATGTAGGGCCTGCCGATCTCTTCCGGGTTCCGGTGCGTGAAGCGCGTGCGGTCGGACGCCATGATCGTGATGAAGTCCACGCCCAGGCGATCCATCACCTCCACCGCGTAGGGCTGCAGCGTCGCCGAGGGGTCCGGACCCTGCACGGCCGCCAGGACGGCGGGCTCGAGCGCGATCGACGTAGAGACCGCGACCATCCGCTCGGCCGCGGCGTCGTTCACGCCCCGCGCCGCGTCGAGGTACAGGATCACCGACAGCGACGCCGAGAGGACCACGATGAAGACGAGCTGGGCCAGGAAGAACTGGCGGGCGAGGCTCCATCGACTCACGCGGCGATCCCGCTCCTTCCGAATGCTGCCGGCACCGCCGGATGGTCCCCACTGCCGCGCGGCCATGACCAGTATGAACTCAATCGTGATCCGGGTCACTCGCGCTGGCACGATGGGGAGGAACGACTCAACACTACGCTTCCTGGCCATACCCCCGCGGATGAAGAACGACCTTCCCCGCCGGCGCCGCCGGGCGGCCGACACCAAGGGAGAACAGCATGGCCATGGCGCCAGCGCGGTCCGACAGCGGACCAGTACAACCCCGGAAGCGGGTCGACAAGACCCACTTCCTCTACATCGCCGTCATCGCGGCCGTGATCCTCGGAGCGATCCTCGGACTCGTCGCCCCCGAGTTCGCCAAGGCCCTCAAGCCCCTCGGCACCGGGTTCATCAACCTCATCAAGATGATGATCGCCCCGATCATCTTCTGCACCATCGTGCTCGGGGTCGGTTCGATCGCCAAGGCCGCGACCGTCGGCAAGGTGGGCGGACTGGCGCTCGGCTACTTCATGCTGATGTCGACCTTCGCACTCGCGATCGGGCTCGTCGTCGGCAACCTCATCCAGCCCGGTGAGGGCCTGGACATCTCGTCGTCGACCTACGAGGTCCCGGCGACCGCCGAGGGTGCACCCGAGGGCACCGTCGGTTTCCTGCTCAGCATCATCCCGATCACGCTGCTCGCCGCGCTGACCGGCCCCAGCATCCTGCAGACGCTGTTCGTCGCCCTGCTCGTGGGCTTCGCGCTGCAGAAGATGGGACCGGCCGGGAAGCCGATCCTCCGGGGGATCGGGCACATCCAGGCCCTGGTCTTCCGGATCCTCGTCATGATCATGTGGCTCGCGCCGATCGGTGCCTTCGGCGCCATCGCCGCCGTCGTCGGCGAGACCGGCGTCCAGGCGATCATCAGCATGGCCACCCTCATGGTCGCGTTCTACATCACCTGCATCCTGTTCATCGTGGTCATCCTGGGCGGACTGCTGAAGCTCGTCACCGGCGTCAGCATCTTCAAGCTCATGAAGTACCTGGGCCGCGAATACCTGCTGATCTTCAGCACCTCCTCCTCCGAGGCCGCCCTGCCCCGCCTGATCGCGAAGATGGAGCACCTCGGCATCTCCAAGCCCGTCGTCGGCGTCACCGTGCCCACCGGGTACTCCTTCAACCTCGACGGCACCGCCATCTACCTCACGATGGCCTCGCTGTTCGTCGCCGAGGCCCTCGGCAAGCCGCTGGCCCTCGGTGAGCAGATCTCGCTGCTCGTCTTCATGATCATCGCCTCCAAGGGTGCGGCGGGCGTCACCGGCGCCGGCCTGGCCACCCTCGCGGGTGGACTGCAGTCGCACCGCCCCGACCTGGTCGACGGCGTCGGCCTGATCGTCGGCATCGACCGCTTCATGTCCGAGGCCCGCGCGCTGACCAACTTCACCGGCAATGCCGTCGCGACCGTCCTCATCGGGACGTGGACCAAGGAGATCGACCGCGCCCGGGTGGACGAGGTCCTCGAGGGCCGCGAGCCCTTCGACGAGTCGACCATGAGCACCGACCACCGCTTCGACAACGACGCCGACGACGACGGCATCGAGGAGAGCTCGGCCGTCAAGACCGAGGCCGCGATCAGCGCGCCGACCGCGCGCTGACCGACGGACTGCGGGTGCGGCCCGCCGCGCAGCAACCGCACGGGTAGCACCGCACGGGTAGGACCGCACGAGTAGGACCGATGGCGACGGACCGGGAACCCCCGGCCCGTCGCCATCGTCGTTCCCCGGGGCGACCCGCCCCCGCGCGAAGCTTCGACCTCAGGTTGAGGATCAAGGCTCGTCGCCCTCCGGCGTCGATCTTCACGGCGGCCGCCCTCGGCGTTGTACCGTTGACCTAGAGGAAAGCGGCCCTGGGTCATCATGGGCCGGCCTGCACCGACATCGATGGAAGCGTGGAGACATACGTGAGTAGCGAACAGGGTTCAGCGACCCTGCCCAGCGCAGCGGACACGGAACTGGGCCCCACCGGCCGCCCCGTGACGGAGTTCCCGGAGCCCAGGGCCCTGGACTCGCACGGCCCGGCGAGGGTCATCGCGATGGTGAACCAGAAGGGCGGTGTCGGCAAGACGACGTCGACCATCAACCTCGGTGCCGCGCTCGCCGAAGCGGGCCGCAAGGTCCTGCTGGTGGACTTCGATCCGCAGGGGGCGCTCTCCGCCGGCCTCGGCACGAACCCGCACGAGCTCGACGTCACCGTCTACAACGTCCTCATGGACCGCAAGGTCTCCATCCAGGACGCCATCCAGCACACCGCGATCGAGAACATCGACCTGCTGCCCGCCAACATCGACCTCTCCGCCGCCGAGGTGCAGCTGGTCAACGAGGTGGCGCGCGAACAGGTGCTCGACCGCGCGCTGCGCAAGGTCTCGGACGACTACGACGTCATCCTGATCGACTGCCAGCCGTCGCTGGGGCTGCTCACCGTGAACGCGCTCACCGCGGCGCACGGCGTCATCATCCCGCTGATCTGCGAGTTCTTCGCGCTGCGCGCGGTGGCCCTGCTGGTCGAGACCATCGAGAAGGTGCAGGACCGCCTGAACCCGCGGCTGCAGATCGACGGCGTACTCGCGACCATGTACGACGCCCGCACGCTCCACAGCCGCGAGGTCATCGCGCGCCTCGTCGAGGCGTTCGGCGACAAGGTCTTCGAGACCGTCATCAAGCGCACCATCAAGTTCGCCGACGCGACCGTGGCGGCCGAGCCCATCACGTCCTACGCAGCCAACCACTCCGGCGCGGACGCCTACCGCCGCCTCGCGAAGGAGCTCATCAGCAGGGGCGGGGCACCCTAGGTGCAGGTCTCCTCCGGATCCTCCCGGTCCCGATAGGGTGGTGCGCGTGGCGGCCGCCCCGGGGGCCGGCCGGCCGGTGGACGCCGGAGCCCGGCGGGTCTTCGAGGTCCAGCTGACCAACTTCAGCGGGCCCTTCGACCTGCTGCTCAATCTCATCTCCCGGCGTGAGCTCGACATCACGGAGATCGCCCTGGCCCAGGTGACGGACGAGTTCATCGCCCACATCCGCCGTATCCAGGCTGCAGAGGGGGAGTGGAAGCTCGACGAGGCGAGTGAGTTCCTCGTGGTCGCAGCGACCCTCCTGGATCTGAAGGCGGCCCGTCTGCTGCCGGCCGGGGCCGTCGAGGACGCGGAGGACGTCGCGCTGCTCGAGGCCCGTGACCTGCTGTTCGCCCGGCTCCTGCAGTACCGGGCCTTCAAGGAGATGGCCCGGCACCTCGCGGCCCGCCTGGAGGAAGAGGACGCCCGACACCCGCGGGTCGTCCCGCTCGAGCCGGAATTCACCCGCCTCCTCCCCGAGCTCGTCTGGCGGCACTCTCCCGAGGAGTTCGCAGCCCTCGCCGCCCGCGTGCTCGCACCGCGCCAGGAACAGCCTGCCGAGGTGGACACCGGGCACCTGCACGACCCGGTGGTCAGCGTGCGGGAGCAGGCCCTTCTCCTGCAGGATCTCCTGCACGGCCGGGGAGCGCTCTCCTTCCGGCGCCTCACGGAGGACGCCGGATCCCGGCTGGTGCTCGTGGTGAGATTCCTCGCCCTGCTGGAGCTCTACCGGGACGGTGCCATCTCCTTCGAGCAGGCGGCACCCCTGTCCGAGCTGCTGGTGCGGTGGAGCGCCGAGGACGGGCCGGGGAGGACCGACGCGACAGCCGGTGACGGGGTCGCGGTGGACATGGGCGACGACGAAAGAGGTGCCGCATGACCGGGGAGACAACGCCGGCCGGGCAGGACGTCCCCGTCGAGGAACTGCCCGGCGGGCTGCGGGCGGCGGTGGAGGCGATCCTCATGGTCGCGGACCGGCCCGTCACCGACGAGCAGGTCGCCGCCGTGCTCGACCGGCCGGCCGGGCAGGTGAACGCGGTGCTCGTGGACCTGCAGCGGGAGTATGACGGCTATACTGGATCAGGCTCCCGGAGCGCCGAACCTCTGATGCCGCGCGGTTTCGAACTCAGGAACATCGCTGGCGGGTGGCGTATCTTCTCGCGGCAGCACTTCGCGTCCGTCGTCGCAGACTTCGTGCTCGACGGCCAGTCGGCCCGGCTGTCACAGGCAGCACTCGAGACCCTGGCGGTCATCGCGTACCGCCAACCCGTGTCCCGCGCCCGGGTTTCCGCGATTCGGGGTGTCAATGTCGATTCCGTGGTCCGCACGCTGCTTCAGCGCGGACTGGCAGTCGAGCTCGAGACCGATCCGGAGACCGGTGCCGTCCTCTACGGGACCACCACCCTCTTTCTGGAAAGATTGGGGCTGGGCAGCGTCGACGAACTGCCCCGGATCGCTCCCCATCTGCCGGGCCTCGAGAGCCTTGGGGAGTATGACGAAACGACGTACTGAGCACGACCGACGAGAAGGACTTTCTACATGACACAGCAGCCAGGATCCGGTTCCGGACGCAATACGCCGCGCCGCGGCGGGTCGGCCGGGCGCCCATCCGACGCTGCCCGCACCAGGAAGCCCGCCCCCCGTACCGGTTCGGCGCAGGGCGGCGGACGCTCCGGTGAGGGCCGTCCCTTTCAGGAGCGCAGCGGTTCGGCGCAGGGCGGCCGTCCGGCCGAGGGTCGCCCTCCGAGGGATGACGCCCGCTCGTCCGGTGGTCGCCCTTCGAGGGATGACGCCCGCTCGTCCGGTGGTCGCCCTTCGAGGGATGACGCCCGTCCGGCCGAGGGTCGCCCTCCGAGGGATGACGCCCGCTCGTCCGGTGGTCGCCCTCCGAGGGATGACGCCCGCTCGTCCGGTGGTCGCACCTCCGGTGCAGGCGACCGTCGCGAATCCGGGGACCGTCGCGACTCCGCTGACGGACGCGCCCGTTCGGCCGCCGGTCGCCCCTCCGCGGGGACGCCGTCGAGCCGTTCCGGGGCGAAGACCGGAGGGCGTGCAGGCGGCAAGCCCGGCCGCCCGGGTGCCGCAACCGGCGGACGTACCGGCGACCAGAAGGGCGCGCCGCGGCAGAAGCCGGCCGGCGCCAGGCCCTTCGGGCGTGAGCGCTTCGGGCAGAACCTCGGACCCGTGCGTGCGGCCACACCGAAGCGTGCGAGCCGTCCTGCCGACGAGGTCGACGTGCACAACCCGGAGGGCGTCCGCCTGCAGAAGGTCATGGCACTCGCCGGCGTCGCCTCGCGCCGTGTCTGCGAGGAGATGATCCTCGACGGCCGCGTGGAGGTGGACGGCACCGTCGTCACCGAGCTCGGCGTGCGCGTCGTCCCCGAGCAGGTCGCCATCCATGTGGACGGCATCCGCCTCCAGCTCGACGAGAACCTCAAGTACTACGTCTTCAACAAGCCCCGCGGCGTCGTCTCCACCATGGAGGACCCCGAGGGCCGCCCGTGCATCAGCGACTTCCTGAAGAACAAGAACAAGAACGAGCGTCTCTTCCATGTGGGCCGCCTGGATGCCGAGACCGAGGGCCTGCTCCTGCTCACCAACGACGGCGAACTCACCAACCGCCTGACCCACCCCTCCTACGAGGTCCCCAAGACCTACCTCGTGCAGGTCCGCGGCCCCATGGCCCAGGGCGTCGGCACGCAGATGAAGGCGGGCATCGAACTCGAGGACGGCGTCGCGAAGGTCGACTCCTTCAAGCTCGTCGACTCCACGCCCGGCCACATCCTCGTCGAGGTCGTGCTGCACTCGGGCCGCAACCGCGTGGTCCGCCGGCTCTTCGACGCCGTCGGGCATCCCGTGGAACGCCTCGTCCGGACCCAGCTCGGTCCCATCCGCGTGGGCGACCAGCGCCAGGGCAGCATCCGCGTGCTCGGACGCCAGGAGGTCGGGCACCTGCTGGCATCGGTGGGCCTCTAGACCATGGCCATGCGCACGGAGCAGGGAACGCACCTCGCCGGACCGGTCCTCGTCATCGGGGCCGGGCTGCTGGGTGCCAGCATCGGGCTGGGCCTGAGGGCCCGCGGGCTCGATGTCGTCCTGTCCGACAGCTCGCCCTCCACCGAGGCCGTCGCCCGCGACATCGGAGCCGGCCGGCTCCTCGCGGAGCTGCAGGACGCGGGGGAGCAGCTGGCCCCGGAGCTCGTCGTCGTCGCGACGCCTCCCGACGTCACCGCGCGGGTCGTGGCGGCCGCGCTCCGGGACTACCCGGACGCCGTCGTCATGGACATCTGCAGCGTGAAGGAAGCGATCCTGCGCGAGCTCGAAGCCACCCCCGGTGCCGCACCGCACCTCTCGCGCTATGTCGGGACGCATCCGATGGCGGGCCGCGAGACCTCCGGACCCGTCGCGGCGCGTGCCGAGCTGTTCACCGGTGCGCCCTGGGTGCTCTGCGGGGCGGACAGCTCCGCGGAGGCCGTCCTGTGCGCCGAACGGCTCGCCGTGGACCTCGGGGCCGTGCCCGCGCGGATGTCCGTCGAGGAGCACGACCAGGCCGTGGCGCTCATCTCCCACCTCCCGCAGGTGGTGTCCTCGCTCGTCGCGAGCAGGCTGCAGGATTCGCCCGTGCAGGCGCTCTCGCTCGCGGGCAACGGCCTGCGGGACGTGACGCGCATCGCGGCGAGCGACCCGCGCCTGTGGGTGCAGATCCTCGCCGCGAACGCCGGCCGCCTCGTCGAGATCCTCTACGGCGTGCGCGAGGACCTGAACCGCCTGATCAGCACCCTCGAGGATCCTACGGGCGGCGGTTCCCGCCTCGACATGGCCCAGCTGATGTCCGAGGGGAACGCCGGCCAGGCGCGTGTGCCCGGCAAGCACGGGACGCCGCCGAACTCCTTCGCGCGCCTGACCGTGCTCGTCGACGACGTGCCCGGGCAGATCGCGAAACTCCTGACGGAGATCGGGCTCACCGGCATCAATGTCGAGGATTTCCGCCTCGAACACTCTCCCGGGCGCCAGGTGGGGCTCGCCGAGCTGTCGGTCATCCCGGGCAAACGACAAGAACTCACGGAGTCCCTGACGCAACGGGGCTGGAAGGTAGTGCAGTGATGCAGGTTTCAGCAGTCCAGGCGCCCACCGCTCCCGAGGCGACGGGCGAATCCGCACCGGCCGGCCCGTATTCGGGCTTCCGGCTCGGGAAATCCCTCGTCGTCGCGATCGACGGGCCCTCCGGCTCCGGGAAGTCGAGCGTCAGCAGGGAAGTCGCCCGACGGCTCCGCGCCGCGTACCTCGACACCGGGGCGATGTACCGGGCCGTCACCCTCCACTGCGTCTCGCAGGGGATCGACCTCGAGGACAGCGCCGCGGTCGAGGCGGCGGCGCGGCAGATCGAGCTGTTCATCAGCACCAGCCCGGACCGCGAGTCGGTGACCATCGAGGGCGACGACGTCACGGCCGCCATCCGCGAGCCCGACGTCTCGTCCGCGGTGAGCGCCGTCGCGACGACCATGGGCGCCAGGGCCGAGCTGATCCGGCGCCAGCGCGCCCTGATCGCGGGTGCCGGCCACCGCATCGTCGCCGAGGGGCGCGACATCACCACCGTCGTCGCCCCCGACGCCGAGGTGCGCATCCTCCTCACCGCGAGCGAGGAGGCGCGCCTGCGCCGCCGCGGGGACCAGCTCGGCGGCACCCAGTCCGACGCGCAGCTGAAGCGACAGGTCACCGAGCGGGACGCCCGGGACTCGGCCGTCGTCAACTTCCAGCAGGCGGCGGACGGGGTCGTGACGCTCGACTCCTCGGACCTCGACTTCGAGCAGACCGTGACCGCGGTCCTCGGCATCGTGCGCACGGTGGCGCACTGACCGTCCCGCAACGGGACACCACCGCAAGCTCCCGGGCGCGAGCCCACCAGGATTGCCGTCGGGAGACGGTGAACACCAACCGAAGGAAATACCAGATGAGCGAGAACCTTTCGCCGGACGAGCAGGGCGCCGGAGCCGACGAGGACTACGAGCCGAGCGGCGAGGACCAGGTCGGCGCAGTGCTCGACACCCTCGACGACGCCGAGGCCGAGCAGCGCGCCGCCTCCCTCCGCGCGGGCCTCGAGGACTACGAGCTCGACGACGAGGACGCCGCACTCCTGAACCGCGAAGACGAGGATTTCGACGACGAGGCGGAGGGCCGGCTCAACCCCGTGCTCGCCATCGTCGGCCGTCCGAACGTCGGCAAGTCCACGTTGGTCAACCGCATCCTCGGCCGCCGCGAGGCCGTCGTCGAGGACACGCCCGGCGTGACCCGTGACCGCGTCTCCTACCCGGCCCAGTGGTCCGGACGGAACTTCACCCTCGTGGACACGGGCGGTTGGGAGCAGGACGCCAAGGGCATCGCCGCGCGCGTCGCCGACCAGGCGGAGATCGCCGTCGACATGGCGGACGCCGTCCTGTTCGTCGTCGACGCCACCGTCGGCGCCACCGCGACCGACGAGGCCGTGGTGCGGATGCTGCGCCGCAAGAACAGGCCCGTCATCCTCGTGGCCAACAAGGTGGACGACATCCAGAACGAGGCCGACGCCTCGGCGCTGTGGGGGCTCGGCTTCGGACAGCCCTGGCCGGTGTCCGCGCTCCACGGCCGCGGCACCGCCGACATGCTCGACCAGGTCAACGAGATCCTCCCGGAGTTCTCCGAGCACGGCGGCATCGAGCGCTCGGGCGGCCCCCGGCGCATCGCGCTGATCGGCCGGCCCAACGTGGGCAAGTCCTCGCTGCTGAACAAGCTCGCGGGCACCGACCGCGTGGTCGTCGACCCGCTGGCCGGGACCACGCGCGACCCCGTGGACGAGATGATCGAGCTCGGCGGGCGGACCTGGCGCTTCGTGGACACCGCGGGCATCCGCCGCCGCGTCCACATGCAGCAGGGCGCCGACTTCTATGCCTCCCTGCGCACCCAGTCCGCACTGGAGAAGGCCGAGGTGGCCGTCGTGCTCCTCGCCGTCGACGAGGTGCTCAGCGAGCAGGACATCCGCATCCTGAACCTCGCGATCGAATCCGGACGGTCGATCGTGCTGGCGTTCAACAAGTGGGACCTGCTCGACGACGAGCGACGCCGCTACCTCGAGCGCGAGATCGAGCAGGACCTGGCCCACGTGGACTGGGCCCCGCGCGTGAACATCTCGGCGCTCACCGGGTGGCACAAGGACCGCCTGGTGCCCGCGCTCGACATCGCCCTCGAATCCTGGGACCGCCGCATCCCCACGGGCCGCCTCAATGCGTTCCTCGGCGAACTCGTGGCCGCCCACCCGCACCCCGTGCGTGGCGGGAAGCAGCCACGCATCCTCTTCGGGACGCAGGCCTCGAGCCGCCCGCCGAGGTTCGTGCTGTTCACCACCGGGTTCCTGGACCCCGGCTACCGCCGCTTCATCACGCGCCGCCTGCGCGAGACGTTCGGCTTCGACGGCACGCCCATCGAGGTCAGCATGCGCGTCCGCGAGAAGCGCAGCCGCAAGCGCTGACCCCTCCGGCGGTGTGCGGCTCCGCCCGGAGAATGCTGTATCGTTATCCGAGTGGTTTGGCCTGCTGAGCAGGCCGTTCGGGATGTGGCGCAGCTTGGTAGCGCACTTGACTGGGGGTCAAGGGGTCGCAGGTTCAAATCCTGTCATCCCGACCATGAGATGTCCTCGGACATCGTCCACGGAACGCCTTCCCTCGGGAGGGCGTTTCGTGTTTTCCGGGTCCCTCAGGGACTCTCGGCCCTAGGCCGACCCCGCTCCGGGGGCGAGTATCGACGGATGAAGAGCGACCAGCCACCCGCCGTCGCCGGAGGGGCACGCCCGGAGGCGGCCCCGGCCCGCACCAACGACACACCGTCAGGTCGGCGGCCGGGTTCGGGCCTCCTGCAGGAGCCCCCTGGGCCCACGGTCGTCCTGCGGCCCGGGGCAGCGTACGGTCTGTCCGCCGCACTGGGAGCGGTCACGCTGCTCGCGGCCTCCGCGTCCTTCTTCCTTCCCGGGGTGCTGCAGGGGCCTGCCGTGACGCGGGGGACCGTCCGCGGCACCGCGCTGGTGATGATGGTCCTCGCCGTCCCGCTGCTCTTCGCCGCGATGTCCGTCGCGTCGAGGAACTCCGCCCGGGCCCTCGTGGTGTGGCTGGGAGTGGTGGCCTACATCGTCTACCAGGCCGTGCTGTTCCTGTTCGGCACCCCCTTCAACGCCCTGTTCCCCGTCTATGTGGCGATGCTGTCGCTCGCGCTCTGGTCCGCGGCGGCGCTGATGTGGCAGATCGATCTGGCGGGGTTCGATGCCCGCTTCGACGAGCGCCTGCCGGCACGTGGCCTGGCGGCCTACGCGTGCGTGATGGCCGCCCTCAACGCGCTGGTCTGGCTGCGGACGATCGTCCCCGCGATCCTCAGCGATTCACCGCCCGCTTTCCTGGACGGGTCGGGCATGACCACCAACCCGGTCTTCGTGCAGGATCTCGCCGTCTGGCTTCCGCTGCTGATGGTCGCCTCGTGGTGGCTGGTCAGGGCCCGCCCGCTCGGTCGGCTCATCGTCGGCGCGCTGCTCGTCATGCTGGTGATCGAGGGCATCGGCGTCGCCGCCGACCAGTGGTTCGGTGCGGTCGCGGACCCGGGTACGCCCTTCGCTTCGATGTCGGCCGTCCCCCTGTTCGCCGCCCTCGTCGTGATCGGCATGGTGCCGCTCCTCGTCTATCTCCGCCACCTGGACGCGGATCGCGGGAAGGCGTCCGGTTCCTTGCGGCACGCATGACCACGACCACGGGACCGCGGCTGGCCCCCGTCGACGAGGCGAACCTCGTCCTGGACCACGCCGGGCAGGTGAACGTCTTCCTCGTCGCCGGTCTGCTCGGGACGGGCGGGTTCGTGGGCGACGGCGTCCCCGACCTGACCGTGCTGCGCACCGCCGTGGGCGAGCGGATCTCCGCGGTGCCACGGCTGCGCCGTTTCGCGGTGCGGGATGGCCGCCGACACCGGTGGGCGGAGGCGGCGCCGGATCTGGACCAGCACATCCGCCTGGTGGACGCCGTGGCGGGACGGGCCGGGCTCGAGCGCCTGTGCGGGGAGCTGATGGGTGTGCCGCTGCCGCAGCACCGCCCGCTGTGGGAACTGTTGCTGGTGCCTGGGGCGGGCGCCGTGGGGGTGGGGATGGTGCTCCGCGTCCACCATGCGTTGGCCGATGGCCTCGGGGCGGTGTCCATCGTGCAGCAGCTCTTCGATCCGGACGACGGAGCCGCGACGCGGACCGTGCCGCCCCCGCCAGCTGCGACAGCCGGCGGCAAGCCGGACCTGCGCGGTGTCCTCGGCCGGGGCGCCGCGGGCTGGCGCCGCATCCGGATGACCCTCGGCGGCCGCGAGGTGGGGCCCACCATGCTCCTCGGCGAGCGCAGCCCGCGCCGCGGTGTCGCCTTCCTCGACGCCGATCTCCCCGCCCTCGGGGCGCATGCGCGATCCGTGGGTGCCACGGTGAACGACGCCCTGCTCTCCGCGGCGGCGTCCGGCTACCTGGCCGCCCTCGCGGCTGCCGGTGAAGACGTCCCTGACAGCCTGCCCGTGTCGGTCCCGGTGGCGCTGCAGCGTCGCGGACCGTCGGGCAATCACGTGGGGGTCATGCTCGTACTCCTGCCGCTCGGCGAAGCCGATCCGGCGGACCGCCTGCGGCTCATCGCCGCCCGGACGCGCTCCGAGAAGGTGCCGGCGCGACAGCAGGGCACACTCGAGTTCATGCGCGGACCCATCGGTGCCCGGATCCTGGACCGGGTGGGGCGCAGCCAGCACCTGGTGGCCGGTTTCGTGACCGACGTCCCAGGTCCGGCCGGGGCTCTCCGGCTCGCCGGCGCGCCGGTGACGGCGCTCTGGCCCGTCGGGGTCCTCGCGGCGAATGTCCGGCTCGGGGTCGCCGCGCTCTCCCACGACGGCCCGCTGCGCTGCAGTGTCCACTTCGACGCGGCGTGGGTGCCCGGGGTCCCGTTCTCCCGCGGGATGGGGGAGGAGCTGGCCCGGCTCGAAGGGCGGCCGACCGCCCCGGGTGACCGGGACCGCCGCCTGCCGCCGGATCACTCCTGACGGGTCGTCACCGGGACGAGCGTCAGCGCCCAGTCGCGGGCACGCTGCTGCTCTCCCCTCAGGAGGTGGCTGTCGGAGTCGACCAGGAAGTCCTCGTGCGCGTCGACGGCGATGTCGCGATGGTGGAGCCTCCGCCTGATCGCGGCGGTGGCATCGCCGGCGAAGATGCGGGGGAAGTCCGCCCGCGTCGAGAACGCTGCGAAGCGGGGTCCCGGTGCGGACGGACTCATGCGCTCCAGCCATTCCCTGATCCCGGACCGCAGGGCGTCCGCCTCGAGCGTCAGATCCCGGTCCGCGTCGTCGGCCCAGGCGGCCGCCTCCGTCCGCGACGACGCCTGCGGGAGCGTGTGCGCGTGGGTCGGCGCGCCGACGACGACGAGGCCGTACCCGGACAGGTCCGTCGGGGCGTCGGCGGCAGTGGTCACCGTGACGCCCGAGCCGGATGGTCGGAGGGCCTCAGCGACGGCCTCGGCGATCATGCGGGTGTTGCCGAACATCGATTCGTACACGATCAGCGTGTTCATCTCCGGTACCTTCCGTCGGTCTGCGCAGAAAAGTCTCCACCGGCGGCCGGGACACCATAAGGGTCGAACGTCCCGTGGCAGCGCTGATCCGGGGGTCCGACACCCTGCCGGCAGGCGTCATCCCCACGGGATGAGAGGCGCGTCACGGCGTCGCGCGTTGTGCCTATACTCGACCAGTACTTGTACCGGGCGGCGCTTCCAGCCGCCGCTGCTGCACCCCGCGTCCGAAAGGCAACCATGAGCAACATCCCAGACGGCCTCTACTACACCGCGGAGCACGAGTGGGTCAGTGAGCCGGCCGTCGACGGCACGGTCCGCGTCGGCATCACCGATTTCGCGCAGGACGCGCTCGGGGACGTCGTCTATGTACAGATGCCCGAGGCCGGGACCGGCGTCACCGGGTCGGACGTCATCGGCGAGGTGGAGTCCACCAAGAGCGTCAGCGACATCTACGCCCCGGTCACCGGTGAGGTCGTGGCGCGCAACGAGGCGCTCGACGACGATCCCGCCCTGATCAACTCCGACCCCTACGGCGAGGGCTGGCTGCTGGAGATCAAGGTCGCGGACCCCGCGGTCGTCCAGGGCCTGCTGAGTTCGGCCGACTACTCGCAGCAGGTAGGCTAGATCCACCTCGCAAAGGCAGGGACGGTATGGCCGGCGTCACGCCCGTCTTCCGTGCAGTAGGTGGAGGAAGGACCATGGTGCCCGACGTGAATCCAGCCGGAAACGGAGAAGAGCCGAACATGACGTCTCCCGAGACAACGACGATCGGCCTGCCCCCGCAGGTCGCGGTGACCGAACTGGAACGGCTCCTGACCCGCGAGGAGCAGGCGTCCGTCGCGGCGCTGCCCGCGGGCTCGGCGCTGCTGATCGCCCACTCCGGCCCCAACGCCGGTGCACGGTTCCTGCTGGACGAGGACGTCACGAAGGCCGGCCGCCATCCGAACGCCGACATCTTCCTCGACGACGTGACGGTGTCACGCCAGCACGCCGAGTTCCGCCGTTCCGGGAACGGGTTCATGGTCGTCGACACACGCAGCCTCAACGGCACGTACGTCAACAACGACCGCGTCGACAGTGTGGCACTGCGCAACGGCAACGAGGTGCAGATCGGCAAGTTCCGCCTGACCTTCTATGCAGCCCGCACCGTCCCCAGCCAGGGCGGCCAGCACACGACAGCGCAGGCGTAGTCCGCTTCATGCCTGTCTCCCAACCCGCCCGCCGTCCGGCCGGCGTCGTCACCGGTTCCTCCGGCGGCGGCGTCCTCAACATCGGTGAGGTCCTGCGTGAGCTCGCCGAGGAGTTCCCCCAGGTCACGGCGTCGAAGATCCGGTTCCTCGAGGAGAAGGGCCTGATCACGCCGCAGCGCACGCGGGCCGGATACCGGAAGTACGCGGCGCACGACGTCGAGCGCCTCCGGTTCGTACTCGCCCTCCAGCGCGACCAGTACCTTCCGCTCAAGGTGATCAAGGACTACGTCGACGCGATCGATCGCGGCGAGCGGCCGGAGTCGCTGCCCGGCGGGATGACCCTCTCACCGCGCGTCGTCTCCGACCAGCTCTCCCGCGAACTGCAGGGGCACGCGCGACGGCTCACCGCGGAGACCCTCGCCGCGGAGGCGGGGGCGCCGCGCAGGCTGGTCGACGACCTCGTGAGCTTCGGCCTGATCACAGCCGTCGACAACCGTTTCGACGAGCACGCCCTGAAGATCACGAAGGCCTGCCTGCAGCTCGAGGGCCACGGCATCGAACCCCGCCACCTGCGGCCCTTCCGTGCCGCCGCGGACCGCGAGCTGGGGCTCGTCGAGAGCGTCGTCGCTCCCATGGCCTCGCGCAGGGATGTAGCCTCGAAGGCCCGCGCCGCGGAGACCGCACGCGAGATCAGTGAACTCTGCCTCGGCCTCCACAGCGCCCTGGTGCACAGCCACATAGCCCGGATGGACAGTTAGGCGGCTTCCCGTGATCGAAGTAGAAGTGGTCGGCGTGCGGATCGAGCTGCCGTCCAACCAGCCTCTGGTCCTCCTGCGCGAGACTGCGGGGGAGCGGCATCTGCCCATCTGGATCGGAGCCCCCGAGGCCAGCGCCATCGCCTTCGTGCAGCAGGGGATCGTCCCGCCCCGCCCCATGACGCACGACCTGCTGGTCGACGTCGTCGCCGCGGCGGGGAAGCGGATCAGGGAAGTGCGCATCACCTCGGTGGAGGACACGGTCTACCACGCGGAGCTCGTGTTCGATGACGGCGTGACGGTCGGCTCACGTGCGTCGGACGCGCTGGCCATCGCGCTGCGCGTGCCGTGTCCCATCTTCTGCGCCGACGAGGTGCTGGCCGTGGCCGGCGTCGAGATCGCGGAGGCGGAGGGTGAGGATTCCGCTGACGGCGGCACGGAGGAGACGGCCGAGAAGGAGGTCCTCCAGTTCCGCGAGTTCCTCGCCGATGTGGAGCCCGAGGACTTCGAACGGTGAGCACCCCGGATCGTGGGACCGGTCGTTCCGGCGGCTTTCCGTGGGCCGCCGACGACACGCTGATTCTTGAGGGTCCTCGTCTTTGACCTTGGTCCTCCCGCGATCTAACGTCGAAGAATACAGTTCCCATTGCGCGTGCGCGGGGCCCGGGGCACACTTGAGTGCACATCCCGAGGTTCCGCCCGGTCAGCAGACGTCCCGGGGAACCCGACGAGGAGGCAACACGTGAGTCCGAAGGGTGACGCCGGCAAGGCAGCCAGCCCATCAGGCACCGGTGTCCCGGCGAGCGCTCAGGGCTTACTCTTCACGGAAGACCTCCCCGTCCTCGACGAGGACGCCGGGTATCGCGGTCCCACCGCCTGCAAGGCCGCAGGGATCACCTACCGCCAGCTCGATTACTGGGCGCGGACCGGACTCGTCGAACCGGCCGTCCGCGGCGCATCCGGCTCGGGCACGCAGCGCCTCTACGGTTTCCGCGACATCCTCGTCCTCAAGGTGGTCAAGCGCCTGCTGGACACCGGTGTATCACTCCAGCAGATCCGCACCGCCGTCGAGCACCTCCGCGAGCGCGGGGTCGAGGACCTCGCCCAGATCACCCTCATGAGCGACGGCGCGAGCGTCTACGAATGCACCTCCGCGGACGAGGTCATCGACCTCGTCCAGGGCGGGCAGGGAGTCTTCGGCATCGCCGTCGGTCGCGTGTGGCGCGAGGTCGAGGGAAGCCTCGCGGCCCTGCCCAGCGAGCATGTGGTGGACCAGGATTTCCCCGGTGACGAACTCAGCAAGCGCCGCGCCACCCGCAGGATCAGCTGACGCGCCCTATCCGGCCCTGCGGACGGCGTCGCCCATGATCCCCGTCTGACCGCGTGGGACGCGGTGTCGACCCGGTCTACCGCCGAGCGGTCCGGCTGCGCATCCGGCCAGGATCCACGACGTTGGTGAGGAGCTCGTCGAAATAGCCCGCCGCCTGCTGCGCGGACTCGCCGGGCCAGTGGTGCACCGAGTGGGCGGCGCCCTGGATCTGCTGCCAGTTGGCCTGCTCCGGCATGGTGGGACTCAACAGCAGGTCACCGAACATCTGCCGCATCTCGCCGAGGCGGAACGCGTGCTCGTGGGAGGTCGAGCGGACCCGGTTCGCGAGGATGCCCGCGGTCTGCAGGCCCGGCGCGAATTCGCGGCGGAACAGCTCGAGGGCGCGCATCGTGCGCTCCGTGCCCGCCACGGAGAAGAGGCCGGGTTCAGCCACGAGGAGCACCTTGCTGCTCGCCGTCCATGCCATGCGGGTCAGGCCGTTCAGCGACGGCGGGCAGTCGATCAGGACGAGGCTGTAGCCCTCGACCCGCGACAGCAGCGAGGACAGGCGCCGCTGGTCGCGGCGTCCGAGGTCCGGCCGGTCGTAGATGCCCGAGTAGGCCGACCCCATCGCCACGTCGAGGGTCGCCTTCCGGGCGCCCGGCTGCTTCGCGGCTGTCGCCACCCAGCCACTGGGGACGGTGTGGGCGCCGAGATCGGCGCGCCGTGCGTCCTTCAGCAGGCGCCCGATGTCGGTCTGACCCGAGGGCCTGACGCCGAGGCCCGTGGTCGCATCGGCGTGCGGGTCGAGATCGACGACGAGGGTGGGGATCCCGGCCGCCAGGGCGGCCGACGCGAGCCCCAGGGTCATCGACGTCTTGCCGACGCCGCCTTTGAGGCTGCTGATGCTCACTACCTGCACGTGTGGAACCCATACCTATCCCTGGCCGCGACGGGCGGCCCGATGTCCTTGTGATCCCGTCCATCATAGGGTGGCGCGGCTTGCCGCCCGGACGGTGCCGTCCGTCGCCGCGCCGGGCGGTCCCCGCGCGTCGCCCGTCCACATGGCGGCACCGTCATGGACCGGCGCGGCCCCACGGGTAGGATCGAGCCAGCCTGAAGGACCCGACCGGCAAGGATGCAGGAGTGCGATGTTCTCGAAAATTCTGGTAGCTAACCGTGGCGAGATCGCCATCCGCGCTTTTCGGGCCGGGCACGAGGTGGGGGCGAAGACCGTGGCCGTCTTCCCCTACGAGGACAGGAACTCGATCCACCGCCAGAAGGCCGATGAGGCGTACCTCATCGGTGAGGAGGGCCACCCGGTCCGGGCATACCTGGACATCGAGGAGATCATCCGCGTGGCCCGGGAGTCCGGCTGCGACGCCATCTACCCCGGGTACGGCTTCCTGTCCGAGAATCCCGGCCTCGCCCGGGCCGCGGCCGAGGCGGGGATCACGTTCGTGGGACCGCCGGCCGATGTGCTGGAGCTCGCCGGGAACAAGGTCAAGGCCCTCGACGCCGCCCGCGCGGCCGGCATCCCGGTCCTCGCGTCGTCCCGTCCGAGTGCCGACGTCGCGGAACTGATCGCGGCGGCGGAGGAGATCGGGTTCCCGGTCTTCGCGAAGGCGGTGGCCGGTGGCGGCGGTCGCGGGATGCGCCGGGTGGACACGCGCGAGGCGCTGCCCGAGGCGCTGGAGGCCGCGATGCGCGAGGCCGAATCCGCGTTCGGGGACGCCACCATGTTCCTGGAGCAGGCAGTCCTCCGCCCGCGCCACATCGAGGTGCAGATCCTCGCGGACGCCGAGGGCAACGTGATGCACCTGTTCGAACGCGACTGCTCCCTCCAGCGACGGCACCAGAAGGTCATCGAGATCGCGCCCGCCCCGAACCTGGACGAGTCGATCCGCCAGGCGCTGCATCGCGACGCCGTGAAGTTCGCGACCGCGCTGGGCTATGTGAACGCCGGAACGGTCGAGTTCCTCGTGGACACGGTCGGGGAACGGGCGGGCCAGCACGTGTTCATCGAGATGAACCCGCGCATCCAGGTCGAACACACGGTCACCGAGGAGGTGACCGACGTCGACCTCGTCCAGTCCCAGCTGCGGATCGCCGCGGGGGAGACCCTCGCGGACCTCGGCCTGAGCCAGGACACCGTGACCCTGCGCGGGGCGGCCCTGCAGAGCCGCATCACCACGGAGGATCCCGCGAACGGGTTCCGGCCCGACGTCGGCAGGATCTCCGCCTACCGGTCGGCCGGCGGCGCCGGGGTGAGGCTCGACGGCGGCACCGTCTACGCGGGTGCCGAGATCAGCCCTCACTTCGACTCGATGCTCGTCAAGCTCACCTGCAGGGGCCGGGACTACCCCTCGGCCGTCACCCGGGCGCGGCGGGCACTCGCGGAGTTCCGCGTCCGAGGCGTGTCGACGAACATCTCCTTCCTGCAGGCCGTCCTGGACGACCCGGACTTCATCGCGGGCAACGTGGCGACGTCGTTCATCGACGAACGCCCCGAACTCCTGACGGCGCGGGTGCCCGCCGACCGCGGCACCAAGCTGCTCACCTGGCTCGCCGACGTGACCGTCAACCAGCCCAACGGCGCCCGGCCGGCGCACCTCGACCCGAGGGTGAAGCTGCCGCCGCTCCCCGAGGACCGGAGTGCAGCCGAGGCCGACGCACCGCCGGCCGGGAGCCGGCAGCGGCTGCTCGAGCTCGGTCCGGAGGGTTTCGCCCGGCAGCTGCGGGAGCAGACCGCCGTCGCTGTCACGGACACCACGTTCCGCGACGCCCACCAGTCCCTGCTCGCCACCCGTGTCCGGACCCGCGACCTCGTCGCGGCCGGCGCGAGCGTGTCCCGGCTGACCCCCGGGCTGCTGTCGGTGGAGGCCTGGGGCGGGGCCACCTACGACGTCGCACTCCGCTTCCTCGGCGAGGATCCGTGGGAGCGCCTGGACGCGCTGCGCCGCGAGGTCCCGAACATCTGCCTCCAGATGCTGCTGCGCGGGCGGAACACCGTCGGTTACACGCCGTACCCCGAGGCGGTGACGACGGCGTTCGTGCAGGAGGCCGCGGCGTCAGGGATCGACATCTTCCGGATCTTCGACGCCCTGAACGACGTCACGCAGATGGAGCCCGCCATCCGGGCGGTCCGTGCGACCGGGACGGCGATCGCGGAGGTGGCCCTCTGCTACACCTCCGACATGCTCGACCCGGCGGAGAAGCTGTACACGCTGGAGTACTACCTCGACCTCGCGCAGAGGATGGTCGACGCCGGCGCCCACATCCTGGCCATCAAGGACATGGCCGGGCTGCTCCGCCCGGCCGCCGCCACGCGTCTCGTGACCGCCCTGCGGGAGCGCTTCGACCTGCCCGTCCACCTGCACACCCACGACACCGCCGGTGGCCAGCTCGCCACGCTCCTCGCGGCCGTGCACGCCGGGGTGGACGCCGTCGACGTCGCCAGCGCCGCCCTGGCCGGGACGACGAGCCAGCCCTCGGCGTCCGCCCTCGTCGCTGCCCTGGCCCACACGCCCCGGGACACCGGCCTGGACCTCGACGCGGTCTGCTCGCTGGAACCCTACTGGGAGGCCGTGCGCCGCATGTACGCGCCGTTCGAATCCGGGCTGCCCGGGCCCACCGGCCGCGTCTACCGCCACGAGATCCCCGGCGGCCAGCTGTCCAACCTGAAGCAGCAGGCCATCGCGCTCGGCCTGGGCGAGAGGTTCGAGGCGATCGAGGACATGTACACCGCGGCCGACCGCATCCTCGGCCGGCTCGTGAAGGTGACACCGTCCTCCAAGGTCGTGGGAGACCTCGCGCTGGCCCTGGTGGGCCGGGACGCGGATCCCGCCGAGTTCGAGGAGAACCCCCAGGCCTTCGACATCCCGGACTCGGTCATCGGGTTCCTCAACGGGGAGCTCGGCAACCCGCCCGGCGGCTGGCCGGAGCCCTTCCGCACCAAGGCCCTGCAGGGCCGCGAGTTCAAGCCGCGCGACGTCGACCTCACCGCCGACGACGAGGCGAAGCTCGCCGGTTCCTCGTCGGAGCGCCGGTCCGCGCTGAACACGCTGCTGTTCGCCGGGCCGACGAAGGACTTCAGGGCCACGCGCGACACCTACGGGGACGTGTCCCTCCTGGGCACGGCCGACTACCTCTACGGACTCCAGCCCAACACCGAGCACATCATCGAGCTCGAGAAGGGCGTCCGCCTCATCGCCACCCTCGAAGCGGTCTCGGAGCCCGACGAGAAGGGCATGCGGACCGTCATGTGCACGCTCAACGGCCAGATGCGGCCGGTCAGCGTGCGGGACAGGAGTATCCGCAGCGACGTCGTGGCCGCGGAGAAGGCCGACCCGGGAACGCCGGGCCAGATCGCCGCCCCGTTCGCCGGGTCCGTCACCATCGCGCGTGCCGAAGGGGACAGTGTCGCCGCGGGAGACACGGTCGCGACCATCGAGGCCATGAAGATGGAGGCGAGCATCACCACCCCCGTGGCAGGCACGGTCCAGCGGGTCGCCTTCTCCGGCCCCGCGCCCGCGCAGGGCGGCGATCTCCTGCTCGTGGTCTCGGCGTCCTGAGCGGGGCGGCGGGCCCCGACCGGGCTCGCGGCCCCGCCGCCGGCATCCCGACCGGGCTCGCGGCCCCGCCGCCGAGCCGCCGGCATCCCGTCCGCCGCTAGACTGCGGGTGTGACCCATTACGACCTCGCGATCATCGGCTCCGGCTCGGGCAACACCCTCATCTCCCCGGAATGGGACGACCGCAAGGTGGTGCTCGTGGAGGGCGGGACCTTCGGCGGCACATGCCTCAACGTGGGCTGCATCCCCACGAAGATGTTCGTCTATCCCGCCGGGCTGGCCTCTGCGCCCTCGCACTCCTCGCGCCTCGGCGTGGACCTCTCCCTGGACGGGGTGCGCTGGTCGGACATCAGGGACCGCATCTTCACCCGGATCGACGCCATCTCGGAGGGCGGGCGCACGTATCGCGCGGAGGAACTCGCGAATGTCACCCTCATCGAGGAGTACGTCCGGCTGACGGGGGAGAAGTCCTTCGAGACGCCCGGCGGGGACGTCATCACGGCCGACCAGCTGGTCCTGGCCACCGGTTCGCGTGCCGCGCTCCCGGACATCCCGGGCATCACCCTGCCCCAGGTGCACACCTCGGACTCCGTGATGCGCCTCGAGGAGCAGCCGCGGCGCCTGCTCATCATCGGCGGGGGCTACATCGCGGCGGAGTTCGCGCACGTGTTCGGCTCGTTCGGCACGCGCGTGACCCTCGCGGTGCGCTCCGCCGGCATGCTCCGCCACCTCGACGAGACCGTGTCCGAGTCCTTCACCGCGCAGGCCGCGCACCAGTGGGACCTTCGATTGGACACCGATGTCACGGCCATCGCCGCGAACGACGACGGCAGCGTCACGGCCCGGCTCAGCGGTCCGGCCGGGCCCGCCGAGCTCGAGGTCGACGCCGTGCTCGTGGCCATCGGCCGCACGCCGAACACCGACCGCCTGGGGGCATCCGAGGCGGGCCTCGACCTGCACGACGACGGCCGCCTCGCCGTCGACGAATTCCAGCGGGTCCTGCGCAACGGGACGCCGGTGGACGGACTATGGTCCCTCGGCGATGTGAGCAGCCCCTACCAGCTCAAGCACGTCGCGAACCACGAGGCGAAGATCGTCGCCCACAACCTGCTCCATCCCGAGGCGCTGCGGGCGAGCGACCACCGGTTCGTGCCCGCCGCGGTGTTCTCCCACCCGCAGGCGGCGTCCGTCGGCATGACGGAGGGGCAGGCCCTCACGTACGCCGAGGCCGAAGGGACGGCCGTCGTCACGGCCGTGCAGCACTACGGCTCGACCGCCTACGGGTGGGCGATGGAGGACTCGCTCGGCTTCGCGAAGATCATCGCCGAGCGGCACACCGGACGCATCCTCGGCGCCCATATCCTCGGTCATGAGGCGTCCATGATCATCCAGCCGCTCGTCCAGGCGATGTCCTTCGGACTGGACGCGCACACGATGGCGCGGGGCCAGTACTGGATCCACCCGGCCCTCACCGAGGTGGTCGAGAACGCGCTGCTGCATCTGGCGATCGACTGACCCGGGGGTCCCGCCGCCCACGGAGGGGGACCCCCGCTCCGGTCAGACAGTGGTCGTCGTGTAGATGGACTCCACCACGTCCGAGTAGTCCTTGAGGACCTGGGCGCGCTTGATCTTCAGGGACGGCGTCAGATGGCCCGTGGTCTCGGTGAAGTCGGTCGTCACGATCCGGAACACCTTGATGGCCTCCGCCCGCGACACGGTCGAGTTGGCCTGGTCCACCAGTACCTGGATCTCCGCCAGGACCTTCGGGTGCGCCGCGGCGTCCGCCGTCGTGGTGCCGGCCGGCAACTGGTGCCGGTCCAGCCAGCCCGGGAGGGCTTCCTCGTCGATCGTGATGAGGGCCGAGATGAAGGGCCGTGCGTCCCCGACGACGACGCACTGGGAGACCAGGGCGTTGGCGCGGATCGCGTCCTCGAGCAGCGCCGGGATCACGTTCTTCCCGCTGGCCGTCACGATGATCTCCTTCTTGCGGCCCGTGATCCGGAGGAAGCCGTCGTCGTCGAGCTCGCCGATGTCGCCGGTGCGGAACCATCCGTCGAGGAAGGCCTCCGCGGTCAGGTCCGGGCGGTTGTAGTACCCCTTCATGACGCAGACGCCCTTCGCGAGGATCTCGCCGTCGTCCGCGATCTTCACCGCGTTGCCCGGGAGGGGGGCGCCCACGGTGCCGATCTTGATCCGCTTCGGGGTGTTCACCGTGATGGGGGCGGTGGTCTCCGTCAGGCCGTAGCCCTCGAGCACCATGAGCCCGATGCCGTGGAAGAAGTGCCCGAGGCGGTCTCCCAGGGGCGCCCCGCCGGACACCGCGTGCTGCACGCGGCCGCCCATGGCCGTGCGGATCTTGCCGTAGAGCAGCCTGTCGAAGACCGCGTGCTTGACCCTGAGGGCCAGGGGGATCTTCCCGGCCTGCTCGGCCTTCGACCACGCGATGGCCACATCGGCACCCGCGTGGAAGATCTTGCCCTTGCCGGCGTCCTCGGCCTTGAGCATCGAGTTGTTGTAGACCTTCTCGAAGACGCGGGGCACGGCCAGGATGAACGTGGGCTGGTAGCTCTGCAGGTCGGGGAGCAGGTTCTTGACGTCGGGGGTGTGGGCCACGGTGGCTCCGGCTGCGACGCACAGTACCGAGATGAAGCGCGCGAAGACGTGGGCGAGGGGGAGGAACATGATGGTCTGGGCACCCTCGCGCGCCACCTCCGGGAGTGCTGCTGCGGCGTTCTCCGACAGCTCGACGAAGTTGCCGTGCGTCAGTTCGCAGCCCTTGGGCTTGCCCGTGGTGCCCGAGGTGTAGATGATCGTGGCGACGTCGTCGAGCCCCGCGTACGCCCGGCGGTCCGAGAGCGTCTGCTCGTCCGTCCCCACCCCGGCCGTCCGCAGCGTGTCCAGGCCTCCGCCGTCGAACTGCCAGACGTGCTGCAGGGATCCGATGCCTTCCAGTGCGACGGCCTCACGGACCACGTCCTCGTGGCGGGCCGACTCGACGAAGACTCCGACCGCGCCGGAGTCGCTGAGGATCCAGGCCACCTGCGCGGGGGAGGAGGTCTCGTAGACGGGGACGGACACCGCGCCGGCGAACCAGATCGCGAAGTCGGCCAGCGACCACTCGTACCGTGTGCGGGCCATGATGGCCACGCGGTCCCCGGCCTGGACACCGGAGGCGATCAGGCCCTTCGCGACGTCCTCGACCTGGCGGCGGAACTCGGTGGCCGAGATGTCCTCCCACTCGCCCGATGCTCCCTTGACGGCGAACAGGGCCGGATTGGACGGCTTGGTCGCCTGCCTGACCACGAGATCGGTGGTATTCGTCCGGCGGGGGACGTCGACAAGGACGGGGACGCTGATGTCGCGCACGATAGCTCCTTTGATATCACCCCACACTGAGGTGGTTTAACCCTATAGCGTTACCTGACCGAAACGCTCTCCAGTACTGTACGAATCGGTAACGGGTGCACGCGCGTCCTGCCATCCAGAGGAGGACCGCATGCCGATCATGCCCGAGCCGGGCGCCCCCCGTGTCCGGCGGCCGCGCTCCGAGACGGGCCTTCCGTGGAGGGGCCCCGGGCCGATGGCCGCCCGTCCGGCCCGCACCGCCTTCCCCAATCCGGCGCGCCGTGGCCTGTCGGTCGGCGTGGACATCGGCGGCACCAAGATCGCGGCCGGCGTGGTGGACGTCCACGGCCGGATCCTCGCCGAGGCGCGCAGGCCGACGCCGGGCCAGGACGCACGCGCCGTGGAGGCGACCGTCACCGAGCTCGTCCGCGAACTGTCGCGGGACTACCGTGTCCGCTCGGTGGGCATCGGGGCCGCCGGGTGGATGGACCTGTCGAACAGCACAGTGCTGTTCAGCCCGCATCTTGCGTGGCGCAACGAGCCGGTGCGGCGCAACCTCGAGAGACTGCTCCGCCGGCGCGTGACGGTGGTGAACGACGCCGACGCAGCGGCCTGGGCCGAGTGGCGGTTCGGCGCGGGGCGCGGGGAGTCCCGCCTCGTTTGCGTGACCCTCGGGACCGGTATCGGAGGGGCCATGATCATGGGCGGCCGCGTCGAGCGCGGCCGGTACGGTGTCGCCGGCGAGTTCGGCCACCAGATCGTCGTCCCGCAGGGGCACCGCTGCGAATGCGGCAACCGGGGGTGCTGGGAGCAGTACGCCTCGGGCAATGCGCTGGGACGCGAGGCCCGCGAGCTTGCCGCAGCGCATTCCCCCGTGGCGCAGACCATCGTCGACGCCGCGGCGGCTGATGACGGCGCCCTCACCGGTGCCCTCGTCACCCGGCTCGCCATGGAGGGAGATCCGACGTCGCGCGAACTCGTGGACGACGTCGGCCAGTGGCTGGGACTGGGGCTCGCCAACCTGGCGGCGGCCCTCGACCCGGGGACGTTCGTGATCGGCGGCGGGCTGAGCGCGGCGGGTGACCTCCTGCTGGAGCCGGCCCGCCGTGCCTTCGGGAGGAACCTGACAGGTCGGGGCTTCCGACCCGTGGCCCGGATCGAGCGGGCCGCCCTCGGGCCGGCCGCGGGACTCATCGGAGCTGCGGACCTGTCCCGGCTGCTCTCCCGCAGCGGCACCTGAGGAGCAGCGGCACCCGAGGTCACGGGCAGCCGACAGCGGCGTCCCGCGTCATAGGCTGCCCGCGTCAGACCTCGGCGCCGTCGTCCCCGATGTCCCGGTGTTTGGGCAGCTTGGTGACCAGGTATCCGGCGCCTGCCAGGAACAGCACGAGCAGGCCGAGCGTCGCGGCCAGGGGCGCCGTCCGCCAGAACATGGCGATGAGCAGCAGCATGATCGGTCCGCCGGCCGCGCCGATCCACGCGAGGACCGTCAGCGGGTCGCCTGATCCGAGGGGTGGCGGGTCATCGGGCGTGAACCCTTCGTCCTCGTCCGGACCGTCCGGTGCAGCGTAATCGCGCGGGCCGGTCGACCGCAGGGGCTGGTTGCGGAAGATGGCGTCCGCACGCTCGCGGTTGGTGGTTCCGGCTGTGTCCCCGGGGGCGTCATCCGCATCGCGGACGACATCGCGTGCGCCGTCGCCGCGCCCGCGCGAGGGTGCCGGCTCCTGGCCCACCGGATCGTCCGTCCGGGGGGCGGGGGCTCCGTCGATCCGGGCGCGGCCGGGCGCGGCGGGGGAGTCGGGATCGGTGGACGTCCCTTCCAGCCGCGCCACGAGATCCTGCCAGACGGCGTCATCCGTGGATTCGTTCGGTTCCTGACCTCGGGGGCCCATACTTTGCTACCTGCCGTCGCGTGCTGCGGCCAGGGTTCGGAGGATCTCCGCCCGGCATTTTCTGACATCAGTGGGCGTGCTCGTTCAATCGTGGACACCGCGCGGCGCTACGTCAACCGATCGCCAGCGTGTCGGTATTCCTCGGCGGTGGTGACCGTGGCGACGCAGTCGGTCGCGCCAACACCCTTAGAGTAGGCTTCCACATGGAAAAGCGGGCGGCATCGCCGAGTGCCGCACCGTCCATGCAGGGAGGCTGGCAGCGTGTTCTATTGGGTGATGAAGCGGATCATCGTCGGTCCGATCCTCAACCTCCTCTTCCGGCCGTGGGTCAAGGGACTCGACAACGTCCCGGCCTCCGGCCCTGCCGTGATCGTCAGCAACCACCTGTCGTTCTCCGATTCGATCTTCCTGCCGATCGTCGTTCCCCGGAAAGTCGTGTTCCTCGCGAAATCCGAGTACTTCACGGGCAAGAGCCTCAAGGGACGGCTGACCGCGCTCTTCTTCCGCCTGTCCAACCAGCTGCCCATGGATCGTTCCGGCGGGGCGGCGTCGTCCTCGTCGCTGAGCGCCGGGATGGACATCCTCAACGACGGCGGCGTCCTCGGCATCTACCCGGAGGGCACGCGCAGCCCCGACGGCCGCCTCTACCGTGGCAAGACGGGCGTGGCGAAGCTGGTCCTCGCCACGGGCGTCCCGGTGATCCCGGTGGCGATGATCGGCACGGACAAGGTGCAGCCCATCGGCCGCCGCATCCCCAACATCCGCCGGGTCGGCATCATCATCGGCGAGCCGCTCGACTTCACCCGGTACGAGGGGCTCGAGGACGATCGCTTCGTCCAGCGGTCCGTCACCGACGAGATCATGTACGAACTGATGCGCCTCTCCGGGCAGGAGTACGTCGACGCGTACGCCAGTACGGTCAAGGAGCGCCTCGCCGCGGAGAAAGCCGCCGGCCGGAAGGCGCCCAGGCCCGGCGCCGACACGCGGAGGGCCGCCGTCAGGATCTCGAACGACGCCGCCACCCCCGCGCCGGGCGCCGTCACCGAGATCGGCCGCACGCCGTCGGACGAGCAGCGCACGGCCGGCGAGGGCCAGGACACCACGGGCGACGGCACCACCGGTCCCGCGTAGGGCCTGCCCGCTGGAGGGAGGGCGTCCCCGCCCGCGGAGGTGTCGCTCTATGACATCGCGCCAGGCGGCCATGACGGGCCGAATCGGGACGGCACCGCCCAGCCGGTAGAATTCGGGTGTGACCGACTCACTAGCTCCCGTCCTCCCGCGTGCCGCGGAATCCGCTTCGTCCACCACTGCCGGCCTCGATGCCTGGCGCTCGATGACCGCAGCGCAGCAGCCCTCGTGGCAGGATCCCGGAGTCTATTCGGCGTCGGTCAAAGAACTCTCGAGCCTCCCGCCCCTCGTCTTCGCCGGAGAGGTCGACGTCCTGCGCGAGCGGCTCGCCGCGGCCGCCCAGGGCAAGGCGTTCCTGCTCCAGGGCGGGGACTGCGCGGAGACATTCGACGGTGCGACGGCGGACAAGATCAGTGCCCGTGTCCGCACGATCCTGCAGATGGCCGTCGTCCTGACCTACGGCGCCTCCCTGCCCGTCATCAAGATGGGGCGCATGGCCGGCCAGTTCGCCAAGCCACGTTCCTCCAACGACGAGACGCGCGACGGCATCACCCTGCCGGCCTACCGGGGGGACATGGTCAACGGCTACGACTTCAGCCCGGAGAGCCGCGGGCACGACGCCTCCCGGATGGTCAAGGCGTACCACACGTCGGCCTCGACGCTGAACCTGATCCGCGCGTTCACGCAGGGGGGATTCGCTGACCTTCGGCTGGTCCACCACTGGAACAAGGGCTTCATGGCCAACCCGGCGCACTCCCGCTACGAATCGCTCGCCGGGGAGATCGACCGCGCCGTCCGCTTCATGGACGCCTGCGGAACGGACTTCGAAGCGCTCAAGCGCGTCGAGTTCTTCGCCAGCCACGAAGCCCTGCTCCTCGACTACGAACGCGCGCTGACCCGGATCGACTCCCGCACCTCGCTCCCGTACGACACCTCCGCGCACTTCCTGTGGATCGGGGAGCGCACCCGCGAGATCGACGGCGCGCACGTGGACTTCCTGTCCCGGGTACGGAACCCGATCGGCGTCAAGCTCGGCCCGTCGACGTCGGGGGATGACGCCCTGGCGCTCATCGACAAGCTGGACCCGAACCGCGAGCCCGGCAGGCTCACGTTCATCACGCGCATGGGCGCGAAGAACATCCGCGAGAAGCTGCCGACGCTCGTGGAGCGCGTCACGGCGTCGGGTGCGCAGGTCCTCTGGGTGACGGATCCGATGCACGGCAACACGGTGACCTCCCCCAACGGCTACAAGACCCGCAACTTCGACGACGTCATCGACGAGGTGCGCGGGTTCTTCGAGGTGCACAACTCCCTCGGGACGTTCCCGGGCGGGCTGCACGTCGAGATGACCGGGGACGACGTCGCCGAGTGCCTCGGTGGCGCCGATCCGGTCGACCAGGAGGCGTTCCTGGAGCGGTACGAGTCCGTGTGCGATCCCCGCCTGAACCACATGCAGTCGCTCGAGATGGCGTTCCTCGTCGCGGGCGCGCTATCGAAGAGCTGAACACCCGACGGCGCATGTCGGCGCTGATTATGTCCGAAGGCGGTCACCCCGGTGGCCGCCTTCGGCGTTCCGGGGAAGCCGGGCCTCAGGTGACGGTGATGCGGATGACGGTCCCCTCGGGCTGTTCGCCCGCCGGACTCTGCCCGGCGACGAGTCCGAGGACCGCGCTGCCGAAGGTGTAGTCGACCTGCACCTCGAAGCCGGCCGCCTCCAGGACGTCGACGGCGCGCTCCTCGGACAGCGAGAAGACGCTGGGGACCTCCACCAGGCGCGGGCCGCGGGAGAGCGTGAGCGTGACGCCGGTCCCGCGCTGGACGTCCGAGCCGGAAGGGCTCTGGCCGACGACGGCACCGGCCGGCACCGTCCGGCTGTACTCGCGGGCGTCTCCCACCACGGGCACGAGACCCGCCTCCTCGAGCGCGTCCACGGCGTCCTGCTCGGGGAGCCCGACGACGTCGGGGACGGCGATCGGCGCCGGACCGAGTGACACCACGAGATCCACGACGGACCCGCGGCGGCGCTCGGCGCCCTGCTCCGGGTCCTGCCGCAGGATGCCGCCGGCCGGCACGCTCTCGCTGTACTCCTCGTCCAGTGCGCCGACGGCGAGTCCTGCGGCCCCGAGCTCAGCGGCGGCCTCGACCTGGGTCCGTCCGGTGAGGTCCGGTACGGCGAACAGCTCCGGCCCCCTGGAGACGAGGAGGTCGACTCTTTCGAAGCGCCGGACCTCCGTGTTCGCTGCCGGGTCCGTGCCGATCACCAGGCCGGGGAGGACCTCCTCGTCGAAGGCCTCCTCCGTGGACACGGAGCCGAGTCCCTGTTCCTCGAGGACGGCACGCGCCTCGCCGAGGGGGACGTTCGCGACGTCGGGGAGGGTGACCACTCCGGCCGGCCCGGCCCCGAAGACCCAGCCCAGCCCTGCGACCAGGCCGGCGAGGACGATCAGCAGGGCCACGAGCAGCCGCACCGAGCGGCGCCCGGCCCGCCCGCGCAGCGCCTTCTGCGGGCGCTGGGCCTCCCTCGCCTGTTGCCGCTTCGACAGCGGGCGGACCGTGCTTCCTCCGGTACGTCCGGGGGCGGCCGTGCTGCCCGGGCGCTGCTGCTCCCCGGAAGGAGCCGGCAGGCCAGACGACGGCGGGACGGCGGGCATCGCCCCGATCACGCGGGTCGCGTTGCGGTCCCTGCCGATGACGCTCGTGGGATTCTCCTCGCGCGCCGCGCCCGGTAGGACCTCCGTCCGACCGGAGGTCCCCGCGGCGTCGCCGGAACCCGCCGCCCGGGCCGGGCGTGACAGCGCCACGGTCCGGGCGCCGTCGTCCGGGAGCCGCGGAACGACGGCGACGGTGAGCTGATCCTGCTGCGGGACGACGTCGGGTGCGTCGTCGGGCGCGAAGTCCAGCTCCTCGTCGGTGAGCGTCTCGCGGATGTGCCGGAGCTCGCCGAGGAGCGCGGACCCGTCCACCGGGCGGTCCTCGGGATCCCTGGAGGTGCACCACTGCACCAGTTCGTCGATGTCCGGGGCGAGGCCGGGAAGGAGCTCGGAGGGCGCGGGCACGTCCGCCTGCGCGTGCTGGATGGCGACCTGGATGGGCGTGTCGCCCGTGAAGGGCTGCTGCCCGGTGAGGAGCTCGAAGAGCATGATGCCCGTCGAGTAGATGTCGCTCTGCGCTTCGGCGGGCCGGCCGAGCACGAGCTCGGGGGAGAGATAGGCGACCGTCCCCACGAGGGTCGCGGTGCCCGTGGTCGCGGACACCGCGCGGGCGAGCCCGAAGTCGGCGATCTTCACCTGGCCCGTGTCGGAGAGGAGGACGTTCTCCGGCTTCACGTCACGGTGGATGAGTCCTGCCTCATGGGCGGCCGCCAGCCCCTCGACGACGGCATCCAGCAGGTCGAGCGCATGGCGGGGTGTGAGCCGGCCGTGGTCGCGCAGGACGTCGCGCAGGGTCCTGCCCCGGACGAACTCCATGACGAGGTAGGCGACCGGCTGCCCGTCGACGTCGTCCACGCCCTGGTCGAGGACGCCGACCACGTGCGGGTGGGACAGCCGTGCCGCCGATTTCGCCTCCTGCTCGAAGCGGTCGATGAAGCCGGGCTCCTCGGCCAGGTGCGGGTACAGCACCTTGAGCGCCACGCGCCGATCCAGGCGGCGGTCGGTGGCGAGGTAGACGGTGGACATGCCCCCGCGGGCCAACCGCGACTGGACCACATAGCGCCCGTCGACCGTTGCTCCTTCGAGGGGGTCCTTCCGTTGCTGGTGCACCCTTCGATACTAAACGGGAGCAGCGAAAAGGGGGTGGGACCACACGCGGTCCCACCCCCTCACCGGCACCGGGCCGGGCCCGCCCTACCGGAAGTTCTTCTGGTGGGCCTTGATCGAGGCGACGTACTGCTTGGTGTCCGCGAACATGCCCCGGGTCTGCACGGAGTACTGGCCCTGGTAGTAGGACGCGATGGCGATATCCATCGACGGACTGGTGCGGACGAGCGAGCGGATGATCGCGACGCCGGCCGTGGCGTTGTCGTACGGATCCAGGAGGTTGAGCTTGCGCCCGACGAGGTCGCTCGCCCACTGGCCGGACGAGGGGATGACCTGCATGGTGCCGATGGCGTTCGCCGGCGAGACCGCGCGCTGGTTGAAGCCCGATTCCTGGTGGGCGAATGCCAGGGCGAGGCTCGGGTCGACGCCCATGGAGCGTGCTGTGTCGGCGACGATCTTCCTCATCTCGGCCTGCGACGGCGCAGGAAGCGCGTTGAGCAGCGCCTTGTTCGCGTTGGCGTCCGCCACCACCCGGTCCGGGTACGTGTAACCGAGGAACGACGAGGGCACGAGATCGGTCGGCGCGGGGGCCGGGGCGGGTGCGGGAGTGGCGCCCTTGCCCGGGATGGTGAGCTTCTGGCCCGGGTAGATGACCGTCGTCATGCTCATGCGGTTGGCGGTGAGCAGGCTGGAGAGCCCGACCCCGTTCCGGGAGGCGATGGCCCCCAGCGTGTCGCCCGACTTCACGACATAGGACCCGGAGGTGGGTGCGGGGGCCGGGGCAGGCGCCTGCGTCTTCGGGGGGGTCGACTGCGGCGTGAGGGAACCGGTGAGCTTCAGCTTCTGGCCCGGGTAGATGATCGACGACCTCGAGAGGCCGTTCGCCGTCAGCAGCGAGTCCAGGGCGACGCCGCTGCGCGAGGCGATGGCGCCGAGCGTGTCGCCGGACTTCACGACGTACGTACCACCCGACGGTGCCGGCGCGGGCGCCGGCTTGACGGGGGCGGGTGCCGGCGTGGAAGCGGGGGCCTTACCGCCGAGGTCGAGCTTCTGACCGGGGTAGATGATCGAGTTCATCGAGAGCCTGTTGGCCGTGAGGACGCTCTGCAGGCTCACGCCATGGCGGGAGGCGATGGCGCCCAGCGTGTCGCCGGGCTTGACGACGTAGGTCGATCCCGCTGTCGGGGCGGGCGCTGCCGGGCGGGCGGGCTTCGCTACCGGCGCGGGACCCCCGGTGAGCTTGATCTTCTGTCCGGGGTAGATGATGGTGCGCGCGGTCATGCCGTTACGTGTGAGGACGGAGTCGGTGGACAGTCCGTACCGCCTGGCGATCGCCCCGATCGTGTCACCGGGCTTCACGGTGTGGGTGCTGGGCACCGTCTGCGTGACGACCGCGACCTTCTGTGCCGGGATCTGCGCGGCGACGAGCGTGGCGGGCACCACGGCCCGCGAGGGAAGGGGGGTTGCTGCCGCTCCGAGGTGCCGGGCGACCGAGGCCTGCGCGGCGGGAGCGGCCGTCGCCGGCTGGGCCAGGGCTACGGAGGAGAAGATCACCGCGGGCAGGGCAGCGGTGGTCACGGCGACGTTCAGGCCGCGCCGGCGTGCGCCGTCGGCCTTCCTGCGGGCGCCGTTCAGCGGTGCGTTCGATCGCTGGGCTGTCATGTTTCGTTCCTCGTCTGTTGGCGGGTGAGTCCGCGCGGACGCATGCTCCCGGGGTGACTCTTCCTGTCCGGGGGCCATGCAGGTGCTCGTGATGCTGATGTTTCACGTGTTGATAGTGTGACTTGTGTGACTTAAGTGAATCTACACGATGGGTTCGCTAGCACAAGGGAGTGAAAATGCAGGGAATCGTCAAGATCGGCGTGTCCCTCCCGGTGCATCTTGAGGAGTCCTTGCCGAAAAGGCGGCCGAGTGGAGTTGGGTGCGGGAGCATGGCACCCTTGGACGGTGACTGAACTCGAACAACTCGTTCCCGCCTGGCTCAATCTCCCCGAGGTGGCCGAAGCACTCGATCTGCCCATCACCCGCGTGCACTCGCTCGTCACCGAACGATCACTCGTGAGCGTGCGGATCGGTGAGCGCAACATCCGCAGCGTGCCGGCGGATTTCCTGGTCGACGGGGCGATCCTCGACAGCCTCAAGGGCACCGTGGTGGTCCTCGCGGACAGCGGCTACGGCGACGAGGACATTATCCGGTGGCTGTATACCGAGGACGAGTCCCTGCCGGGTCGGCCCATCGACGCCCTGCGGGAGGGTCGGAAGACGGAGATCCGCCGGCGCGCGCAGGCAGCCGCCTGGTAGGAACACCCTTCCCGCTCAGGATTGTCCGGGGCGGACAGGGTGCGGGGTGCGGGACCGTCAGGCGGTCCGGGTGACCGCCGCGTCCGCGAGCAGTCGCAGCGCCCGCAGCGAGACGGGGTCCACCGCGAGGTCTCCGAGCGCTACGAAGGCCTCCTCCGATTTCCGCCCGATGAGCTGCTCCGTATGCGCCAGCGCTCCGCTGTCCACGATCAGCGCCCGCAGCGTGTCGATGGCATCCGCGTCGAGCGAGGTGTCGCCGAGCATCGCGTTGATCCGGGTGCGCCCGGCCTCGGTGCTGGAGCCGAGCGCACGCGCGATCAGGAAGGTCCGCTTCCCCTCGCGCAGGTCGTCTCCGGCGGGTTTGCCCGTCACGGACGGATCACCGAAGACACCGAGGACGTCGTCGCGCAGCTGGAACGCCTCGCCCAGGGGGAGCGAGAACGCCGAGTAGGCGGCGAGCAGTGCGTCGTCCGCGCCGGCGAGGGCTCCGCCGAGCATGAGGGGCCGCTCCATCGAGTACTTCGCGGACTTGAAGCGGAGGATGTTGAGGGCCCGCTCCTCGGCGACCGCCGGGGTCTGGTCCGGGCCGACGGCCTCTTCCAGCAAGTCCAGGTACTGGCCTGCCATCACCTCCGTGCGCATGCGGTTGAAGATCGTGCGCGCCGCGTACCCGGCGTCACCCGTGACGCCGGAGCAGCAGCCCGTGAAGAGCTCCTCGCTGAAGGCGAGGCAGAGGTCGCCGGCCAGGATGGCGGCTGCGACCCCGAACCGCTCGGCGTCGAGGTGCCATCCCGCGTCGGTGTGCCGGGCCGTGAATTGCCGGTGGACACTCGGGCGCCCGCGTCGGGTGTCGGACCGGTCGATGATGTCGTCGTGGATCAGGGCGGCGGCCTGGAAGAACTCGAGGGCCGTGCCTGCCGTCACCGGAGCGGACGCCTGCGGCGATCCACCCGCCGCCCGCCAGCCCCAGTAACACAGCAGCGCCCGCATCCTCTTCCCGCCGCTCGTCAAGGTGGCGATGCTCGAGATCAGTGGAAGCGCCTCGTCGGAGATGGACCCCAGCACGGTGCGCTGCTCGGCGAGGAAGTCCTCGATGGTCCGGGTGAGGGAGGATCGGAACCGTTCCTGCTCCACGGTGATGGCGTCGGGAGCGGGACCGCCCTGGTCGGGGATGGCAGGTGCGGACAGCATGAATCTCCCGTGCAGCTCGTCTTTCGGTGGTGCCTCCACTCTAACGGGCGCCCCGCCCGGTCCTGCCGGGGCGGCGGTGGTCGCTGGCGGTCGGCGACGGGGGATCGCGCCGGGAACCCCTGTGCGCCCCACACGGTGTCGGTGCCGGTGCGTACGATGAAAGCGTGCCAAAGGACGCGGGACAGGAAGCTGTCGAGTATGCGGAGTGCCACATCCTGCATATCGACATGGATGCCTTCTACGTCTCCGTGGAACTGCTCGACCACCCGCACCTGCGCGGCGTGCCGGTGGTCGTCGGTTCCCCGTCCGGACGGTCGGTGGTCCTGTCCGCCTCCTACGAGGCCCGCCGGTACGGCGTGCGGTCGGCGATGCCGATGGCGGTCGCGATGCGGCAGTGCCCCACCGCGGTCATCCTCCCTCCGCACCACGGGCGGTACTCGGAGGTCTCGGGGCAGGTGATGAGGATCTTCCGCTCGGTCACGCCGGAGGTCGAGCAGCTGAGCGTGGACGAGGCCTTCCTCGACGTCGCCGGCTCCCTCCGGAGGCTGGGCAGCCCGCGCGAGATCGGGGAGCAGGTCCGCGCCGAGATCCACTCGACGCTGGGCATCACCGCGAGCGTCGGCGCCGCCACGACGAAATTCGTGGCGAAGATCGCCTCCACGAGGGCCAAGCCGGACGGGCTCCTGCTCATCCCCGGGGACCGGACGGTGGCGTACCTCCACACACTGCCCGTGTCCGCGCTCTGGGGCGTGGGGGCCAAGACGCAGGACGTGCTGGCCCGCATCGGCATCCGCACGGTGGAGGATGTCGCCCACACCCCGGTGACCACACTCCGACGGCTGCTCGGTGCCTCCGGCGAGCACGTACACCACCTCGCCTGGGGCCGCGACCCCCGGCGGGTCGTGGTCTCACGCCCCGAGAAGAGCATCGGCGCGGAGGAGACGTTCTCCCGCGACGTCGAGGACTCGGACGTCCTCCGTCGCGAGCTGCTGAGGCTCGCCCACCGCACGGCGACGAGGTTGCGGGCGTCCGGCCACCGCGCCGGGGGAGTGGCGCTCAAGCTCCGCTACGCGGATTTCTCGACCCTCACGCGATCCAGGAAGCTCGACGAGCCCGTGGACAACGCGAACGCGCTCTACCGGGCCGCCACGGCCCTGCTCGCCGGCCTCGGCGACAGGCCCATGGCGGTGCGGCTGATCGGCCTCCGGGCCGAGTCGCTCGAGACCGGAGGTGACGGCTCCACCCAGTTGACGATCGACCGGCAGGACGACAACTGGAGGCTCGCCGAACGGGCCCTCGACGACGTGAACCGGAAGTTCGGGGAGGCGGGCGTCGTCCCGGCGGGCCTTCTCGCCCGGGCGCGCCCGCGAGTATCCCTCGACGGGCCCGGTGACGGGCTGCCGGCGGACGCCGACGACGACGGCACCAGGGCGTCGAGGAAGGACCGCGGCGGCGGCCGGGCACAGCGACCCGGTCACCCTGGAGCGTCGTCGCGGGGACCGGCGCAGAGCGATCCGGATCCGCACCGTTGAGCGCCGCGAGGGGCCCTTATCATCCAGAAGAGGTGGCTCCGAACACCGCATTGTGACTTTGCGCCGACGCAGTAGCACACTAGTCTTTAACTCGGTAGTCCAACTGCCGGTCATGACGCAAATCCACCACCCGGAACCTGCGGTCCCGGACCCCTTCATCGGGAACCGGGGCAGCGTCAGGAGCGTTGGTTGGGTGGAGGAACGTTGGTACCCACATCAAGGAGGCGGTCATGGCACTCTCGGAACACGAGCAGAGGTTGCTTGATCAGCTTGAACAGCAGTTGCACGCCGACGATCCCAAGTTCGCGCACTCCATGGCCTCGGACAGTCGTAAGTCGATGTCGACCCGACGCCTGGTCATCGGGTCGCTCATCACGATCGCAGGCATCCTCGTCCTTCTGGCGGGCATCGTCTATCAGATCATCATCATCGGCGTCGTGGGCTTCCTGATCATGGGCGGTGGAGTGTACTTCGCCACGACGAAGTCGAAGCAGGTCGATGCCGGCCAGCCACTCGGCAAACCGTCCAAGACGCCGACCGGAGGCAAGAGCGGTTTCATGTCCAGCCTGGAAGACAAATGGGACGAACGGAAGCGCGACCAGACATAGAAGTCAGGATCGCCCCGACCGCATCGACGAAGGACCCGCCCCGGCGGGTCCTTCGTCGTTTAAGGCCATGACGGGGTGCCGGCAGATCCTCGCATCGGTGACGCCCTCCACTTCGCTCCCCGCGGGGGCCCCGCACGCCGTCGCGCCGTCGTCCCCGCCACGGACCGCGACACGCGCCGGGGAAAAGGGGCGCGGCGCGCCCCGAAGACGTTGACCGGGGAGACTTGTGGAGTAAAGTGGGGAATATAAGAGCAAAGCGGCACCAAGCTGGGCTTGGCGGACTCAGAACAGGCGGTCAGGGATGTTCCTCGGAACCCATAGCCCCCGCCTGGACGAGAAAGGCAGGCTCATTCTCCCTGCAAAGTTCCGCGAGGAACTGAGTGAAGGGCTGGTCCTCACGAGGGGTCAGGAACGGTGCATCTACGTCTTCAGCATGAGTGAATTCGAAAGGGTTCACGAACAGATGCGCACGGCTCCCATCTCGTCACGCCAGGCGAGGGACTACAACCGCATCTTCCTGTCGGGCGCTTCGGACGAGGTACCCGACAAGCAGGGCAGGATCACCATCCCGCCCGCGCTGAGGGCCTACGCGGGACTCGACCGGGACCTCGCGGTCATCGGGGCAGGAAGCCGTGCGGAGATCTGGGCTGCAGACGCCTGGGACTCCTACCTCATGGAGAAGGAGACGGCTTTCTCCGAGACGGACGAGGATGCCTTCCCGGGCATCATCTGAACAGCAGCAGGACCAGCACACAGCACGACGGCGCAGGTGGGAACGTCCCTTGGATGAGATCTCCAGCCGCCGGATTCGGTACGCCTCCTGGCTCCACTTCCCCGGAGCCAGGCGACGACCCTCCGGCCGGATGGGGGTCTGATCCAAAAGGCCGCACTCCCTACGTGCCTGCAGTGGGACCCGAGACGAGTACGAACTGCAGGAGGGGGAGAGCGGATGACCGGTGACCGGCCGACGGGGGAGCGCCATGTCCCCGTCCTCCGCGAGCGCTGCGTCTCCCTCATCGCCCCCTCCGTCGCTGCCGCGGAAGCCGCCGGTCGGCGCGCGGTCGTCGTCGACGCCACGCTCGGCATGGGGGGCCACTCCGAGACCATGCTCCAGCGCTTCCCCGAGGCGCACCTCGTCGGGATCGACCGCGACACCGAGGCGCTCGGCCTCGCCGGCGAACGGCTCGCCCCCTACGCCGGCCGCACCGACCTGGTCCACGCCGTCTACGACGAACTGCCTGAGGTGCTCGAAGACCTGGGCATCGACGGCGTCGACGCCGTCCTCTTCGACCTCGGGGTCTCCTCCCTGCAGCTCGACGAGCGCGATCGGGGGTTCGCCTATTCCTACGACGCGCCCCTCGACATGCGCATGGACACGAGCCGGGGGATCACGGCGGCCGAGGTGGTCAACACCTACGGCGCGGACGACCTCCTCCGCATCATCCGCACGTGGGGCGAGGAGAAGTTCGCCGGGCGGATCGCCTCGGCGATCGTGCGGGCGAGGGAGACAGATCCGTTCCGGACCACGTCCCAGCTCGTGGACGTCATCCGCGGCGTCGTACCCGCCGCGGCGGCCCGCACCGGGGGCCACCCCGCCAAGCGGACCTTCCAGGCGCTGCGCATCGAGGTCAACGAGGAACTCACCGTCCTCGAGCGGGCCGTCCCCGCGGCCATCGGATCCCTCCTGGTCGGCGGCCGCGTCGTCGCGATGTCCTACCACTCCCTGGAGGACCGCATCGTGAAGAAGGCCTTCACCGCGGGAACGAAGTCCTCAGCGCCCGTCGGATTCCCCGTGGAACTCGAGGAGCACAAGCCCTACCTCCGATCGCTCACCCGCGGCACCGAAGCGCCCACCGCGGCGGAGATCGAGGAGAACCCGCGTGCGGCCTCGGCCAAGCTGCGGGCAGTTGAACGAATCAAAGCCGGACCCGTCGACAGGAAAACCATATGAGCCAGGCACTGACCGTGGAGAAGCGATACAGCGCCGCGGCCTTCTCCGGGAACGGCGCTCTCGCGCTCGCCCCGGGTCGGCTGACCGGACCGTCCACCGAGGGCATCGGCACCACGAGGACCCGGACGCCGCTGTCCGTGGTCCCGGCGCGGCCGGCCCGGCGCAAAGTGCCCTTCGCCGTCTTCAGCCTGCTCGTGCTCGCCGCGGCGCTTGCTGCGGTGCTCATGCTCAACATCTCCGTCTCGGGCACCCAGTACGAACTCGTGCAGCTGCGGAACCAGCAGACGGCCCTGAGCCAGGAGAACGAGGCGCTCGTACTCGCCATCGAAGCGCGGGAGGCGCCCCAGAACCTGGCCGCAGCAGCGACGAAACTCGGCATGGTGTCCTCCCCGACGTTCGGGACCATTGAGCTAGATTCGAAGAAGGTGACCGGCACGCCGGAACCTGCGACGGAGGGTCCCAAGCCCGAGGTCCTCATCGCTGCGCCGAACCTCGGCACGAACCCGGCCTCGAACGCGGCCGGGGACGCAGGATCGGGGACGATCCCCGGTCCCGAACAGGCGGAATCCGACCAGTAGCAGGCATGGCTCCAGCACCTCCGCACCAGACGTACTGATCGACAAGGACCCTTCGTGACCCCTGCACGCCTCGGCAGCCCCGACAGCCTCCGCCTGGCCCTGGGCTCCAGGCGGCTCCGCGTGGGGCTCGCCTTCGTCCTCGTCCTCCTGATGGTCCTCGGCGTGCGCCTCTTCCAGCTGCAGGCCCTCGATCTCAACGGCATGGCACAGGTGGGCCTGTCCAAGCGGCTGACCACTACCGCCGTCCAGCCCGTCCGCGGATCGATCGTGGACACGAACGGCAAGTACTTCGCACGGAGTGTCGAGCGCTACGACCTCGTGGTCGACCAGCGCCTGAGCGACGTCGAGGAGTTCCGCCGTTACAACGAGGAGCTGGAGGAATGGGAGGTCATCCCCATCGACCAGGCGCTCTCGGAACTCTCCGCGGTCATCGGCGTCGAGGCGGCGACACTCACGGGGGCCGTCCTCGGCGACAAGAGCTTCAACTACATCCTCAAATCGGTGACACCCGAGGTCAAGAACAGGGCTCTCGCCGTCAAGATCCCCGGCGTCTACGCCGACGAGACGAGTGTCCGGACCTACCCGGCGGGCGCCGTCGGCGGGTCGATCGTCGGCTTCGTGTCCGAGAACGGTGACCCGCAGGAAGGCCTCGAGTACTCGCTCAACGACGCACTCGAGGGGACCGCGGGCAGCAGGACCTTCGAGATCGGCGGCGACGGCATCCGGATCCCGTACGCCACGAACGAGGACGTCCCGGCGGTCGACGGCCAGAATGTGCGGCTCACCATCGACCAGGACCTGCAGTGGTTCGCGCAGCAGACGATCGCGTCGCAGGTGGAGGAGTACGACGCCGAATGGGGGAACATCGTCGTCGTCGAGACAGCCACCGGCGCCATCCGTGCGATGGCCGAGTCCACGACACCCGATCCCAACGACCCGACGGCGACGCCGGCCGAGCAGCGCCGACCCAACTCCGTCAGCGCCTCCTTCGAACCCGGCTCCACGACCAAGGTCATCACGATGGCCGCCGCGCTGGAGCAGGGACTCATCGAGCCGACCTCCAGGTTCACCCTCGACAACCGCTACACCGTGGACAACCAGACCTTCAAGGACGCCTGGGAGCACGGCACCGAGAAGCGCACCGCCGCGGGCATCCTGGCGAAGTCGATGAACACCGGGACCGTGCAGGTGGGCCAGAAGCTGACCAACCAGGAGCGGTACGACTGGCTGAAGAAGTTCGGCATCGGCGAGCCGCTCGGAACCGGGCTGAACGAGGAGAACCAGGGACTGCTGACGACGCCCGACAAGTGGGACGAGCGCCAGCAGTACACCGTCCTGTTCGGCCAGGGCCTCGCGCAGACTGCGCTGCACACCGCCATGGTGTACCAGACGATCGCCAATGACGGCGTGCGCCTGCAGCCCCGGCTGATCGACGCGTACATCGACCCGGATGGCACCGAGCACACCGTCCCCCAGGCGGAGGGCATCGAGGTGGTGTCCCCCGAGACGGCCGCGAAGACGCGGAAGATGCTCGAGACGGTGACCGTGGAAGGCTCGGGCAAGACCGGGCAACTCGACCAATACCGCGTGGGATCGAAGACGGGAACCGCCGAGGCTCCCAGCCCTACCGGCGGCTACGATGGCTACACCCTGTCCTACGCCGGGATCGCACCGATCGAGGACCCCAAGTACGTGGTCGTCGTCACGCTCCAGCGCCCGCAGGGTGACCTGTACTACCTCGTCCCGGGATGGTCGTTCCAGAAGGTGATGAAGCAGGTCCTCAATTCGAACAACGTCCCGGCGTCCACGACGAAGCCGGACATCTATCCGGTCAAGTACTGACCCCGGAGGCCGGAGCATCGTGCAATCGAACATCTCGCAGGGAGGCGGCGCCTCCTTGATGCGACCGCGTGCCCCGCACGCGGTCGCCCTGTCCGCCGCCCTGGCCGCGATCGGACCATTGGCCGGACCGGCTGGACCGGCTGGACCGGCTGGACCGGCTGGACCGGCTGGACCGGCTGGATCGGCCGGACCAGCGGGACTCCCCGTGGTCACGGGCCTCACCCTCGATTCGCGGTCCGTGCTTCCCGGGGACGTCTATGCGGCCGTTCCCGGAGCCACCCGTCACGGGGCGGACTTCACCGAGCAGGCCGTCCGGGCGGGTGCCGTGGCCATCCTGACGGACGCGGCAGGTGCGGCGATCGTGGCCCGTGCGGCGGCCGCGTCCGGTTTCGATGCGCCTCCCGTCGTCGTGGTCCCCGACCCCCGCCGGGCTGCCGGACCGCTCGCGGGAGTGATCTTCGACAGCCAGCCGGACGCCCCCGCCGCGGGCCCCGTCCTCTTCGGGATCACGGGGACCAACGGCAAGACGACGTCGACCTACTTCCTCAATGCGCTCCTCGGTGCGCTCGGCCGGACCACGGGGCTCATCGGCACGATCGAGATCCGCGCCGGCGAGGACGCCATCCCGAGCGCGCTGACCACCCCCGAATCCCCGCAGGTCCACTCGCTGCTCGCCCTCATGCGGGAACGCGGACTCCACGCGGCCTCCATGGAGGTCTCCTCGCACGCCCTCGAGTTCGGGCGCGTCGACGGCGTCCGGTTCGACGTCGCGGGCTTCACCAACCTCACGCAGGACCACCTCGACCTGCACGGGACCATGGAGGACTACTTCGGCGTGAAGGCGACCCTCTTCACGCCGGAACGCTGCCGCCGCGCCGTCGTCCTGGTCGACGACGCCTGGGGACGTCGCCTCGCAGGAACGGCAGGCGTGCCCGTCCTCTCGCTGCGGACCGAGCAGGCCACCGGTGGCGACCCGGTGGCGGACTGGACCGTCAACACCGTCCGGCCCAGCGGCCTGGGGCACACCTTCGCCCTCGAGGGACGCGCGGGGGAGCGGCTGCGGGTCCGTACCGGCCTCCCCGGGACGTTCAACGTCTCCAACGCCGCCCTGGCCACGGTCATGGTCCTCGCCTCGGGCGTCGCCCCCGAGGACGTTCAGCGCGCACTGGACGACCACGACCCGTTCACCACCGAGGTCCCCGGACGCATGCAGCTCATCGGCGAGGAGCCTGCGGCGATCGTCGACTTCGCGCACAACCCCGACGCGCTCGAGCGGACCCTCGCCTCGGTCCGACGGCCCGGCGGCCGCGTCATCGCCGTGTTCGGAGCCACCGGGCAGCGGGACGAATCCAAGCGGCCCATCATGGGGGCCGTCGGAGCACGGCTGTCCGACATCCTCATCGTCACCGACGACGACCCCCACGACGAGGACGAGGCCGTCATCCGGCGTGCCGTCCGGGCCGGCGCCGAAGCGGCGATCCGCGCCGACGGGCTCGCGTGCGAAGTGCTGGAGGTCTTCCCCCGGGCGGCGGCGATCGAGCGCGCCGTGGCCCTCGCCCGCCCGGCCGACACCATCATCGTCGCGGGCCGCGGCCATGAGGTGTGGCAGGAGGTCAAGGGCGTCAACCTGGCGCTCGACGATCGGGAGGAACTGCGTTCCGCGTTGACAAGACATGGATTCTCTGGGCTTTCCCGCCCCGGGATAGAGTCCTGAACCGTCATGATTGAATTCAGCGCAGCCGAGATCGCGGCACTCACGGGCGGACGACTGGTCGGGATCGATCCTGCCGGCCCCGCCATCACCGTCACCTCCGCCGCCACCGATTCGCGCGAGTGCGTCGACGGATCCCTGTTCGTCGCCAAGCCCGGCGAAGAATCCGACGGGCACCTCTATATCGGGTCGGCCTTCGACGGCGGCGCGGTCCTGGCGCTGGCCGAGCGGGAGGTGACCGGACCGGACGACGCCCCCTACCCCTCCGTCGTCGTCCCCGACGCGATCCTCGCGATGGGCGAACTCGCCGCGGAGACGGTCCGCAGGCTGCGGGCCGCCGGCGATCTCACCGTCATCGGCATCACCGGCTCGGCGGGGAAGACCACCACCAAGGACCTCCTCGCGGGCATCCTCGCTACGGCGGGTCCCACGGTCGCGCCCAGGGGGTCCTACAACGGCGAGGTCGGCGTCCCGCTGACCGTCTTCCAGGCGACCTGGGACACCCGCTACCTCGTGATCGAGATGGGTGCCACCAAGCCCGGGCACATCGCGTACCTCGCCTCGCTGGTCCAGCCGGACGTCGGCGTCGTCCTCGGTGTGGGTTCGGCCCACGCCGGCGAGTTCGGCGGCGTCGAGAACATCGCGCGGGCGAAGGGGGAGCTCTTCGAGGCCCTCGCCGTGACGGGCACGGCCGTCATCAACGCCGACGACGAGCGCGTCCTCGCCATGCGGTCCCGGACCGGTGCACGCACCGTGTTCTTCACGTCCTCGGACGACTTCGCGGCGGAGGGCGGCGTGGTGCGGGCGAGGAACAGCACGACGACGCCGGAGGGCAACCCCTCCTTCACCCTCACCTTCCCGGACGGCGGCGAGCACGACGTCGTCTCCCCGCTCCTCGGCCTGCACCACACCGTCAACCTCCTGGCCGCGGCGACCGTCGCCTACGAGGTGGGGTGCGCCCCCGAGCAGATCGCGGAGGGCCTCCGCAGCCTCGCCGCCGCGAGCCGCTGGCGCATGGAGCGCACCGAGCGCGCCGACGGGGTGACCGTCATCAACGACGCCTACAACGCCAACCCCGAGTCGATGCGCGCGGCCCTGCGGACCCTCGCGGAGCTCGGCCGAGGGCACCGGCGGACCTGGGCCGTGCTGGGGGAGATGCTCGAACTGGGCGACACCTCCATCGAGGAGCACGACCTCCTCGGACGCGTGGTGGTCCGGCTCAACATCTCGAAGCTCGTCTGCGTGGGATCCAACACCCGAGCACTGTTCAACGGCGCGGTGCTCGAGGGGTCCTGGGGCAGCGAAGCCGTGCACGTCGACGACGCCGAGGCGGCGGAGCGGCTGCTCGCCGCGGAGCTCGAGCCGGGGGACATCGTCCTCTTCAAGTCCTCGAACGGAGCCGGCCTCCGGTTCCTCGGCGATCGGATCGCACAGCCGTCCGGCCAGGACGACGGCCGGGACCACAGCCTCGACCACAGCCCCCATCACACCCTGAACCACCCTGCAGCAGACTCTGAAGCGGCCAGCGACCCTGACGCTTCCGGAAAGGCCCCCCAGCCGTGATCGCAATCCTCATAGGCTCGGCCTCCGCCCTGATCTTCGCCTTCGTCGGGACGCCCCTGTTCATCAGGCTCCTCGTGAAGAAGAGCTATGGCCAGTTCATCCGCGACGACGGACCGACGGCGCACCACACCAAGCGCGGCACGCCCACCATGGGTGGCGCCGTCATCGTCGGGTCCGTGCTGCTGGCCTACTTCCTCACCCACCTCCTGATGATGGCGATCGGAGCTCCCGCCTCCGGGCCGAGCGCGTCGGGGCTGCTGCTCCTCTTCCTCGCCGCCGGCATGGGCCTGGTGGGCTTCGCCGACGACTACATCAAGATCTCCAAGCAGCGCAGCCTCGGGCTGTCCGCCCCGGCGAAGATCGCCGGCCAGACCGGCGTCGGCATCGCCTTCGGTGTCATGGCCCTGATGTTCCCCAACGAGGAAGGGCGCACCCCGGCCTCCACCGCGATCTCGTTCATCCGTGACACCCCGATCGACCTGGCCTTCGCAGGAACGGTCAGCGGGGCGATCCTCTTCGTCATCTGGTCCAACCTCATCATCACCGGGGCCAGCAATGGCGTGAACCTGGCGGACGGCCTGGACGGGCTCGCCGCGGGCGCCTCCATCCTCGTCTTCGGCGCCTACATGCTGATCGGCATCTGGCAGAGCAACCAGAGCTGCGGCTCGCCCGGCGCAGGGAGCGTCTGCTACGAGGTGCGCGACCCCCTGGACCTCGCCCTGATCGCCGGTGCCATGTGCGGCGCGCTCGTCGGTTTCCTGTGGTGGAACACGTCGCCCGCCAGGATCTTCATGGGTGACACCGGGTCCCTCGCGATCGGCGGCGCGATCGCCGGCTTCGCGATCCTCTCCCGCACCGAGCTGCTCCTGGTGATCCTCGCCGGCCTGTTCGTCATGATCACGCTGTCCGTCATCATCCAGGTCGGCTACTTCAAACTCTCGGGCGGCAAGCGCGTCTTCAAGATGGCTCCGCTCCAGCACCACTTCGAGCTCAAGGGCTGGCAGGAGGTCACCGTGGTGGTCCGGTTCTGGATCCTGGCCGGCCTCTTCGTCGCCGCGGCGCTCGGCATCTTCTATGCGGAGTGGGTCGTGGGATGAGCGGATCGGACGGGGCAGCGATCCCCAACACCTGGGAGACCCCCCGCCTCGAGGGACTCACCTCGTGGGACGCCGACTGGGCCGGCCTCAGGGTCGTCGTCGCCGGCCTCGGGGCCTCCGGCTTCTCCGCGGCGGACACCCTCGTCGAGCTCGGTGCCGCCGTCGTCGTGGTCGATGCCGGCCTGACGCCCGGTAACGAGGCGAAGGCCGACACGCTGCGGATCGTCGGTGCCCGGGACGTCCTGCTGGGCGCCGGCCACGCGACGGCCCTGCCCCTGGTCGACGGCGAGCAGCCCGACCTCGTCGTCACCTCGCCCGGGTGGCCGCCCACCCAGCCGATGCTCGCCGAAGCCGCGGCCGCAGGAGTGCCCATCTGGGGCGACGTCGAGCTGGCGTGGCGCGTACGGATCCGCGAGGGCCGCCCCACCGCGGAATGGCTCACGATCACCGGGACCAATGGGAAGACGACCACGGTCGGCCTGACCGAGTCCATGCTGATCGCGGCCGGCAGACGTGCGGTCGCCGCGGGCAACGTCGGAACCCCCATCCTCGATGTCATCCGCGACCCGCAGGGCTACGACTTCCTCGCCGTCGAACTGTCCAGCTTCCAGCTGCACTGGGCCCGGTCGATCGAGCCCCTCGCGAGCGTGTGCCTCAACATCGCCGAGGACCACGTCGACTGGCACGGCAGCTACGAGGCCTACTTCGCGGCGAAGGGCTCGGTCTACGAGCGGACGAAGATCGCCTGCATCTACAACGCGGAGCAGCGCGAGACGGAGACCATGGTCGAGGACGCCGAGGTCAGGGACGGCTGCCGCGCCGTCGGCTTCACGACCGGCATGCCCTCGATCAGCATGATGGGCGTCGTCGAGGACCTGCTGGTCGACCGCGCGTTCATCGAGCAGCGCAAGGACTCCGCCGCCGAGCTGGCGTCCATCAGTGAACTCGGCGACGTGGTGCCCCGCCACCTCGTCGCCAACGCGCTGGCCGCCGCCGCGCTGGTACGCGCCGCGGGAGTCCCCGCTGCAGCGGTGCGCGACGGCATCCGTGCCTTCCAGCCGGGTGACCACCGCATCCAGGTGGTCGCGAACGAGGGCGGGGTGCTCTGGATCAACGATTCGAAGGCCACCAACCCGCACGCCGCCTCGGCGTCGCTCGCCTCCTTCCAGTCGGTCGTCTGGATCGCCGGCGGCCTGTCCAAGGGAGTCTCCTACGAGGACCTCGTGAGGGACCACGCCGGGAGGCTCCGCGCCGTCGTGCTGCTCGGCGAGGATCCAGCGCCCCTCCAGGGGGCGCTCTCCCGACACGCACCCGATGTTCCGGTCTCCCTCCCGCCGAGCCTTCACACTGGACGGGGGCGCGACGCCGGCGGGTCAGCCGACCCGGTCGCCGGAGACGCCCTGATGCAGTGGGCCGTCGCTGAAGCAGCGCGACTCGCCCAGGACGGCGACACGGTGCTGATGGCGCCGGCCGCCGCGTCCATGGACCAGTTCTCCTCCTACGCGCATCGGGGGGCGGCCTTCATGGCGGCCGTCCACGCCCGTGGCGGACAGGGGACAACCGCGAAGGAGTCGTAATGACCACGCCAACCCGTTCAGGGGGGCGCAAGCCCTCCGTCCGGCCTGCCCGGACCACGGGGACGGGGCGGTCCACCGTTCCCGGTGGGACGCCGTCGTCCCCGACGACGGCCCGTCCCGCGGCGAAGGGACGGACGGTCCGGGGCGGGACCGCGGTTCCGCCGAGCGGACCCGCAGGCGTCCCCACCCGCCAGCCGGCCAAGGGCCTGCGGGGCCGGGTGCGGCGCGGCTGGGAGGTCCTCGAGGGCTCGGACCACTCGCCGTCCGGTTCCAGCTACTACCTGATCCTGGGGACCGCCCTGGCCCTCACCGCCATCGGACTCATGATGGTGCTCTCGGCGTCCTCCGTCGAGGCGATCTCCGAGGGCAACGACACGTTCGACCTCTTCCTCAAGCAGGCCGTCTGGGCCGGTGCCGGCCTGATCCTGATGCTGGTGCTGTCCAGGCTCGGACCCCGCGCCTACAAGGCGCTCGCGTGGCCGAGCCTCGGGATCGCGATCGTGCTGCTCGTGCTCGTGCTGGTCATCGGTGTCGAGATCAACGGCAACAAGAACTGGATCCGGATCGGGTCCCAGACGCTCCAGCCCTCCGAACCCGCGAAGCTCGCGCTGGCCATCTGGTTCGCCGCGGTGCTCGAGCGCAAGAAGGCCCTGATCCGCGACTGGAAGCACGCCCTGATCCCCGCGGTGCCGTTGGGGGGCCTGCCCATCATCCTCGTCCTCGTCGGCGGTGACCTCGGGACGGGGCTCGTGCTTATGATGATCGCCGCCGCAGCGCTCTTCTTCGCCGGTGCACCGCTCAAGCTGTTCTCCCTCGTGGGCGCCGTGGGCGCCGCCGTCGCCCTCCTGATGATCGCGACGAGCTCGAACCGTGGCGGGCGCATCGCCGCCTGGCTCCGGCTGAACTGCGACGACGGGACGGACCTGTGCATGCAGTCGGACAACGGGCTGTTCGCCATGGCGTCCGGCGGCTGGTTCGGGGTCGGGATCGGCCAGAGCCGGCAGAAGTGGAACTGGATCCCCGAAGCCCACAACGACTTCATCTTCGCCATCATCGGCGAGGAGTTCGGGCTGCTGGGCACCGTCGTCGTCGTGCTGCTGTTCGGCATCCTCGCCGTGGCGACCATCCGGGTGGCGATGCGCTACACCGATCCCTTCGTGCGGATCCTGATGGGCTCCATCCTCGTCTGGCTCATCGGCCAGGCGTTCGTCAACATCGGCATGGTGACGGGCCTGCTGCCCGTCATCGGCGTGCCGCTGCCCTTCATCTCCTACGGCGGGTCCGCGCTGACCTTCACGCTCGCCGCCGTCGGCGTCCTGCTCTCCTTCGCTCGGAAGACCCCGCACTCCGCCGCCGCGGCGCCGGACCGGTCCGCGCCCTGACCTCCGGAAGAGGCCTCGCACCTTCATGACTCACCCCTCCACTCCAGACCGCGCGGTGTCCGTGGTCCTCGCCGGCGGCGGTACGGCCGGCCACATCAGCCCGCTGCTCGCCATCGCCGGGGCGATCGTCGACGAACGGCCCGGTGCGCGCATCACCGCGGTCGGCACCGAGACGGGCATGGAGACGCGCCTCGTGCCGGCTGCAGGCTTCGAGCTCCGGACCATCGACCGGGTGCCGATGCCGCGACGACCGTCCACGGACCTCCTCAAGCTCCCGGTGCGCCTCCTCCGGGCGGTCCGCCAGGCGCGGGCCATCGTGGCGGACGCGGGAGCCGACGTCATCGTCGGGGTGGGCGGGTACGTCTCGACGCCCGTGTACCTCGCCGCGTGGACCCGCCGCATCCCCGTCGTGATCCACGAGGCGAACGCCCGGCCCGGGATCGCCAACCGGGTGGGCGCCCGGATCGCGGCACGCGTCGCCGTGGCGTTCGACGGCACCGGCCTCACCGACGCGGTGCTGGTGGGCATGCCCATGCGGCGCAGCATCGCCGATCTCGACCGCGCCGCCGGACGCATCGACGCCCGCACCTCCCTCGGGCTCGACCCGGACCGGCCCACGCTCATCGTCACGGGCGGATCCTCCGGCGCGGCGAGCATGAACCGCGCCGTGGCCGGCTCGGTGGCCGAGCTCACCGCGGCCGGGATACAGATCCTCCACATCACCGGCCGGGGTAAGCGGGTCCTCGGCGACGACGGGGCGCCCCTGGCGGTGCCCGGGTACCACCAGGTCGAGTTCGTCGACGGCATGGAGCGCGTGTACGCGGCGGCCGACCTGCTGGTCGCACGCGCGGGTGCCGCCACCGTGAGCGAGGTCGGCGCCGTCGGGCTGCCCGTCGTGCTGGTCCCGCTGCCGCACGGCAACGGCGAGCAGCGGCTCAACGCGGCGGGCCTCGTGGCGTGCGGCGGGGGGATCCTCGTCGACGACGCCGCGTTCACCGCCGACTGGATCCGGCGGAACGTCCTGCCGCTGGTCTCGGACGCCCCGCGGCTGGCCGCGATGTCGACGGCGTCCTACGCGCAGGGCGTCCGTGACGCGGACCGGCGCATGGCGGAGCTCGTCCTGGCCGTGGCGGGGTCCCGCCGATGAGCGCCGGACACGACGCGGGACGGGACGGGACGACGGGCTCCGGTACGACAGGCTCCGGTACGACAGGCGATGAGACCATGACGCCGGCTGACGGCACGACGGAAGGCACGGGCATCACCGCGACCAGTAGCACGAGCAGCACCGCGCGCAGCACAGGGGCGGCCGACGCCGTCCTGCGGGAACCCGTCCATTTCATCGGGCTGGGTGGGGCCGGCATGTCCGCCGTCGCCCGCGTGCTCCTCGGCCGCGGCCTCCGTGTCTCGGGCTCCGATGCGGCGGATTCCAGGGGCCTCCGTGCCCTCGCTGCCCTCGGCGCCGACGTGCACGTGGGCCACGCCGCGGCAGCCGTCCCCGAGGACGGGACCGTCGTCGTCTCCTCGGCGATCCGCGAGAGCAACCCGGAACTCGCCGAGGCGCGGCGCCGGGGGCTGCCGGTGCTCCACCGGTCGGAGGCACTCGCGGCCGCGATGAGCGGCCGGCTCGCCGTCGCCGTCGCCGGTACCCACGGCAAGACGACGACGACGGCCATGACTACCGTCCTGCTGCGGGAGGCGGGGCTCGACCCGTCGTTCGCGATCGGGGGAGACGTGGCCGCCCTCGGCGTCAACGCCGAGTGGACCGGCGGGGACGTCTTCGTCGCCGAGGCGGACGAATCCGACGGCTCCTTCCTGAACTACTCGCCGCGCATCAGTGTCGTGACGAACGCCGAAGCGGACCACCTGGACCACTACGGCACCGCCGAGGCCGTGCATGCAGCGTTCCGTCGGTTCGCGGAGCTGCTGCCCGAGGACGGCCTGCTGGTCGCCTGCGCCGATGACCCCGGGGCCGCCGCGCTGGCCGCCTCCATCCCCGGGACGCGCCGGGTCCGCACCTACGGCTACGCCGACACGGCCGACATCCGGATCGGGGCGACGCGCTCGGTCGGCAGCACCACGAACAGCGTGCTCTCCTTCGCCGTCGACGGCCTGGACGCCGAGCAGGAACTGCAGCTGAGCGTGCCGGGGCGCCACAACATCCTGAACGCCGCCGCGGCGTTCACGGTCGCGCTGGAACTCGGTGTCGACCCGGCCGTCGCCGCGACCGGACTCGCCCTGTTCTCCGGCGCCGCACGCCGGTTCGAGGCTCGCGGCGCCGGCGACGGCGTGCGGGTCTTCGACGACTACGCGCACCACCCGACCGAGGTGCACGCGGCGCTCACCGCGGCGCGCACGGTGGCGGGGGACCACCGCGTCCACGTCCTCTTCCAGCCGCATCTCTTCTCCCGCACGCGCGAGTTCGCCGCCGGATTCGCCGACGCGCTCTCCCTCGCCGACACTGCCGTCGTCCTCCCGGTCTACGCGGCGCGGGAGGACCCGGTCGACGACGTGGGAGGCTGGACGATCACCGACCTGATGCGCGGCCCCGGCGGGGCGTACGTCGCGGACCCGGACGAGGCCCTGCAGGCCCTTATCGGTGGGGCCCGGTCCGGCGACATCATCCTCACGATCGGCGCAGGCGACGTCACCCAGTACGGCACCCGCCTCGTCGGGTTGCTGACGGAGCGGGCCGCGGGAGCTGCCGGATGACGCCGAGGAAGCCCCCTGCAACGCGGGCGCTCGGCGTGAAGGGGGCCCGGCCCCCGGGCCCGGGAGGCACGGCCGGCGGCGCGACCGGTGCCGGCGGCGCGACCGCCACCCGCGGCGGCACGGCCATGCTCACGGGACGCCCGGAGCGCGGCGCCTCGGGGACGGTCCTCGACTTCCCGGCCCCGCGGCGGTCGCACCGGCTGAGGAACACCCTCATCGCGGTCGTCTCCGTGGCGCTCGTCCTCGGCGGGGTCGTCGCGTACGTGATCTTCTCGCCGGCCCTCGCCCTGCGCACGGTCTCCGTGCAGGGCAACGCCCTGGTCACGACGGCGGAGGTCGAAGCGGCCCTCGCGCCGCTGACCGGCACGCCGCTCACCCGGATCTCCCGCGAGCAGGTCGCGGACCTGCTGGCCGACAATGCTCCCATCGAGGACGTCCGGATCGCGGCGGAGCCGCCGTCGACGCTCGTCGTGACGGTGGAGGAACGCGTGCCCGTCGCGGTCCTGCAGACCGGCCGCGAGTTCGTGCTCATCGACGCGGAGGGCCGGCAGCTCACGCGCGTCGCCCAGCGCGGCGACGTCAAACTGCCCCTCATCGACGGCGGAGCGAACGCCGTCAATTCCGAGGTGTTCTCCTCGATCACCGCCGTCCTGGTGGAACTGCCGGCCGGCATCCTGTCGCGGCTCAACAGTGCGTCGGCGTCGAGCGTCGATTCCATCCAGCTGTCCCTGTCGGGGGAGCAGAGGATCTTCTGGGGCAGCGCCGAGCGGAGTGCGGAGAAGGCGCGTGTCCTCGAGGCGATGCTGTCGCTCCCGGCGACGGACCCACCCGTGAAGGAGTTCGACGTCAGCACCCCGGACCGGCCCGTGACCCGGTGACTCCGTGTGGCCCCGCGACACGGACGATCGGGGCCGACACGCCGACACGCGGCTCCCGGTCTTTGCAACGCGCTGCTTATACCCCTAGCGTCAAACATAGAAGTTACTTGACATAACGTTAACCCTCAACCTGAACGTTAACGTTATCTCGGGTGAAGGTCGACGCCGGAGCACCGGCGGGCCCCCGTACAGCACACAGATTCGAACAAGGGACACAGGACGTGGCAGCACCTCAGAATTACTTGGCCGTCATCAAGGTCGTCGGCATCGGCGGCGGCGGTGTCAACGCCATCAACCGGATGATCGAGGTCGGACTCCGTGGCGTGGAGTTCATTGCCATCAACACCGACGCCCAGGCCCTGCTCATGAGCGACGCCGACGTCAAGCTCGACGTCGGGCGGGAGCTCACACGCGGCCTCGGCGCCGGGGCGGATCCCGAGGTCGGCCGCCGTGCCGCCGAGGACCACTCCGAGGAGATCGAGGAGGTCCTGCGCGGGGCGGACATGGTCTTCGTCACCGCGGGTGAGGGTGGCGGGACCGGTACCGGTGGCGCGCCCGTCGTCGCCCGGATCGCCCGGTCCCTCGGCGCCCTCACGATCGGCGTGGTCACGCGTCCGTTCACCTTCGAGGGACGCCGCCGGTCGAACCAGGCGGAGAGCGGCATCGACACGCTCCGCGAGGAGGTCGACACGCTCATCGTGATCCCGAACGACCGCCTGCTGTCCATCAGCGACCGCAACGTCTCGATGCTCGACGCCTTCCGCTCGGCGGACCAGGTCCTGCTCTCCGGTGTCCAGGGCATCACCGACCTCATCACCACGCCGGGCCTGATCAACCTCGACTTCGCCGACGTGAAGTCCGTCATGCAGGGCGCAGGCTCCGCGCTCATGGGCATCGGGTCCGCCCGCGGCGAGGACCGTGCCGTCAAGGCGGCCGAGCTCGCCATCGCGTCGCCGCTGCTCGAGGCCTCCATCGACGGCGCGCACGGCGTCCTCCTGTCCATCCAGGGCGGTTCCGACCTCGGCCTCTTCGAGATCAACGAGGCCGCGCGCCTCGTCCAGGAGGTCGCGCACCCCGAGGCCAACATCATCTTCGGCGCCGTCATCGACGACGCCCTCGGTGACGAGGCGCGGGTGACGGTCATCGCGGCCGGGTTCGACCAGGTGGACGTCACATCCCAGCCAGCAGCAGCAGCACCGGCACGACCGGCCGTCGCCCCCCGCGTGGGCGGGGACCAGCAGCGCATGGCCGGCGCGGCGACCGCGGGCCTCGGTGCCTGGTCGCAGCAGCGTGCACAGAACGTCCAGGCGGTCCCGGCCGATTCCGGCTTCGACGTCGACCTGCCGGCGATCGTCGAGCCCGACCTGTCGGCCGGTCGCTCCGACGATCTCGACGTACCCGACTTCCTCAAGTAGTCGGTGGACACAGCCGGCGTGCCCGCGCGGACCCCTGCGTTCCACTGGAACGCGGAGGTCCGCCCGGGCCTCAGGGTCGCGTTCACGGCGGTCGGCGCGGGAAACCTCGCCCTCCATGTCGGCGATGAGCCCGACGCCGTCCGCGGCAACCGCCGCCGGCTGGAGTCCGTGATGGGCGTGCCCGGTGGCGCCCTGCGTTTCATGAGCCAGACCCACTCGGACCGCGTCGCCGTCGTCGACCGGACCACGAAGGACGCACCGGACGCCGACGGCATGGTCTCGCCGGACGGGAGCGAGCCGCTCGCCGTCCTCGTCGCCGACTGCGTCCCGATCGTCCTGGCGGACGCCGCGGTCTCGGACGGCGGGACGGGCGCCACGGCGGTGGTGCATGCCGGGCGCGCGGGCGTTGCCAACGGGATCGTCGAGCTCGCCGTCGGGGCGCTCCACCGCCAGGGCGCACACGACCTCGCGGCGTGGGTCGGCCCGTCTGTGTGCGGGTCCTGCTACGAGGTCCCCGACGACATGATGGAGACCATCGCGAGGGTCCTGCCCGAGGCCGCAGCCCGGACGCGTCGGGGCACTCCGGCGCTCGACCTGCCGAGGGCCGTCCACGTACAGCTCACGCGGGCCGGGGCGAGGGTCGAACGCCTGGGCGGGAGCGGCATCGCCTGCACCGTCGAGAACCCGGAGCTGTACTCCCACCGGCGGGCGCCGGGAGCGGGGCGCATCGCAGGCCTCGTATGGCGGACATGAGCGACGACGGGGGTCCGGACCACGGTGACCGTACCCGTGAGCTGGGCGAACGCCTGCGGGCCGTCCGGGCGCGCATCTCGTCCGCCGCCGCGGCGGCCGGACGCACCGAACCCGGACTGATCGTCGTCACCAAGTACTTCCCGGCCTCCGACGTGCGGATCCTCGCGGGGCTCGGTGTCACCGACGTCGGGGAGAACCGCGACCAGGAGGCCGCGGCGAAGGCGGCCGAGCTCGAGGACCTGGACCTCGCGTGGCACTTCATCGGGCAGCTGCAGACCAACAAGGCCAGGTCCGTGGTGCGCTACGCACACAGCGTGCACTCCGTGGACCGCCTCCCGCTCATCACGGCCCTGGGCAAAGCGGTCAGGGGAGAGCGGGAGCGGCGGGACGCGGCAGGACTGGGAGCCCGGGAGGACCTGCACTGCTTCCTCCAGTTCACCCTCGACGCCGGCGCCGACCCCACGGAGGCGCCCGCGGGCAGGGGAGGGGCCCTGCCGATCGACGCGACGGCACTGGCCGAGGCCTGCGCCGCGACAGAGGGCCTGCGGCTCGCGGGGGTGATGGCCGTGGCTCCCCTGGGGGCCGACCCGGCCGAAGCGTTCGAACGACTCCTGCGGATCTCCGCGGAGATCCGCGCCGTCGCCCCGGCGGCATCCGCCGTCTCGGCGGGGATGAGCGGAGATCTCGAGGAGGCCATCGCCGCCGGGGCGACACACCTCAGGATCGGTTCTGATGTCCTCGGTCCGCGTCCGGCCGTGCGGTAGCGTCGTGCTGGAACGGCGGTACGACGGGCACCGGGTTGGTGGCCTGTGGCACATCCCCGGACCCACCGATCCACTCTCATGACAGGAGTCACCATGGCCGGCGCACTGCGCAAGACGATGATCTACCTTGGGCTCGCCGATGGTGACGAGCACTACGAGCCCGAAACGAAAAACGCGCAGAGCAGGAACGAGGACTACACGGTGGATTACGATCGCGACGAGCGTCACCTCGAGCCGGCTCCGGCCGCAGTACGCGTGGCCTCCGCCGAGGAGTACCGTGCCCCCGTCACGCCGATCAAGCGGGCGCCGTCCTCCCGCGAGGACTCCGGCGCCCTGCGCCAGATCACCACGATCCACCCCCGCTCCTACAACGACGCGAAGCTCATCGGCGAGAGCTTCCGCGACGGCATCCCGGTGATCATGAACGTCACCGACATGGGCGAGGCCGACGCCAAGCGCCTCGTCGACTTCTCGGCCGGCCTCGTCTTCGGCCTGCACGGAAGCATCGAGAGGGTCACGAATAAGGTGTTCCTGCTGTCGCCGTCGTATATTGAGGTACTCGGCGAGGACCTGAAGGCCAGCGAAGGACAGACCAGCTTCTTCAACCAGAGCTGAGCTGCGGCCCTCCGGTCGCGCAAGACCCTCCAAGGCCCGAAGGACTGAAACTGCTCTGTGAGTCTGGTATTCGCCCTGATCTACCTGGTACTGATGCTGTTCCAGCTCGCCCTGATCCTGCGCATCGTCTACGACGCCGTCCAGGGATTCGCCCGGGACTGGCGTCCCCAGAAGTCCGCCCTGGTGCTGGCCTCCGGCATCTACTCGGTGACGGACCCGCCCATCAAGGGCCTCCGCAGGCTCATTCCGCCCCTCCGCCTGGGCGGGGTCCAGCTCGATCTCGCGTTCCTCGTGCTGTTCATCGTGGTGCTGATCCTGATGTCCGTGGCGGCAGGCCTCGCGAGCTAGCGCCCGCGTCCATTTCGGCAATGATGCCCGGGACCATATACGCTGATTCACAGTTCGACGTGAGTCCAGCGGTTCATGTCCACAATCCGGTACCGCAGCCATGACCGCCAGTCGGCGGGCCGGCTCCTATGACTATGAGGTGACCACATGGCTTTGACGCCAGAAGACGTTGTCAACAAGAGGTTCCAGCCGACGAAGTTCCGCGAGGGCTACGACCAGGACGAGGTGGACGACTTCCTCGACGAGATCGTCGTCGAACTCCGCCGCCTGACCTCCGAGAACGAGGACCTGCGCCGCCGGCTCGGGGACGACTCCAAGGACGCCCCGCAGGCCACCGCGATCCCCGCGCCCGTCGCGGCGAGCACCCACACCGAGAGCGCGACCGACGGGAAGGCCGCCCAGGCCGACGACGAGACCAGCCCTGCTGCGATTCCCGCCGTCGCGGCGACCGCAGCCCCCGCGACGTCCGTCACCTCGGCCGAATCCGCCGCCGGCGTCCTCGCCATGGCGCAGCGCCTCCACGACGAGTACGTGAACGCGGGCGTCGAGCAGCGCGACAAGATCATCGCCGAGGCGCAGCTCGAGGCGAACGTCCTCGTCGACGACGCCGAGGAGAAGAGCCGGAAGACCCTCGGGGACCTCGAGGAGCAGAAGTCGGTCCTCGAGCGCAAGGTGGAGCAGCTCCGCGGTTTCGAGCGCGACTACCGTGCACGCCTCAAGGCCTACATCGAGGGCCAGCTCAACGACCTCGACGCCCGCGATTCCCTCGCGACCGAGTCCGCCTCCTAGCGAGACATCCTGGCCCGACCCGCGTCGGGACAGCAGTGGAAGGGCCGGTTGCCGGGGCACGACCCCGGGGACCGGCCCTTCCGGCGTCGGAGCCACCGCGCCACGCGCCCGGGAGCCGTTCCGGCCTCCGGGACTCCCGACGACAGACCACACAGCAACGACCCCTTGGATGGACCGTGAACGAGCACCAGCCCGCCGACACCACCCCCGAGCCCGACGGCGACCCGTCGGGCGCAGCGGACAGCGCCCCAGCGGGCCGGCCGGGACACGGACGTCGCATCCCGGCCCGCTTCGGGCTCCTGATGATCGCGTGCGCCCTGCTCGTCTACGTCGCCGACCAGCTCACCAAATGGTGGGTCGTGTCCACGATGACCGAGGGCCAGATCACTCCGGTCCTCCCGCCCCTGCTCAGCTGGCGTTTCTTCCGCAACCCGGGAGCCGCCTTCTCGATCGGGACGGACTACACGTGGGTCTTCACGATCATCATGGTCGTCGTGTCCATCGCCCTCATCCTCCAGGTGACGAAGGTCGCCTCGCGGGGGTGGTCCGTGGCGCTCGGACTCGTCCTCGGAGGTGCGCTCGGCAACCTGACGGACCGCCTCCTGCGGGAACCGTCGTTCGGCCAGGGCCACGTGGTGGACTTCATCGCCCTGCCGAACTTCGCCATCTTCAACATCGCCGACTCGGCGGTCGTCAGCGGCGTGGCGCTCATCTGCATCCTGACCCTGCGCGGCATCGGGCTGGACGGTCGCCGCACCGACGACGAGCCGACGGACCCGACGACGGACCCGACGAAGCGGGACGATCGTGGCCGGTGACCGCCGGGAGGTCGTGATCCCCGGAGCGGAGGCCGGGAATCGTGCTGACGCCGTCCTCGCCCGCCTGCTGGACGCCTCACGCTCCGCCGTCGCGCAGTGGTGCGCGGACGGGCGCGTGCTGCGCGGGGGCACGCCGCTGGCGAAGTCGGACCGCGTCCACGCCGACGACCGCATCGACGTCGACCTGCCGGATCCCGAGGACAGGCACCGCGTCATCCCGGAAGCGGTCGACGGCATGGGGATCCTGCTCGACGACGAGGACTTCGTGGTCGTGGACAAGCCCGTCGGCGTCGCCGCCCATCCGTCGCCGGGCTGGGTGGGGCCCACCGTCGTGGGGGCACTCGCCGCGGCCGGCTACCGCATCTCGACGTCGGGAGCCCCGGAGCGCGTCGGGATCGTCCACCGGCTCGACGTCGGCACCTCAGGTGCGATGGTGGTCGCCAAGACCGAGCCCGCCTACACGGCCCTGAAGCGCGCCTTCAAGGAGCGCACGGTCGACAAGGTGTACCACGCCGTCGTCCAGGGACTGCCGGAGCCGCTCAAGGGCACCATCGACGCGCCGATCGGACGGCACCCGCACCACGAGTGGCGCTTCGCGGTCATGGAGGGCGGCCGCGACTCCGTGACGCACTACGAGGTGCTCGAGGCCTTCGGCCGGGCGAGCCTCGTCGAGGTGCACCTCGAGACCGGCCGGACCCACCAGATCCGCGTCCATTTCTCCGCACTCCGCCACCCCTGCGCAGGGGACCTCACCTACGGCGCGGACCCCCGCCTGGCCGCGGAACTCGGCCTCACCCGGCAATGGCTCCACGCCCACCGCCTCGGCTTCGCCCATCCGCGCACGGGTGAGCCGGTCAGTGCGACGAGCCCGTATCCGGTGGACCTCGCGTACGCCCTGACGGCCCTGTCCGAGGGCCTGGTGTGACACGCCGGGGCGACCTCGGGCGACGGGCCGGACGGCCCGTCCGGGGGTAGGGGAGCACTAGACTCTGGGGGTGGCTACTCCTGCATCAACAGATTCATTCGTCCATCTCCACAACCACACCGAGTACTCGATGCTCGACGGCGCCGCCCGGCTGACGGATCTCTTCAGCCACACCGAGGAACTCGGTATGAAGGCCCTCGCTACCACCGACCACGGGTTCGTGTTCGGGGCCTTCGACTTCTGGAGCAAGGCCACCAGCGCGGGCATCAAGCCGATCATCGGCGTGGAGGCCTACCTCACCCCGGGGACCGCCCGGAACGACCGCACCCGCGTCCAGTGGGGCGGCGGCGGGCGCGACGACGTCTCCGGCGCCGGCGCCTACACGCACATGACGCTGTGGTCCGAGACCACCCAGGGCATGCACAACCTCTTCCGGATGTCCTCGCTCGCCTCCCTCGAGGGGTACCTCTACAAGCCCCGCATGGACCGCGACCTCCTGCAGACCTACGGGAAGGGCCTGATCGCGACGACGGGCTGCCCGTCCGGCGAGGTCCAGACGAAGCTGCGGCTCGGCCTGTACGACGAGGCGCGGCAGGCGGCGTCGGACTTCCGCGACATCTTCGGGGCCGAGAACTACTTCTGCGAGCTCATGGACCACGGGCTTGACATCGAGCGGAACGTCAAGGCGGACCTGATCAGGCTCGCGAAGGACCTCGGGCTGCCGCTCGTGGCCACCAACGACCTGCACTACACGCACGCCGAGGATTCCAAGGCCCACGCCGCCCTGCTGTGCGTCCAGTCCGGGTCCACCCTCGCGGACCCGAAGCGCTTCAAGTTCGACGCCGACGAGTTCTACCTGAAGTCGCCCGCCGAGATGCGCGCGATCTTCCGCGACTACCCGGAGGCGTGCGACAACACGCTGCTCATCGCCGAACGGTGCGAGGTCGAGTTCAACACCAAGGCCAACTACATGCCCCGGTTCCCCGTGCCGGAGGGCGAGAACGAGCAGTCCTGGTTCGTCAAGGAGGTCGAGATCGGCCTCCAGTACCGCTACCCGGCCGGCGTGCCCGACGACGTCCGCAAGCAGGCGGAGTTCGAGGTCGGCGTCATCACGCAGATGGGCTTCCCCGGCTACTTCCTCGTGGTCGCCGACTTCATCAACTGGGCGAAGAACAACGGGATCCGCGTGGGGCCGGGCCGCGGCTCGGGTGCGGGTTCCATGGTGGCGTACGCGATGCGTATCACCGACCTCGACCCCCTGAAGCACGGCCTGATCTTCGAGCGTTTCCTCAACCCGGAGCGCGTCTCCATGCCCGACTTCGACGTCGACTTCGATGATCGGCGCCGCTCCGAGGTCATCCGCTACGTGACCGAGAAGTACGGCGACGAGCGCGTGGCCATGATCGTCACGTACGGCACCATCAAGGCGAAGCAGGCGCTCAAGGACTCCTCCCGCGTGATGGGGTACCCGTTCTCCACGGGGGAGCGGCTCACCAAGGCCATGCCGCCGGACGTGATGGGCAAGGGCCTGGCCCTGGCCGACGTGCACAACAAGGACGCCAAGAGGTACTCCGAGGCCGAGGAGCTGCGTGAGCTCCTGAAGACCGACGCCGACTCCGAGAAGGTGTTCGAGACGGCCCTCGGCCTCGAGGGGCTGAAGCGCCAGTGGGGCGTGCACGCCGCCGGCGTCATCATGTCCTCCGACCCGCTGATCGACATCATCCCGATCATGCGCCGTGAGCAGGACGGCCAGATCATCACGCAGTTCGACTACCCCACGTGCGAGGGCCTCGGGCTGATCAAGATGGACTTCCTCGGCCTGAGGAACCTGACGATCATCACGGACGCCGTCGAGAACATCAAGGCCAACAAGGGCACCGACCTCGTCCTCGAGGACCTCGAGCTCGACGACAAGGGGTCCTACGAACTCCTGGCGCGCGGCGACACGCTTGGTGTGTTCCAGCTCGACGGCGGCCCCATGCGGTCGCTGCTGAAGCTCATGCGCCCCGACAACTTCGAGGACATCTCCGCCGTCCTGGCGCTGTACCGGCCGGGTCCGATGGGCGTGAACTCGCACACGAACTACGCCCTGCGCAAGAACGGCCTGCAGGACATCGAGCCGATCCACCCCGAGCTCGAGGGGCCGCTCGAGGAGATCCTCGGCGGGACGTACGGCCTCATCGTCTACCAGGAGCAGGTGATGAGCGCCGCCCAGAAGCTGGCGAACTTCACGCTCGGCCAGGCGGACATGCTCCGCCGCGCGATGGGCAAGAAGAAGAAGTCCGAGCTGGACAAGCAGCAGGCCGACTTCTTCGCGGGCATGAAGGCCAACGGCTATTCGCAGGCCGCGATGGACAAGCTGTGGATCGTCCTCGAATCCTTCTCCGACTACGCGTTCAACAAGGCGCACACCGCGGCGTACGGCCTCGTGTCCTACTGGACCGCGTACCTCAAGGCGCACTTCCCGGCCGAGTACATGGCGGCACTGCTCACGAGCGTCGGCGACGACAAGGACAAGCTGGCGATCTACCTCAACGAGTGCCGCCGCATGGGCATCACCGTCCTGCCGCCGGACGTCAACGAGTCGAGCGTGAACTTCACCCCGGTCGGCAAGGACATCCGCTTCGGCATGGGCGCCATCCGCAACGTCGGCGCGAACGTCGTCGGCGCGATGGTGGGGGCCAGGGAGGAGAAGGGGGCGTTCACCTCGTTCAGCGACTTCCTGCAGAAGGTGCCCGCCGTCGTGTGCAACAAGCGCACCATCGAATCCCTGATCAAGGCCGGCGCCTTCGACTCCCTCCGGCATCCGCGGCGGGCCCTGGCGATGATCCACGAGGAGGCCGTGGACTCGGTGATCGTCCTCAAGCGCAACGAGGCGGCCAACCAGTTCGATCTCTTCAGCGCGTTCGACGACGCCGGGGGCGCCGTGGGCGGCCTGTCCGTCGAGGTGCCGGACCTGCCCGAGTGGGACAAGAAGGACAAGCTGTCCTTCGAACGGGACATGCTCGGCCTGTACGTCTCGGACCACCCCCTGCAGGGGCTGGAGGGCATCCTCAGCCAGCACGCCGATTCCTCCATCCCGTCGATCATCAGCGAGGAGGGTCCGGCGGACGGCGCGATCGTCACCATCGCCGGCATGATCACCTCCCTGCAGCGCAGGATCGCGAAGAACAGCGGCAACGCATACGCGCGGGCCGAGGTGGAGGACCTGGCCGGGTCCATGGAGGTCATGTTCTTCGGACAGGTCTACGGCCCCATCTCGGGGGTCCTCGCGGAGGACCTCATCGTCGTCGTCCGGGGCCGCCTGCAGCGCCGTGACGACGGCGCGGTGATGCTCAACGCGCAGGAACTGACGGTGCCGGACCTCAGCGAGGGGCATTCCGGGCCGGTGGTGATCTCGATGCTGCAGCACAAGGCGACGGAGACCGCGGTCACGGCGCTCGGCGACGTGCTGAGGACGCACCCCGGGACCAGTGAGGTGCTGATCCGGCTCAACGGATCACGCAAGGTCGAGGTCATGAAACTGGGCGTGGACCTGCGGGTCAACCCGACGCCGGGCCTCTTCGGGGACCTGAAGGTGCTGCTCGGCCCCGCCTGCCTCGACGCCTGACCCTCGACTCCTGACAGGTCCTGGCGACGGACCGCGTCAGATGACGTAGTCGGTGGCCGTCGGCGTGCCATAGCTGCCGCCGTGGTAGAGCAGGGGCGCGCCGTCGGGGCCGACGGTCCCTGCGACCACCTCCGCGACGACGACGGCGTTGTTCTCGAAGGACAGGCGCATGCTGATGCGTCCCACGAGCCAGCCGGCGACGTCCCGGAGGATCGGCACGCCCTCGGGACCCGGCTCCCAGTGGTCGCCGGTGAACCGGTCCTTCGTGCGCGCGAAACGGTTCGCCAGGCCCTCGTTCTCGGTGCTGAGCATGTGGACGCCCACGAAACTGGTGTTCGCGACCGCCGGCCAGGAGGACGAGGACCGCGCCATGTTGAACGAGAAGCGCGGCGGCTCCGCGGACAGCGACGCCACGGACGTCGCCGTGAAGCCGTAGGGCACGCCGTCGTAGGTGGCGGTGATGATGGCCACGCCGGCGGCGTGGCGGCGGAAGACCTCGCGGAAGGACTCCGCGTGCACGCCCGGCGGCAGGGCCGCGGCCGGTGCTCTGGTGCCTGGGTTGCTCACGGGGTTCCTCCGGGGGATCGACGGCGACGGACACCCCCACCCTAGGCGGGCACCCCGGACGCGTAACGGTTTGTTAATGTAGAAGTCATGCGTGCAAGCAAGGAGCCGGCCACCGGACCGAGCAACTACCCGCCTCCCGTGTACTCCGTGGCCGAGGACCGGCGATCGGTCCCGCCGGCGGGCGTCTTCTGGTGGCTCGGGTCCACGATCCTCCTGGGCGCCCTCCTGGGCGCCGCGTGGTGGCTGCTCGCCCCCACCGGGCGCCTGTTCGGCGATCCGTCCTCCGCCGACCAGTGGCTGCTCCGGGACCTCACCCTCGCGGGCCTCGAACTCGCCGCCGGCATCGCCGTCGGCACGGTGGTCGCGCTGCGGCTCACGCTGCCCGCTGCGGTGGCGCGCATCCTGGCCGCCGTCGGCGGGTCGGTCCTCGGCTCGCTCCTCGCGCTCGGGGTCGGGGAAGGCCTGGCCTACGTGCTCGGACCTCACGGGCAGGACGGCCTGCCCGGCTCCGACTTCCTGCTGCACTCCTACGGCGCCCTCGCGATCTGGCCGGCCGTCGCCGCCATCATCATCTTCGTCACTGCCCTCATCGGCCTCGCGCGCCGCCCGACCTGACAGCCGCACGGTCCGCGGCCGCCCGACGGTGAATCCGCGGGCGGGGCTCCCGATAGACTCTCAGGGTGAATCCAGCGTCCAGCACCTCCCCGACCGTCGGCTTCCGCACCATCGATCTGCGGGGCCGGGCCCTGTCGCCGGGTGACCTGAAGGACCGGATGCCGCGCGCCGCCGCGAACGCCGGGTCCTCGGAGGCCGCCGTGCAGGCCATCATCGACGACGTCCGCGCCCGCGGGACGAAGGCCCTCAGCGAGCTCGCCCTGCGCTTCGACGGCGTCGAGCAGGAGCACCCGCGGGTGCCGACCGAGGTCATCGACGCCGCCCTCGCGGACCTCGACGACGACGTCCGGGCAGCGCTCGAGGAGGCCATCCGGCGGGCGCGCGTCTTCGCCCGCGCGCAGGTGCCGGACGACGTCGAGGTGCAGGTGGCCCCCGGGGCGCTCCTGACCCACAAGTGGATCCCCGTGGACCGCGTGGGCCTGTACGTGCCCGGCGGGCTCGCCGTGTACCCGTCCTCCGTGGTCATGAACGTGGTGCCCGCCCAGGCCGCCGGTGTCGGATCGATCGCCCTCGCCTCACCCCCGCAGAAGGAGTTCGGCGGCTGGCCGCACCCCGTGATCCTCGCCGCCGCCGCCATGCTCGGCGTCACGGAGGTGTACGCGATGGGCGGAGCGCAGGCCGTCGCCGCCCTCGCCTACGGGATCCGGGACGATGCGGGGACCGGGCGGGACATCGACCCCGTCGACGTCATCACGGGCCCCGGCAACGTGTTCGTGGCCACCGCCAAGCGGCTGGTCCGCGGCCAGGTCGGCATCGACTCGGAGGCCGGCACCACGGAGATCGCCGTCCTCGCCGACGCGACGGCCGACCCCGACCTCGTGGCCGCCGACCTCGTGAGCCAGGCCGAGCACGATCCCCAGGCCGCGTCCGTCCTGGTGACGGACTCGGAGGACCTCGCCGCCGCCGTCGTCGGTGCGCTCGGGGTCCGTGCCGCCCGGACGCGGCACGCGGATCGGGTCCGGACCGCCCTGTCCGGGCCGCAGTCCGGCGTGATCCTGGTCGACGACGTCGAGCACGGCATCGCCGTGTGCGACGCCTACGCGGCCGAGCACCTCGAGATCCAGACGGCCGACGCGGCGGTCGTGGCCGGGCGCATCCGCAACGCGGGTGCCGTCTTCATCGGCGCGTACAGCCCGGTCAGCCTCGGGGACTACTGCGCGGGGTCCAACCACGTCCTGCCCACCGGCGGGACGGCCGCCTTCGCGTCCGGGCTCAACGTGACGACGTTCCTGCGCGCCGTCCAGCTCGTGCACTACGACCGCGAGGCGCTGCGCGAGGTCGCATCCTCGATCCTCTCGCTCTCGGAGGCGGAGAACCTCCCCGCGCACGGGGAAGCCGTCGCGGCCCGTTTCGGGGCCGACGCGTCCTGATCCGCCGCCGGCCACGCTTCGCGGCAGCCACGACAGCAGCCACTACATCTGGTAATTACAGTGTTGTTGTTTCACTACATGTAGTCCTAAACTGGTCACGACACGTTGTCGGAACGGCCCACGGAGCGGGAGGGAAGCCATGTACTGTCCCTACTGCCGCAACGCCGACTCCCGCGTCGTCGACAGCCGCCTCGCCGACGACGGATCGGCGATCCGACGCCGTCGCCAGTGCCCCCAGTGCGGCCGCCGCTTCAGCACGGTGGAGACGACGAGCCTCAGCGTCATCAAGCGCTCCGGGGCCGGCGAACCGTTCAGCCGGTCGAAGATCATCAACGGTGTGCGCAAGGCCTGCCAGGGCCGCCCCGTGACCGAGGACGACCTCGCCCTGCTGGCGCAGGAGGTCGAGGAGAACGTGCGGGCCAGCGGCGTCGCGGAGATCGACGCGCACGAGGTGGGGCTCGCCATCCTCGAACCGCTCCGGAAGCTCGACCAGATCGCCTATCTGCGGTTCGCCAGCGTGTACCAGGGCTTCGAGTCCCTCGAGGACTTCGAAGAGGCCATCGGTACCCTGCGCAGGCAGGACGAGGAGAACGGGCAGCGGGTCCCCACCGGGCTGCAGCGACCGTTGACGGCGCACTAGCGCCCCTACAGACCCCGGTGGTGGCTGCGGAGGGGAAGCCGACGCCACCACCGGTTCCACGTCCGGCCCGCTGCGATGCCGGGTCGGACGAACGGTGCAGAAGCCCGGTGCGGATCGTCTCCGTACCGGGCTTCTGCGTACCGAGGTCTACCGTGGGATCAGTCCTTCGTGCCGGAGAGCAGTGCGGCCTGCAGCGCCCCACCGACGATCCCGGCGTGGTTCTTCAGCTGTGCGGGGATGATCGGGGTGCGCAGCTCCAGCGACGGCAGGTACTCGCTGCTCCGCTTCGAGATCCCGCCGCCCACGATGAACAGCTCGGGGGAGAACAGGAACTCCACGTGGGAGAAGTAGCGCTGGAGGCGGACGGCGTACTCGTCCCAGCCGATGCCTTCCCGCTCACGGGCGACGGCGGACGCCTTCGTCTCGGCGTCGTGCCCGTCGATCTCGAGGTGGCCGAGCTCCGCGTTCGGCACGAGCTTGCCGTCGAAGATGAACGCCGAGCCGATGCCCGTGCCCAGGGTGATCACGAGGACCGTGCCCATCCTGCCCTTGCCGGCCCCGTAGCGGACCTCGGCGAGGCCGGCGGCGTCGGCGTCGTTGATCACGTGGACGTCCCGCCCGAGCACCCGGCTGAACAGGCCGTCGACGTCGGTGTCGACCCAGCTCTTGTCCACGTTCGCCGCGGACCGGGCGATACCGTGCTGGATGATGGCGGGGAAGGTGACGCCGACCGGGACATCGGCCGCGGGGCCTTCGGGCCGGGAGGAGAGCTCTGCGACGATCTTGGCCACCACCTCGGCGACGGCCTCGGGCGTCGACGGCTTCGGAGTGGGGATCCGGTATCGATCGCCGACGATCACGCCCTTCTCGAGGTCGACGATGCCGCCCTTGATGCCCGTGCCGCCGATGTCCACGCCGATGACGGTGGCGGGAAGCTTCTTCGATTTCTTCTTGTCGGTGTCCTTGGCCATGATTCTCTCTCGACGGATGGATAGAGGCGTCGTCCGGCGCGTGCCGGACGTGGTCGTGGTGCGGCGTCCGGTCGGGGACCGCAGGCCTGATGCTACGGGAGGGTCAGGATCTCGGCGCCGCGGTCGGTGACCAGGAGAGTGTGCTCGAACTGCGCCGTCCTCTTCCGGTCCTTCGTGACGACGGTCCAGTCGTCCGCCCACATGCTCCAGTCGACGGTCCCGAGCGTGAGCATCGGTTCGATCGTGAAGACCATCCCCGGCTCGATCACGCGGTTGTACGCAGGGGCGGCGTCGTAGTGCGGGATGATCAGGCCGGTGTGGAACGCCTCGCCGACGCCGTGCCCGGTGAAGTCACGGACAACACCATAACCGAAGCGCTTCGCATAGGACTCGATGGTGCGGCCGATGACGTTGATCTCGCGCCCCGGCGCGACCGCGCGGATGGCGCGGCTGAGGGATTCCTTCGTGCGCTCGACGAGCAGGCGGGATTCCTCGTCCACGTCGCCGATGCAGAACGTGTAGTTCGTGTCGCCGTGGACACCGTCCTTGTAGGCCGTGATGTCGATGTTCAGGATGTCCCCGTCCTCGATCACCGTCGAGTCGGGGATGCCGTGGCAGATGACCTCGTTGAGCGACGAGCACAGCGACTTGGGGAACCCCCGGTAGCCGAGGGTCGAGGGGTAGGCGCCGTGGTCGAGCAGGAATTCGTGCCCGACCCGGTCGAGGTGGTCGGTGGTCACGCCGGGCTTCGCCTGGTTGCCGACCTCGACTATGGCCTGCGCCGCGATCCTGCCGGCCACGCGGATCTTCTCGATCGTCTCCGGCGTCTTCACCTCGGACCCAGTGAAGGGCGCCGGCGCCTTGCGGCCGACGTACTCCGGGCGCGCGATGCCCCGGGGAACGGGGCGTTGGGGCGAGACGGTGCCGGGTGTCAGGGTCCCAAGGGGCGCGGTGGCGGAAGTCTGGGGCATACCCTGATCCTATAGTGGGCGCTGGTCGGTCGCCGAAAGGCGCCGCCGTACCGGCCGGCGGATGACACGTTCCGCGCCCGGAGCGAGGAGGTCGACATGACGGAGTACTGGTTCAACGTGCGCACGCACGAGGTCGAGGAGGACCGGCAGTCGGACTGGTCGCAGCTCATCGGCCCGTACACCACGAGGGCCGAGGCCGAGAAGGCCCTCGAGAAGGTCCAGCAGCGCAACGAGGCCTGGGACCGGGACGACGACGCGTAGGCTCCGTCCCTCCAGCGGCTAGAACGTGTGCTCGGGGCCGGGGAACGTGCCCGCCCGGACCTCGTCGGCGTAGGCACGGGCGGCCTCGGTGAGGACGCTCCGGACGTCCGCGTACTGCTTGACGAACCTCGCCTGCCGCCCACCGCGCAGCCCCGCCATGTCCTGCCAGACCAGCACCTGGCCCGTCGTGCCGGGCCCGGCCCCGATGCCGATCGTCGGCACGTGGACGGCGGCCTCGACGGCGTCCGCCGTCCCGCTGGGCACCATCTCCATGAGCACGCAGAACGCACCCGCGTCGGCGAGGGCGACGGCGTCGTCGACGATCCGCTGCGACGTGTCCCCGCGGCCCTGGACCCGGTACCCGCCGAGCGCGTGCTCGCTCTGCGGCGTGAAGCCGACGTGCGCCATGACCGGGATGCCCGCTCGCACGAGTGCCCGCACCGTCTCCGCGTAGTCGGCGCCGCCCTCCATCTTCACCGCGTGCACCAGGCCCTCCTTGAGGAGGCGCACCGAGGACTCGACGGCCTGCTGGGGTGATACCTCGTAGCTGCCGAACGGCAGGTCGGCGACGACGAGGGCCCGCCGGGCCGCCGTGCTCACCGCCCGGCTGAAGAGGATCATCTCGTCCAACGTGATGGGCAGCGTCGTGGCATGCCCGAGGACGTTGTTGGCCGCCGAATCGCCGACCAGGAGTATCTCGATGCCGGCCTCGTCGAACACCTGTGCCGCGTACTGGTCGTAGGCCGTCAGCATCGCGAAGCGCGTGCCGTTCTCCTTCGCCTGCTGCAGGTGGTGGATACGGATGCGACCGGTCGGGGTGCCTGTCGGCGGGGTCGGCGTCGTGCCTGCTCCCGCTCCGTAGGGGGCGGGCAATTCGGCGGAAGTCATGACACGAGACTATCGGACGGCCCTGCGTCGTCCGTGGCCGGTCCCGCGGGTGCGGACCCGTCCCGGACGCCCGGACCCGTGCGGCATCGGCCGCCGGTGCGGCCGTAACCGGCTGTTAACACGGACGCGCGAGAATGGCGACGAGCGTCCGCGGCTGATCCGCGCCCGCGGATCAGTAGAGTGATGACGGCGGCGCACGCGTGGCCGATGCGGCCCCGGGCCGTGCGGGTGTTCCCGTGGCGCCGGAACAGGACGTGCACGACGCCGGGCAGGGACTGCCTGCCGCCCCGACCGCGCGGTCCGGGCATCGATTCGAGGAATGAGGTTGTCATGGACCGGCAGCAGGAGTTCGTACTGCGCACCATCGAGGAGCGGGACGTGCGCTACGTGCGGCTGTGGTTCACCGACGTCGTCGGCTCCCTCAAATCGGTGGCCCTCGCCCCGGCCGAGGTCGAGGGCGCGTTCGAGGAGGGCCTCGGGTTCGACGGCTCCTCCATCGAAGGGCTCGCGCGGGTGTACGAGTCGGACATGCTGGCCCAGCCGGACCCGTCCACGTTCCAGATCCTGCCCTGGCGCGGCGAGAAGGAGCAGACGTCCCGGATGTTCTGCGACATCCTCACTCCGGACGGCCAGCCGTCCACCGCCGACCCGCGCGGGGTCCTCAAGAAGACGCTCGCGAAGGCCGCCGACATGGGCTTCACCTGCTACACGCACCCCGAGATCGAGTTCTACCTGCTGAAGTCCGCCGAGCCGGGCGCCGACGGCCAGCCCGTGCCGGTGGACCACGCGGGCTACTTCGACCACGTGCCGGGCGGCGTGGCCCAGGATTTCCGCCGGACCGCCGTCGCGATGCTCGAATCGGTGGGCATCTCCGTCGAGTTCAGCCACCACGAGGCGGGCCCCGGGCAGAACGAGATCGACCTGCGCTACGCCGACGCACTGCAGACCGCCGACAACATCATGACGTTCCGCACCATCATCAAGGAGGTCGCGCTGACCTCGGGCAGCTACGCGACCTTCATGCCGAAGCCGTTCTCGGAGCACCCCGGGTCCGGGATGCACACCCACTTCTCGCTGTTCGAGGGTGATACGAACGCGTTCTACGAGGCCGGGGCCGAGTTCCAGCTGTCGAAGACCGCACGCCAGTTCATCGCCGGTATCCTCCGGCACGCCCCCGAGTTCACCGCCGTGACCAACCAGTTCGTGAACTCGTTCAAGCGGCTCTGGGGCGGCGGCGAGGCGCCCAGCTACCTGTCGTGGGGCCACAACAACCGCTCCGCCCTGGTCCGGGTGCCCCTGTACAAGCCCAACAAGGGCCAGTCCGCACGCATCGAGTACCGCGGCATCGACTCCGCGAGCAACCCCTACCTCGCCTACTCGGTGCTCCTGGGGGCGGGCCTGAAGGGGATCGAGGAGGGCTACGACCTGCCGCCGGCCGCCGAGGACGACGTCTGGAGCCTGACCGCCGCCGAGCGCCGCGCCATGGGCCACGACCCGCTGCCCGCCAGCCTGCACGATGCCATCCGCGTCATGGAGGAGTCCGAGCTCGTCGCGGACATCCTGGGGGAGCAGGTCTTCGAGAACTTCCTGCGGAACAAGCGCGCCGAGTGGCACGACTACCGCATCCAGGTGACCCCCTACGAGCTGCGCCGGAACCTCAACATCCTGTAAGGCCCGTCCGGGGACATGGCTAGGGTTGGGGGATGAGCCTCAACCGCAAGCTGATCAGTTACGGCTTCACGGACCTCGAGAAGAGCCGGCGTTTCCTCGACGCCCCGGAGCTGCGGGGCCTCAACGACGACGACCTCTTCGCGGGTCTCGCCATGGCCGCCAGCCCGGACATGGCGCTGCAGTCCTTCGTGAGGCTCCTGGCCGTCGATCGCACGGCGGTCACGGCGGCCTTCTCCGACGGGGGCCGGCGCGGCCTGCTGTTCCGCCTGCTGGGCGCCACCGAGGCGCTCGGGGAGTTCCTCATGCGTCACCCGGAACACCTGGACGTCGTGAGGACCCGGCCGGCGACACCGCCGATCATCGCCCCGGAGGACCTGCGCGCGGAACTCCTCCGCTCCGTCTACGCCGACCCGGCTGCGGCCAATCCCGTCGCGGGCGCCATCGGCGTCGACGCGTACTGCCGGCTCCGGGTCGCCTATCGCAGGCGCCTGACGGACCTCGCCGTCCGCGACCTCGGCCACTGCGCGCCCGTCGACTACCTGCCCGTCGTCGCGCGGGAACTCGCGGACCTCGCCGCCGCCGCGCTGGAGGCCTCCCTCGCCGTCGCGCGGGCGGAACTGGGTGACGTGTACGGGTCCGACGTCGTCGCCCGGGTCAGGCTCGCCGTGATCGCGATGGGCAAGTGCGGAGCCCGCGAGCTCAACTACATCTCCGACGTCGACGTCGTCTACGTGGTGGAGGGGGAGGACCTCGACGACACGACGCTCACGCGGATCGGGACGGGGCTCGCGTCCGGGATGTCCAGGGGCGTCTACTCGCCCGGACAGGAGCCGGCCCTGTGGGAGGTCGACGCGAACCTCCGCCCCGAGGGCAAGGACGGTCAGCTCGTCCGGACGCTGCAGTCGCATGTGTCCTACTACGAGCGATGGGCGAAGACCTGGGAGTTCCAGGCCCTCCTGAAGGCCCGCGCCGCGGCGGGGGATCCGGACCTCGGCCGGCGGTACGAGGAAGCCATCGCCCCGCTCATCTGGGCGTCGTCCCAGCGGGAGGGATTCGTCGAGGGCGTCCGGGCCATGCGCCGCCGCGTCACGGACAACATCGCGCGGAACGAGGAGGCACGCCAGCTCAAGCTCGGGCCGGGAGGCCTCCGCGACGTCGAGTTCACCGTGCAGCTGCTGCAGCTGGTCCACGGACGGCTGGACGAGTCGCTGCGCGTGCGCGACACCGTCTCCGCCATCGCCGCCCTGAGCGCTGCCGGGTACGTGGGGCGCTCCGACGCCCTGGACCTCGACGACGCGTACCGCTACCTGCGGGTCCTCGAGCACCGGATCCAGCTGATGCAGATGCGCCGCACCCACCTGATGCCCGAGGACGAGACGTCCCTGCGCGCCCTGGCGCGGTCCTCCGAGGGGTGCATGGTGACGGTGCGTCCGAGCGCCCAGAGCCTCCACGACAAGTGGCAGTCCACGCGGCGGCTCGTCAAGCGGCTCCACGAGTCCATCTTCTACCGGCCGCTGCTCAACAACGCGGCGACGCTCCAGCCCGAGGACGTGCAGCTCACGGCGGAGGCGGCGCAGGCCCGCCTCGCGGCCCTCGGCTACCAGGATCCGCGCGGCGCGATGCGCCACATCGAGGCGCTCACCGGCGGGCTCCGGCGCCGCGCGCTGCTGCAGCGGCAGCTCCTGCCCATCCTGCTGGGCTGGTTCGCGGACGGCGTGGATCCCGACGCCGGGCTCCTCGGGTTCCGCCGCCTCAGCGAATCACTCGGCGAGAGCCACTGGTACCTCGGCATGCTGCGCGATTCCAACGCCGCGGCGGAGCGGCTCTGCGCCGTCCTGTCGAGCAGCCGGTTCATCACCGACCTGCTGGAGGTGTCGCCGGAGTCGACCCAGTGGCTCGGCTCCGACACCGAACTCGTCCCGGACACCTTCGAGGCCCAGTGGCACGAGATCCGGTCGAAGATGTCGCGGCATCCCGAGCCGGAGGAAGCCATCCGCCTGATCCGGCTCATCCGGCGTCGTGAGCTGCTGCGGATCGCCATCGCCGACAGTTCCAGCCTGCTGTCCCAGGCGGAGGTGGGGGAGGCGCTGTCCGACGCTGATCGGGCGGCGATCCTCGGCGCCCTGCACGTGGCCGAGAAGCAGGTGCTCGCGGGGGAGGAACAGCTCACCGACGTCGTCGTGATGGCGATGGGTCGCCAGGGCGGCCGCGAGATTACCTACGGGTCCGATGCCGACGTCATCTACGTGCACCGGCCGCGGCCCGGGGCGGACGAGTCGGCGGCACAGAAGCAGGCGGAGGCCATCGTCGCGCGACTGGTCGCGCTGCTCACGCAGCCCTGCAAGCCGCCCGTGCTGGCCGAGCGCGTGCTGGAGATCGACGCAGCCCTCCGCCCGGAGGGCAAGCAGGGCCCGATGGTGCGCTCCATCGACTCCTATCGCGAGTACTACCGCCGCTGGTCCCTCGTGTGGGAGGCGCAGGCGCTCCTGAGGGCGCGGCCCCTGGCGGGCGACGACGGACTCGCCACCGAATTCCTCGACGTCATCGACCCGGTGCGGTACCCGCGGGAACTCGGTGAGAACGATGTCCGCGAGATCCGGCGCATCAAGGCGCGCGTCGAGGCGGAACGGCTCCCGCGCGGCGCCGACCCGTCGAGGCACCTGAAGCTGGGACGCGGTGCCCTCAGCGACGTCGAGTGGCTGGTGCAGCTCCTCCAGCTGCAGCACGCGCACGCGCTCCCTGCCCTGCAGGTGCAGTCCACGCTCGCCGCCCTGCAGGTGATCGAGGACGAGGGGCTGGTGCCGGCGGAGGACGTCGCCACGCTGCGCGGCAGCTGGACCCTCGCCACCCGGATCCGCGGGGCGAATGTCATCTGGAGCGGCCGCGGGTCCGATCTGCTGCCCTCCTCACGCCGCGACCTGGAGGCGGTGGCGCGGTGGTGCGGCTACGGACCGGACAGCGGTTCCCACCTGGAGGAGGACTACCTCCGGATGACCAGGCGCAGCCGGAGCATCTTCGAACGGCATTTCTACGGGTACTAGCGGTCCGGTCCCCCACCGGGAACGGCAACGGCGGCCGTCCCCGGTGGGGGACGGCCGCCGTCGTCGGTGCCTCATGGTGAAGAGTGCAGGCTAGACGCCGTAGTAGAGCTCGAACTAAACAAGGGTAATTGGCTGTAGTTGAGAAGTGCTTAGATCCGCTTGTTTCCGGGTTTTTTATGGTTGGCCGTGGTTGTGGATAAGTACCCCTTTGCGGACCTCTTGCGGACTTTCTGCGGACTAGACGGGCCCCGCGTGTTGCTAGACGAACCTCAGAGGGATTGTGAGGTGGTGGGTTCGCCCGTCCCGGCGTCGCACCATTGGTGGTCCGTCCGTGTAGAACATGCGCCCATCCCACTTAAGCCGCGTGGTGGTGGGGTCGAAGTCGTAGGGTCCGATGATTGCCCGTAGTTCCTCGATGAGATCCACGCGGCCCGGTTCGCTTTCCCGCTCTACCCGCTGATAGGACACGTTAGCCGGGACGGTGGAAACGTACTCGTATTGACCGGGCACCTGGTTGCCGTATCGATCGACCGTGGGAGGACCTGGTTCCCAGATTTCTACCTTGTCAGTGAGTCTCACGCTGCACGCCGCCTGTAGCCGTTGAGGACTGCCAGCTCGGGGAGGATGAAGCCCTGTAGGGTTGCCCCGCGTTCGGAGTAGTCGCCTGCCGTGTAGGTGGTGACTTGCTCGGGGTTGGCTGTTAGCCGTGTGCAGGCCGACACGATGACAGCCTGAATGGATGCTACCGGTAGGTCAATGTCACGTCCTACGAAGCCGCGTCCCCTGGTGTATCCCCAGACGAAGGCCCTGATGGTGGTGAGGTGGTCGGATGCCTGCTGGATGGTGTCTGCGTCGTTGTGCCGCCCGATGTGTGCGGCAACTTTTGTTGCTAGTGGATCCATTGGTTTCCCTCCTAAAGGAAAGGGCAGGCAACCCGGTTAGAGTTGCCTGCCCGGTTGTCACGGTCTGACTAGCGAGTGATGCCGGTCAGCGTGACGATTGCCTCAGGGTTCACAGGTGCGGCGTCGAGACGGTAGACCACGCGGATGGCCTGCTGGTCGTAGTCACCGAACGTCTGGTCAAGGAGCTTCACGGCAGGAGCAACGTCGCGGGCGACGGTGATCTGTGAGAAGTCGACAAGTGCGGCGCGGCCAGTCGGGGTTGCGCCGGTCGTGTTCGGGACGCGGTTGCTGATGATGACGGGGACTCCGAAGAGGGTGAACCCTGCGCCACGGGCAACGTCGGGCTGCACGAGGTAGTGGCCCTGCGTGTCCTTGAGCTTGCGGAGCTTGATGAAGTCGCCAGACGTGAATACCCACTTGGCGCCGTCCACGTTCGCATTGGCGCCCATGAGTAGGCCCTGCGCGTCTAGCAGGTGGTCGAGAGTGAGAGCGCCGCCGACGGCAAGGTTCTGTGTGCCCGTGTAGGCGAAGAGACCCTTGGGTGTGGTGATGCCGTCACCGCTTGCACTGAAGAGCTGAGTATCCATTGCAGCCGCGACGTCTGAGACCAGCTTCTGCTGGATCGCTGAGTCAAGGGCGATGACCGACTGACGGGATAGTTCGTTGCTGAACTTCGTCAGAGTCTTCAGGGACTTCATGGTCGAGGGCAGGAGCTGGATCTCATCAAAATCAACATCAGAGTCCGGGATTAGTTCGTTCTGTGCGATCCAAGGGGTAGCGACTGTAGAGCTTCCAAGCTTGGGGATGCGGACAGGGCCGGCGGTGTCGATCATGCGCGGTCCGGCGGCAAGGAACTGCGATGAGGCCGCGAGGGGCTGAACAAGCTGCTTAATGACTGTTTCTTCGGTCAGTTCCGCAGCGTTGGTAGTGGAGTCAAGTGCCATGAGAGGTAGTCCTTTACGTGAAAGTGGTTTCTGGTTTTCACGCTGGCCTCCAGGACAAGCGAAGGGGACGGACTCCGGGTCCATCCCCTTCAGGGTACACCTATTGCGAATCATTCGCAATAGGACTATCTGCCAAACTTGCCGGTAAGCCGTTTGCTCTCCCAACGCTTCAATTGGCGGCAGGTTCGTTCGTCGTAGCCAATGGCCTGCATTGCGTCGATGATTTGATCTATTGAAAGACCCTCTTCGGCACACTCTGCCAACTGCTTGGTCATAATTTCGTCAGTCTGGCTATTACGGGCCCATCCGTTGTTACCGATGAAGTCAATGAAGTTCAGCAACTCGCGCTGTTGTTCGGTGAACCCGATCCATTCGAAGTTATGCGGCTTTTTCGCCATTGCGTCCCCCTCAGCTGGCGCGGGCTCTGAGTAGCCCAGCGAGACCCACATTACTCTCGGAAGGTGTGGCTCCTTGGTGAATGAAGCCTGATGGTCTCCGGCTCGCTAGGTGCGGCTTGGAAGTCAGGAGGGCATCTATCGCCGTCGTGAGCGCGTCCGCGTCGTCCAGGTGTGCCGAGTCAAACGGTAGGTCTGTGGCGTCCTGTAGCCGTCCTGTGGCCGTGACTAGGGCTGTGTGGAGTCGTGCGCCCATCTCGTCTACCCGCTTGGCTTTCTCACGGTAGCCTGCTGATTCTTTCCGCAGCGCCTTAACGTAGGACTCGTCAAAGACCTTAGGTTCTGCTGGGGGTTCCTCGGTCTCGGACGGTTCGGACGGTTCGGACGGTTCTGACGGTTCGACCGGTTCGGACGGTTCGATTACGGGGGTAGTCGGTTCGGTCAGTTCTTCGGTGGATTCTTCGAGCTGTGCAGTCAATTGCGGATCTCCTAATTCGTTACGGGTACGGGGTGGCATTTGCAACCCTTATGGGTGTTCATTGGCTTGTCTGCTGGATACACGTAGCCGTCCTTATAGAGCCACATGCAAAGCTCGCAGTGGTCAGCCTCTAATCCCCTGGTGTAGCCGGTCACGCGGGGGTTCAGCCGGATTGCTTCACTGAATCCATTGGCCGCTGCCTCCAGTACCTCGGACTCACCTAGGCGTCTGAGTTGCATCACAGTGTCTAGGTCCGATGTCGTGATGGTTGTGAGTGCTTTCTCCAGCCGTGGTGTCACGTCGACCACCGGTAGTCCAGCGAACGCGGGAACGAAGCCTAGAGCCTCCTGTAGGTAGCCAGCTAACGTCAGCTCGGACACGGCTACCCCCTTAGCCCTCGCAGCGGTCAGGAGTAGTGACGTTGACTGTTTGAACTCGTCAAGGCTCAACTGGCCTTCACGGTGTCGCGTCCATAGGCCCTCGATAGCGTCAGCGGTCCGCGTCGCCAGGGTAGAGACGTTCTGCTCGTAGGTCATACCAGACGGCTTAGGTCAGTGGCGGCCTTCTCCAGCGACTCACCACGGCGCTTAGCCATGATGTCGGCAATACGGGTAGGGTCGTATCCCAGCTCATCTGCCAGCAGGGTTTCCAGTGGGACACCGATACCCGCCAGCTTGGCCGCAGCGTCCGCAGCTTGGGCCGGGGTCCGCGTCTCAGGGTTCGCCCAAACGCTTTCCACGTCCACGGTGTAGGGGTCCACGCCGTCCCGCACTGCCACAACTAGCGCAGCGATCCATGCGAAGTCAGCGCCAAACATGCGCAGCAACGTATTTGCGTGTGCCACGAGGGAAGCCTCAGCAGAGCGGATAGCGTCAGCGGACGGCGGCTGGTCAGTCTGCAAGCCCAGGTAATGAGTAGGCAGTCCCTTGATAGCGCCGATCTGAGTAATCAGCAGGTTAGCCATCGTCTCAAAACCGGACATGTCAGCTTGTGCGAACTGTCCGAACTTTCCCTCGGGTGCCTCATTCGTCCACACCTTCTTAGAGTCGTCACCAAACGGGTTTACGACGTTGCCCTCGTCGTCCTCTGTGACCTCCAGGCCGGTAGCCCAGCGGCGCGGTCGGGCGTAGTCCTCGCTGGTAATCATTGCGTCCTGCATGATCTTGCCCAGTGCGTCTGTCAGGTCGAGAATTCCGCTCATTTCGCTTACGCCGTCGAAGTCGAGAAGACGGTCACGGTTCAGGATCTGACCGATCGGAGGTACGCCCAATGGGTTAGCCACGGAGTCGCCCTGCTGTACCCAATCGCTGCCGGGGATGAGTGCCCAGTCGTCGCCTACGGTGTTTCTGGTCTTGTAGGTGGTGATCTCAGTCCCGGTGTAGATGGTCGCCCATCCGTGACCGTCAGCCTTCCACCGCTTCACGCCGTCGATGATTTCGCGGGTAGCCGGGTCACGCCTCACGGTCATCTGCCGGGGTGACTCAACACTGATCTGAACACCACGAGGACCGACCCAAACAACGACGTAGCCGCGCCCGTAAGCCAGTGCATCCTTCATGGCCTCATACTGGCCTTCAATCATCCCGTTACGCCGCCAGAGGGACCACAGAGCCGCGTCTGGTGGGTTAGTGGGGTCGCCGCCGATACGGAAGCCAGTTAGCCGCAGACGGTCCACGAGGGACAAGACGGAGAGCTTGGGGTAGTTCACAGTGAGGGACCGCAGACGGTTGCCCAGTGCTTCCACGCTCTTAGGTGACAGAAACGCTGTAGGCTGCTCACCGCGCCAGTAGCGGTCCAGCTTGTCAAGTCGCGGCTGCTCGGTGTCCAGTTTGGTCGTCAGTGCTGAAAGTGTCGTCATATTAGAAGCTCATCGCCCTTTTCTTTTTGGTGGTGTTGCTATGGAATTGCGCCCGGTCCACGGCGGCGATAGTTGCTACCGCAGCGTCAATCTTTTTCTTGGATACGCGCTTGTCTTTGGTTACGACGGTTCCCTGTGGTGTGACCTCGGCTACGCAATTGGTGAAGTGCGTCATTAGCCGGGTGTCGCCGTCATGGGAGATCTCTTTGGTATTGATGAGCTGGTAAAGCCGGTCAGTAGCCGGCGCCATACGGGTACGCCGGCTGGTGTCCCATTCGAGGATTCGTTTAGAGCCGTACTTACTGGCCCATTGCTCCATTTCCGACCTCCAGCCCCAGGGATCACAGGCCATGTCCACTACGTCAAACTGCTCAAAGGCCATGTCTACGTGCGCGGAAACTTCCTCACGAGGTACGCGCCAGCCGGGTAATCCGCCGTTTTCCCAGATGCCGATCACGAAGACGTGCGGATTAGGTTCTACGGTGCAAGCAATTAGCGCGGTCGAGTCGCCAGAGGATGAGCCGTCAAAGCCAAGCGTTACCCGCGCCCGGTTCGGTACCGTAAGCGCGTAATCAGCCAGTGCCTCGAATTGCCCGAACTCCAGCCAAGACTCCACACCTTTACTCCAGAGGCCCATGCGAAGCTGCCTGAAAGTGGGTTCCCGTAGTGTCTTGCGCGCCGCCAGTAGACCGTCCTCAGACAGAAACGGCTTAGCACAGGTCATGGCAGGATTACCGGCCTTCACCGCGTCCATATCGTCGGAGCTTGACCCCTCAGGAGAAGCGAACTCAATCAGGAAAAACGCGGGATCTTCACCGGAGCGTCCCAGCTTCACGAGATCCCACATAATCGAATCCTCAGACGTTCCCGGTGTGCTGATAGCCAGGGTGAGGGATTGCGGACGTTTACCCGATGCGCTGGTGATTGCTTCCCAGACAGAGCGGGTTACGACGTGGAGCTCGTCGACCACAATCAAGGTTGCGTCCCAGCCGTTCAATGAGTCAGGTTCAGCCGGTAACGGGGTCAGCGTCGAGTCAGTGTGAGGAACATAAACACGATCACTGAACACCTGCACGCGGTCTGCCAGCTCAGGATTCAATGCGATCATCCGTTTAGCCTGATTGAGCGTGACGTTCGCCTGCCGCTGGTCACTGGCGACGACTAGAACCTCAGCAGAGAACTGCCCCACAAACATTTCAGCAACCGCCAGCATTGCCGCGAGAGACGTTTTCCCGTTACCCCTCGGCATACTTACCAGCGCGTTACGGATACCCGGTGAGTAGCTGCCCTGAATAATGTCCTGCTGGAAGTCCTGAACCTCCACTGACTCACCTGCACCATGCCCACGAGGGACAAACAGGTATTCATGGATGAACCGTATACGCCGCTCTGCTGCGTCCGTAGGGTAGTGGCTAAAGTCCAGTGGCTCAGCCGTAATAGCGGCCTTAGGACCGGCTACCACGTGCCCACCATACCCCCATTAGACATACCCCTAGGGGTGTTACTCAAACTTTGCCTTGCCGGGGGGATCTCGCGTGACTCGTTCGGGTCTCCTCCCCTGGTTGTTCTGTTTGTCAAGTTGCGTCCGGCTGGTGGAAGTGCGACTAGTGGTTCGGGTCGGTCTTCGCTGGTGCGTTGTCCTGGTCCCGGTCGTGCTTGCCCCGCGAGGACATTGCATGGACCACAGAGAACGCGCACCGCTGATAGTGGGATGACTTTGCCTGCTGCTTTTAGTTCCCATGCGGTCGGTGTGTGGTCGCACTGGAGGTTCTTAGTGGCACCGCACCATAGGCAGAATGGTTGCGCCTTACGTGCTCGCCTACTGAGCTTGTCCCATGCCGTGTCGTACTCCAGAGACTTACGCTTGTTGCTTGGCTTGGGTGCTGGCTTGGGTCGGTGGTCAGCGCAGCGTGATTGTTCACTGAGGTCGCCGCAGTTGATGCACGGCTTAAGGATGCTCACCAGATATCCGAGGTAGGTAGTTCGACGGTTACGACGCGGGGTGGTGTGCGCATGATGGTGAGCGCGTTCAACTCGGCCTCTATCGCGTCGTAGTCGTCCTCCAGTTGAACCACTGAGGCTGTCAGTTCAACGATGGTCTGGTCACGCTCAGTGAGCCGGCGGTCCTGCCTCTCAATGATCCGCTGCCTGATTGTGGCTAGCCGTTCCCAGTTCACGATGCCTCCCGTATATCGGTGTAACTTCTGTAACTACTGTTACTTTCAGCGGGAACTGCAGGGAGCATAGTTACACTTGTTTCAGTAGTTACAGGTGTGTAGAGGCCCCGCTTCGGATTGCTGATGCGTTCGGCTTCGGTGGCCCTCCTGAGGTAAAGCCGGGTCTTGCTGTCTTCCCAGTGGAGCAGTCCCGCCACGTCCTTTGGCTTCATACCTTCGGGGTACTTGCTGATAAGGGTGACCAGCTCGGCCATGTCGTCGCCTACACCTTCGGTTGCTGCCCGGTTGCGTACAGCTTCAGCGGCATCACGGAGACTGGAGCCGTCGAGGTTCCACGTTCCGTTAGTAAGATTGAGCGCGTACTGACCTTCCATTGCGTCGCGGGAAGTGACGTGAAGGGTCGAGCTTTCGGTTTGCCGGTCCCTCTGGATCAGGAGGATGCTGTCAGCAGCCCCAGCCAATCCTTGTGTGCCGGAAACGCTGTCGAGGAAGTCTGACTTTTCGCCCTTGTTGGTGTGGTGTACGACGATCAGGGATGATCCTGGTTGTCTGTCTACCAAGTCTTTGAGTGCAGACATTTGGGAGTAGTCGTTGCCGTAAGCGTCGTTTCCGCCGTAGGTGCCGCGCACTTTGCCCAGCGTGTCGAGGATGACCAAAGGCTTGTCTTCGGCGTGACGGTCGAGGAAGGCTGCAATGGTGGTGAGTGGTCCTGATGGAACGTCGGTCATGAAGTACAGACCTTTAGGCCCTTCGCTCACTCCCAGCGTGTGGAGTCGTGACTGGAGCCGTCGCGCCCCGTCCTCCAAAGCGAGATAGAGGACGGGGCGACCGTCGACGGGGATGGTGCCGAACGCGAGTCCACCTGTTGCCGCAGAGACTCCCAGGCCAAGCACCATCCATGACTTGCCAATTTTCGGGGGTGCCACAAGGAGGGTCAGACCCTCGGGGATGATTCCAGGGACGACGTATTCGACGGCAGGGAGGATCTGCTCCGTCAGCCAGTCTGCGGCGAACGCGCTGTCTAGTGGGTCGGGTAAGGTTTCAGAACTCCGCAAGCTGGGGTGCCCCTTCCAGTGCTTCATGCCACGCTTTGAGGGTTTGGGGGTCCTTGGCTGTGATTTGCCACATAAGGTCTGCGCGGAAGAACTCCCGTGACGTGTGCGGCATGTAACTGCCTACCCGCAAGCGGACGTAGCTTCCCGGATCCAGGGTTTCGACGAACCATTGGCTCTGCCGTTCAAACTGGTAAACGTCATAGAGGCGTGGGTGGTCGCTGGGGTAGTCTGCAAGGTCAAGTTCGAGGACAGTCTGAATCACTTGGTGACTCCCGCGGTTGCCGGTCCCAGGTCCTGCTCAAGCTGTCCCCACAGTTCGGAGGGCTTCATCCCCCGCTCGACGGCGAGGTTTACGAGGTCTGTAACAGTGGCGGGCCATTTGGTAACCTGATTCATTAGAACCTTCTTCTTGTCGGGAGTTGATTCTTTGCCCTCACTGGAATTGCCGTTCCGGTGGGGGTTTTTTGCGTTCACTGCAGCCTCATTCAGTGGCCCGGTATGGCTGGTACCGTGCCAGTAGCCACTTGCCCAGGCTTCGGCCATGTCCGCTCTGGCGCTCACGCTGATTCCTCAGAGTCGAACGCGGCGTCGAGCCATCTCTCTACGTCAGCGCGGCGAGCCATAAGACGGCCGGCAATTTTTGCAAACTTCGGACCTTCGCCCTTGTGTCGGTAAAACCTGAGTGTATTGATCGGGACGCGTGTCTCTTCCGAGACTTCCTCCAGTGTCATCAGGTGATATGCCTTGACTTCCATAACTACTCCTTGGCTTCAGTAACCGACTATCGGTTGAACCGGGTATGGCTATCAAAGCACCTTCAATCGCGCACGTCAACCGATAGTCGGTTACAGTGGTGTTCATGGATCAACAAGACTGGCGCCCCGGCGGCGAATATGGGTACGAGTTTGTCCGCACATTGGATGAGAACTTTGGTCAGAACGCACGAATCCGTCGGGAGTTCTTGGACTATCCACAGAACACGGTGGCACGCCTCATGACGGCAATGTACGGCTTCAAGTGGCATCAAACAGTTGTCGCCAAGGTTGAGTCGGGCCAGAGGATGATCAAATTGTCCGAGGCGTACGCACTAGCTGACCTATACGGGGTTCCGCTTGAGAACTTGGCTCACGGCACGGACTTGCAACATGTTGAGCAACGGCCCAAGAACGCAATGTCTATTCCTGAAGGCCTGAAGTGGCTCGGCTGGATGGAGGGCAAAGATGGCGAGCATCCAGAAGAGGCCTGATGGCCGTTGGCGTGCCCGGTACAGGGACGCGGACGGCAAGGAACACGCTAGGCACTTCCCCAGGAAGATAGACGCTCAACGCTGGACTGACGAGGTTACCGCCGCTGTCGTCACCGGCTCGTATGTGGACCCAAAAAAAGCACGGTTGACTGTGGGGGAGTGGTGCGCCACATGGTTGACCGGGTATGGCAGCAAGAGGGCTTCCACCGTTCGGCAGGCGAGCGTCCATGTGAAGCATATTGTCGCCGCGTTCGGGTCCCGTCAGTTGTCCCAGGTTCGCCCGTCTGAGGTCAAAGCATGGACGGTAAAGCTCAAAGCTGACGGCTACGCTGATTCGACCGTCTACGCGATCCATTCACGGTTTGCTCAGATCATGGCTGACGCCGTGCATGACGGGATCATAATGCGTTCCCCGCTGAGTCGTCGCACGTCACCGGGCGCGGGTAAGCAACGCGCTTATGTGGCGACGACAGAGCAAGTGTGGGCACTCCATGACTTGATGCCAGAGAGTATGCGGCCAGCGGTCCTCTTGGGCGCGTTCGCTGGACTGCGGATTGCGGAGGTTGCCGTGCTGCGGGTTGACGATGTGGATTTCATGCGCGGGATCATCACACCAGCGATCCAGTATCCGGCAGAGCCTCTGAAGACCGAGATTTCTAAGACGGCTATTCCTATCCCGCGTGACCTGGCAACAGAGCTTTCCAAGGTTCCGGCCCGGTGGGGGAGCCAGACACTCGTCACAAGCGAGTTTGGGCGGTCCGTGTCGCCACACCGGATTGAGGATAAGTTCCGGGCGATCAGGGACGAAGTGGAGGACCTACCCGAAGGTTTCCGGTTCCACGATCTGCGGCACTATTTTGCATCCCTGCTGATTGCTGCGGGGCTTGACGTGAAGGTGGTTCAGACGCGCCTCCGTCATGCGTCCGCTAAGACGACGCTAGACACTTACGGGCACATGTGGCCAGACAAAGATGAGTCCGCACGAGCTGCAATTCAGAATGTTCTGATAGCTCGTGCGGACTCTCTGCGGACTAAACCCGCTGCATCCCTTTGATCTAGCTAGACACCGTAGTAGAGCTCGAACTCGTAGGGGTTCGGGCGCAGCGAGAGCGGCTTGATCTCCATCTCACGCTTGTACTCGATCCACGTGTCGATCAGGTCCTGCGTGAAGACGTCGCCTGCCTGCAGGAACTCGTTGTCCGCCTCGAGGGCCAGGAGGGCCTCCTCGAGCGAGCCGGGGGCCTTCTGGATGTCCTTGGCCTCCTCGGCGGGGAGCTCGTAGAGGTCCTTGTCGATGGGATCCGCGGGCTCGATGCGGTTCTTGATCCCGTCGAGGCCCGCCATGAGCTGGGCGGCGAAGGCGAGGTACGGGTTCGACGACGGGTCCGGCGCGCGGAACTCGATGCGCTTGGCCTTCGGGTTGGACCCGGTGATGGGGATCCGGATGCCGGCGGAGCGGTTGCCCTGCGAGTAGACCATGTTGACCGGGGCTTCGAAGCCCTTGACCAGGCGGCGGTAGGAGTTGACCGTCGGGTTGGTGAAGGCCAGGACGGCGGAGGCGTGCTTGAGCAGGCCGCCGATGTACCAGCGGGCCATGTCCGAGAGGCCGGCGTAGCCGCGCTCGTCGTAGAACAGCGGCACGCCGTTGCTCCACAGCGACTGGTGGCAGTGCATGCCGGAGCCGTTGTCGCCGAAGACGGGCTTCGGCATGAAGGTCGCCGACTTGCCCCAGGCGTTGGAGACGTTCTTCACGATGTACTTGAACTTCTGCAGGTCATCCGCAGCGTGCGTCATGGTCGTGAACTTGTAGTTGATCTCGGCCTGGCCGGCGCCGCCGACCTCGTGGTGGGAGCGCTCGACCTCGAGGCCCGCCTTGTCCAGCTCGACGCAGATCGCGTCGCGCAGGTCCGCCTGCTTGTCGACGGGGGACACCGGGAAGTAGCCGCCCTTGAACGGCGTCTTGTTGCCGAGGTTGCCCCCGACCTCCTCACGGCCGCTGTTCCAGGGAGCCTCGATGGAGTCCACCTTGTAGAAGCTGCCCTGCGGGGAGGACTCGTACTGCACGTTGTCGAAGATGAAGAACTCGGCCTCGGGGGCGAAGAACGCCGTGTCCGCGATGCCGGTCGAGGAGAGATACGCCTCGGCCCGCTCGGCGACGCTGCGCGGATCGCGGTGGTAGGGGTCGCCGGTGCGCGGGTTGACGATGGAGAAGTTCAGCGCGAGGGTCTTCTCGGCGCGGAACGTATCGATGAACGCCGTCGTCACGTCGGGGATCAGCTGCATGTCGGATTCGGCGATGCCCTGGAAGCCGCGGATGGAGGAGCCGTCGAAGAGCTGTCCGTGGATGAAGAAGTCCGCGTCGACCGTCTTGGCGGGGACGTTGAAGTGCTGCTGCACGCCGGGCAGGTCGGTGAACCGGACATCGACGAACCTGATGTCTTCGTCGGCGATGAATTTGAGGACCTCGTCCGCATTCTTAAACATCGATTGGTGCTCCTATCGCAGGGCTGGGGAGGAAGACTGGACGCCAGCGCGTGCCCCTGCACCGCGCGGGAAGTCACGAGCTCTGGCGGAATGGAACGCTGCCGCCGTCTCGCTCCAACTGTAGGAGCGGGCAGTTTCTCGCTGGTGTCGCCGTTGTTTCCGGGACGTTACATGAGGGGAAGTGCGCCTCCTACCCTAGCGCGTCCCTGAGGTCGGGGGGCATAATGTCGCCGCACGCCGCCGGGTAGGCTGGAGGCGTGGTAAATAGAGACGACATCGGTTCGTGGATGGAAGGCCCCCCGCCGTCGGGCAACCAGCAGTGGCCCGGCCAGCGGCTCGGGCGGCCCGCATCGGGTCCTGGGTCGATCGCCCGATTCCAGCCGAGGGCTGCGGCGCTCCTGATCGACTGGGTCATCTGTTCGCTGCTGTCCGCTGCGTTCTTCGGGTACGACTCCTTCGCCACGCTGTACCTCTTCCTCATCGAACAGATCCTGTTGGTCGGCTTCTTCGGCTACAGCATCGGGCATCGCATTCTGCGCATGCAGGTGCAGACCCTGGACGGCAGGCCCGCCGGCTACCTCACCGCGACCATCCGGAGCGTGCTCCTGTGCCTCGTGATCCCGGCGCTCATCATCGACGCGGACCAGCGCGGACTCCATGACCGGGCGCGCGGGACCGGGCTCTTCCGGATCTAGCGGCGTCTCTGCCGCATCGCGTCGGTGACACACGAAGAGCCCCTCCCGATGGGAGGGGCTCTTAGTGTGTCCGGCGTGGTCCGTGCGACGGGCGGTCAGCGTCCGCGCATCGCCTTGCGGTCTGGGCGGGCCTTGAAGGGGTCCACGCCCTTGGGGATCGGGAGCTTCGTGCCGAGGGCGCTCAACCGCTTGTCGACGGCGGACACCTCCTGCTTGGTGAGGGTCTTCTTGAGCTTCTGCACCGTCTTCGGGAGCTTCGACAGGGGGACCTGGCGATCGTCGCGACCGGTCTCGATCACATGGACCGGAACATTCGGGATGATGCGGGCCATCTTGCGCTTCTCGCCGTCGACGAGCTGCTTGACCCGGGTGGACGGACCCTCCGAGACGAGGATGACTCCCGGCCGGCCGATCACGCGGAACACGGCGTCCTGGGTACGCGGATTGACTGCGACGGGCTGCTCCTGGAGGATCCAGCCGCGGCGGAGGACACTGAGGGCGGCTCCGGCGGCGCCGGGCTTCCCCTCGATCTGCGAGAACGCCGCGCGTTCGGCCCGGCGGGACAGGATGAAGATCGCCGCGAGGAACGCGAGCGGGATGGCGATGATCATCAGGGTGATGACGTTGTCGATCAGCAAGCCGATCAGCAGGCCCAGTGCGATGATGCCGACGAAGGCCAGCAGCATGAACCAGACGACGCTCGGATCGTTGCGCCGCGTCATCTTGAAGACTTCGGAGACCTGCTTCATCCGCCCGGTCTTCTTCGGGCCCTTCGCGGCCTTCGGCTTGCGCGAGAATAGACGGCGTTTGGGCGTGGGGGAACCGGAAGGATCGATCGTGTGCGACATAGTTCTTCGATTCTACGGGATGGCGGGGGAGCGGCGGCCGGACTGCCCGCCGCCCTGCACGGCGGGTGTGTCAGCCGGCGAGGAGCGAGGACGCTTCCTGCAGGGCGGATCCGGACTCGTCCAGGTGGGCGAGTTCCGGGGGGAGCTCGAGGCCCTTCTTGCGCATGGCGCGCGCCCAGAGGCGGCCCGCGCGGTACGACGAGCGCACGAGGGGCCCGCTCATGACGCCGAGGAAGCCGATCGCCTCGGCTTCTTCACTCAGTTCGACGAACTCGGCGGGCTTCACCCAGCGGTCCACGGGGAGGTGGCGCTCGCTCGGGCGCAGGTACTGCGTGATCGTGATGAGGTCGCAGCCGGCGTCGTGCAGGTCGCGGAGGGCCTCGGAGATCTCTTCCCGGGTCTCGCCCATCCCGAGGATGAGGTTGGATTTCGTCACCATGCCGCGGTCGCGCCCCTGGGTGATGACATCGAGGGAGCGCTCGTACCGGAAGGCCGGGCGGATGCGCTTGAAGATGCGGGGCACGGTCTCGACGTTGTGGGCGAAGACCTCGGGGGCGGCGTCGCAGATCGCGGCGATGTGCTCGGGACGGCCGGAGAAGTCGGGGATCAGGATCTCGACGCCCGTGCCCGGGTTCATGCTGTGGATCTGCCGGATGGTCTCCGCGTAGAGCCAGACACCCTCGTCGGGCAGGTCGTCGCGTGCGACGCCGGTGACGGTGGCATAGCGCAGGTTCATCGACTGCACCGACTGGGCGACCTTGAAGGGTTCGCTGCGGTCGAGGGGCTGCGGCTTGCCGGTATCGATCTGGCAGAAGTCGCACCGTCGGGTGCATTCGGAACCGCCGATCAGGAACGTGGCCTCGCGATCCTCCCAGCACTCGAAGATGTTGGGGCAGCCTGCTTCCTCGCAGACGGTGTGCAGGCCCTCCTTCTTCACGAGGTTCTTCATGGCCACGAACTCCGGGCCGATGTTCACCTTGGCCTTGATCCAGTCGGGCTTTCGCTCCACCGGTGTCTCGGCGTTGCGCGCCTCGACGCGCAGCAGGCGGCGGCCCTCGGGTGCAAGACTCACAGGAAAGCTCCTTCTGACTGGTTCTGGGCGGGACCGGGTGTGTCGCCGGCACCAGCAGGGTGGTGGGGTGCCTCGGTGTCGTCCTTGCCCACCAGCACCGCCTCATTCTTGCGCAGTTCGGCCTCGATCGACGAAACGAGATCCGCCGGCGTGACCGTGCGGCCGCATTCGGCGGAGACGGACGTGACGCCGGCGTCGGTGATGCCGCAGGGGACGATCTGCTGGAACGGCGCGAGATCGTTGCTGCAGTTGACCGCGAAGCCGTGCATGGTGACGCGGTTCCTCACGCGGATGCCGAGCGCGGCGATCTTGCGCGCGGGCTGCGTGTCGGTCTCCGCGAGCCAGACCCCGGAACGCCCGTCGATCCTGATGCCGTCGATCCCGAGGGGGCGCAGTGAGGCGATGATCACTTCCTCGAGGGTGTGGACGTACTCGGCGACCCGTGCCGGCTCCCGCAGCGCCAGGATCGGGTATCCGATCAGCTGTCCCGGGCCGTGCCAGGTGAGTTTCCCGCCGCGATCGACGGGCACCACGGGAGTGCCGTCGAAGGGCCGCTCGTGATCCTCGGTGCGCTTGCCCGCCGTGTACACGGCGGCATGCTCGAGGAGGAGGACGGTGCTCGGGGCGGTGCCCTCCACCACCCGGGCGTGGAGTTCCTTCTGCAACTCCCACCCCTGCGTGTACTCGAGGTAATCCGGAGCGAGGCCGACGCGCGACAGCACAAGAGTCATGCCCCAAGCCTAGTCCCGCGCGGTGACACCTTCCTTCCGTGAGGCCCCCGCCCAGGCCTGCGCGACCGGACCGGCACGGTCAGCGGGGCGGTCCGTGCTGGTCCTCGGACCGACCGGGGAGTTCGAAGGTCGCGCCGAGGCGGACCAGCCGCCAGTCCGTGCCCGCGCGCCGCACCTCGAAGTGGAGGATCGGGGAGACGGGACCGGTCTGGGCCTGGAACCTCCAGAAATCCGCCCGCCACGGGTGGACCGGGCGCACGTCCTCCATGCCGGCTGGAGAGGCGGGCAGCGCCCGCCAGGTGGACCAGTGGCGACGGGGACCCACGACCTGCCACAGAGATCCGCGCCAGCGCAGACGGCAGGGCTGCGGGATGCCGGCGATGTCCTCGAAGGTGAGCCCGACGGCCTCGTCCACCGGACGCCAGGCGTCGGCTGCGTCGGTAGGGATGCGTTTCATGACTGCCTGTCTCGTGCGGAGGTGAGCTTTAAAAATAGAACAAATGTTCTATTGCCGCAATCGGTTCCGGTAGGACTTCGCAGCGCGGGCTGTGGATAACGCGGCCGGGGGCGTCGCGGTGACCTAGAACTGGAGCATGAGCGATGACACGGGGTGGACTGCGGCGAAGACGTCGGTGGGTGCCGAGGTGGGCACTGAAGCGGGCACAGGGGTGGGCACCCGAGCGGGAGGTGCAGCGGAAGATGCCGCATGGTCGGCCAGTATGCGGGGCAGGCCGGACAGCCCGTGGAGGGCCGACGCCGATCATGCCGACCCCGACGCCGACGCCGACGCGGGGCGGCCTTCCGTCGTCGGGCTGCGGGTCGGGCGACTCCTGGGCCGCGGCGGTTCCTCCGCGGTGTGGCTGGTGACGGACGACGGTGGACGGCGCCTCGCCCTGAAGGTGATCGCACCGGTCCCTGCGGGCGCCGCGGAGGTACGTGTCGCAGAGCACCCCGGGGCGTCGATCCGTCACGGGCGACGCGCTGCCACCGGCGCGGCGCCCCTCCCCGCATCCGGGGCCGGGGCGGTCGGTGCGGTGGCACCCTGCCCGCCGTCGGGCGCCGGCACCGACGAGCTGGTGCGTGAACTCAGGCTCCTGCAGCGGTTCACCCACGATCACCTCGTCAGGGTGCACAGCATCGTCGAGACGGATCGGGGCCCGGTCTGCTGATGGACCTCGCCCCGGGTGGCTCGCTCCTCGGCCTCGTGACGAGCCGCGGACCCCTGCCGATCCCCGAGGTCGTCACGGCCCTCGTCCCGGTGGCGCAGGCGCTCGGCTACCTGCACCATGCCGGGGCCGTGCACGGGGACGTGACGCCGGGGAACATCCTCTTCACGGCCGAGGGCAAGCCCCTCCTCGGTGATCTCGGGACCGGACGCCTCCTCGGGGCCGAGCGGGGCGGCGTCGCGGGGACACCAGGATTCCTCGATCCGCTCCACGACGGATCCTTCGACGCCGGCGCTGACGTCTTCGCGCTGGCGGCCGTCGCCTGGTTCGCGTTGACGGGCCGGGTTCCCGGACCCACCGAGCAGCGGCCACCCCTGGCCCTGATCGTCCCGGAGGTACCCCGGGAGCTCATGCAGCTGATCGAGGACGCGCTGAGCTCCAGCCGCGACCGACGCCCCACTGCGGACCACTTCGCCCGCGGTCTGCTGGCCAGTTCGACCCCGGGTCCCGTCAACCTCGTCCCGGCCGTGCACGCGAGCGTGCTGCCGGACCTGCTGACCCGACGCGCGGACGCACCTCCCATCCCTCCGCCCTCCCGGTGGAGGCGGATCACGGGCCCCCGGTCGCGTCTCGGCGAGGGAGCACGCAGCGCACCCGGAGCCATGAGGGGAGCGCCTACCCCGGGACCGCGCCCGCGGGGAGTGCTCCTGTGGGAAGGGCTCCGCCCGGGACGGCGCCCGACCCGTGGACGCTCCCGGGCAGAACGTCCCCGGGATGCCGGACCGCCGCCGGGTATCCGCCGCGTGGCCGCGGTCCCTCCGCAGGAGCCCGGCCGTCCCCGAGCGCAGGAGCGGCATACCCGGGGGATGCTGGCGATCCTCGCCGGGGTCGCAGCCGTCGCGCTGCTCGTCGCCGGGATGGTCCTGACCGTCGTCGACGTCCCCCTCCAGGGGCAAGGGGTCGGTGCTGCTCGCGGCGCCGTCGCCGGGGGGTCGCCGTCCGACGCCCGGACGGGGCGTCCGGAGGCGGACCCGCCGGTCCCGATCGGCGCCGCCCCCGGGACCAGGCAGCCGGGCGTGGACCAGACCCGCGAGGAGAGCGCGGGCGGACTGGAGGGGGACCGGGCAGCGCCCGCCGGTGACCCGGTGGCCGCGCTGGATGGTCTGGCCGCGCTGCGGGCACGGGCCTTCGCGGAGGGCGATCCGGACCTGCTCGCGATGGTCGACGTCGAGGGGTCCCCTGCGATGGCGGCGGACCGGGAGGCGGTGGGGGCGCTCGCGGAGACGGCCAGGACCCTGCGTGACCTGTCGATCGACATCCGGGATCCCGTCGCCCTGACGGACGCGGAGCTGGCGGGTGTGCCTGCGCTCGCGAGCAGGGCGGCGGTCACGGCCCCGCCGCCCTCCATCGAGGTGTCCGTGGTCCGGGCGACGGCGGCGCTGTCGTCCTACACCGAGACCGCTGCGGCGCCGCAGCCGCGCCCCGAGCGGAGCCCGCTCATGGCGGCCGGTCATCAGGACCTGATCTTCATCCTGTGGCAGTCCGCCGACGGATGGCGGATCCACTCCGTCGTCGCGCCGCCCGCGTGAGTCGTCGTGCCCGCGTGGTCAGGACGTCATGGTGCGGCGCACCCAGGCGGCGAGAGCCTCCGGCGTGGGCTGGTCGAAGGTGAAACCGGCCCGGGTCAGCGCGCGGGGTTCCATCCGGACGCTCGCGAGCAGGAGGTTCGTGGCGAGCTGTCCCATGGCGAGTCTGAGAAGGGCGCCGGGGACGCGGAACCACACCGGACGGTTGAACGCCTCGCCGAGCTGCAGCGTGATCGCGTCCACGGTCGCCGGCGTCGGAGCGTTGACGTTGACGGGACCCGAGAGGGGCGCGGTGAGGAGGAACTCGACGGCGCGGACCTCGTCATTGAGGCTGATCCACGGCCACCACTGACGGCCGGAGCCTAGCGAGGTCCCGGCGAAGAACCGGATCGGCGTCAGGAGTGCGGGCAGCGCCCCGCCCTCCTTCGCCATGACGACGCCGGTCCGGGTCAGGACGACGCGGACGGCGTCGGGAGCGCGCAGCGCTTCGGCTTCCCAGCGCCTGCAGATATCCGCCATGAGGGAATCACCGGAGGCGGACCCCTCGGTCAGCACGTCGTCCCCGCGATCGCCGTAATAGTTGGACCCCGACTGGCTGATGAAGACCTGGGGCGGGTTCGCGGACTTCCGCATCGCCTCCACGAGGGTCCGGGTCGCGGTGATGCGCGAGGAGTAGAGCGTCTCCACGTAACTCCTCGTCCAGAGCCCGCCCGCGATGCCCGCCCCGGAGAGATTGATGACGGCGTCCGCCCAGTCCACGGCCTCGACCTCGAGGGCGCCGGCCGCGGGGTTCCACTGGACCTCCCGCGGACCCTTGGGGGCACGGCGCACCAGGCGTCGGACCTCGTGGGTCGTCTCGAGCTGGCGGATGAGGGCAGTACCGATGGTCCCGGACGCGCCGGCGAGGAGGATGCGCATGGATCCATCGAACCACTAGTCACAGGTGAACGGTAACGGAGCCGCTGTGCGGAGGTGCCCCCGACGCCGGAAGCGACGGCATGCGGGTCGGACGAAGGACCCCGGACGGCGTCCGGGGTCCTTCGTCCGACGGGGCGGAAGTGCTCAGCCGTGCAGCGTGGCGGTCAGCGAGATGTCCTTGACCGCTGCCAGCGCCTGCGACACGGGGCAGCCCTCCTTGGCGGCCTGTGCCACGCGCTGGAAATCCTCCTCCGACAGTCCGGGTACGGTGGCGTCGAGCGTCAGGCGGATGGCGGTGATCCCGGTACCGGGCTGGAAGTCCACCTCCGCCTTCGTCTCCACGCGCTCCGGGGTCTTCCCCTCCTCGCCGAGGGCGTTGCTGAAGGCCATCGAGAAGCATGCGGAGTGCGCGGCCGCGATGAGCTCCTCCGGACTGGTCTTGCCCTCGGACTGCTCGGCGCGTGCCTTCCAGGTGACGTCGTAGGTGCCGAGGCCGGAGGAATCGAGTGTGACCTGCCCCGAGCCCGAGGGGAGGTCCCCGCTCCAGACGGTGTGGGCTGTGCGAACGGTAGCCATGGTTCTCCTTGCTGTCGAACGGACGCGGAGGTCGCATCCGGTGCTTCGGTCCCCATCCTAGGGAGCGGGGGAGAACAGGAGAAGCCGCTTCCCTGTCGGGAAGCGGCTTCTCCTGCGGCCGGGGTGGACCGGGCAGGCGTTACAGACCGAGGTCGGCCTCGAACGCGCCACCCTCGAGGCGTGCCTTCAGCGTCTGCAGGAAGCGACCCGCGTCCGCGCCGTCCACCAGGCGGTGATCGTAGGTGAGGCTCAGGTACATCATGGAGCGGATCGCGATCGTGTCGTCACCGTCGGGGCTGGTGATGACCACGGGACGCTTGACGATGATGCCGGTCCCGAGGATGCCCACCTGCGGCTGGTTGATGATCGGCGTGTCGAACAGGGCTCCGGCCGACCCGATGTTCGTGATCGTGAACGTACCACCCGAGAGTTCGTCCGGGCCGATCTGGCCGCTGCGGGTGCGTGCACCGACGTCGGCGATCTTCTTGGCCAGTCCTCCGAGGTTGAGGTTGCCGGCGTCCCTGATGACCGGGACGAGCAGGCCCTTCTCGGTGTCGACCGCGATCGCCAGGTGCTCGGCGTCGTGGTACGTGACTTCCTTCTTCTCCTCGTCGAACGAGGCGTTCAGCTTCGGGTGCTGCTTGAGCGCCTCGGTGACGGCCTTGGAGAGGAAGGGCAGGAAGGTGAGCTTCGCGCCGTTCTGCGCCTGGAAGGTGTCCTTCGATGCGGCTCGGAGCTTCGCGATGCGGGTCATGTCGACCTCGATCACCTGGGTGAGCTGGGCGGACACCTCGAGCGACTCGCGCATGCGCTTGGCGATCGTCTGCCGGATGCGGGGTGCCTTCTCCACGGTGCCGCGCAGCTTCGAGGGCTCGACGGCGGGAGCCGCGGGCTTCGACGGTGCGGCGGCAGCGGGTGCCGGGGCGGCCTGTGCTGCTGCCGGCTCGGCCTTCCGGGCCTTCCTGGCCTCCGCTGCCTCGAGGACGTCCTGCTTGCGGATGCGTCCTCCGACGCCCGTGCCCTTGACGGTCGAGAGGTCGACGTCGTTCTGGTTGGCCAGTCGGCGGACCAGCGGCGTCACGTAGGCTGCGGCGTCCGAGCTCCCGGACACCTCCGACGGCGCGGACTCGGCTGCCGGCTTCTCGGCGGGCTTCTCCTCGGTCGCGGCGGGCTTCGCCGCGGGAGTGGACTCGTCGTCGGACTCCGAGGTCTGCTGGGCCCGCTCCGCCTCGTGGTGGGAGCCGGCCTTCTCGGTGGGAGCGTCCGCGCGTTCCTCGGCCGGTGCTGCCGCCAGGGGTTCGCCCGACGCCGCTTCGACCTTCCCGGGCGCGGCAGCGCCCGAGCCGATCACGGCGAGGACCGCGCCGACCTCGGCCGTCTCGTCCTCGCTGACGCGGATCTCCTGGAGCTTGCCGGCGACGGGGGAGGGGATCTCGGTGTCGACCTTGTCGGTCGAGACCTCGAGGAGGGGCTCGTCGACCTCGACGTCGTCGCCGACCGCCTTGAGCCAGCGGGTGACGGTCCCTTCGGTGACGCTTTCGCCGAGAGCGGGGAGGGTGACCTCGGTGCCTTCGGACGAGTCCTCCGAGGAGTCGCTCGTGGAGGAATCCGCGGGGGCCTCCTCGGCAGGAGCTTCCTCTGCGGCGGGGGCCTCCTCCGCGGCGGGAGCGTCCTCGGCAGGTGCCTCCTCGGCGGCCGAAGCGGCGCTGCCGGAATCGCCGCTGCCGGAACCGTCACCGATGCGCACGAGCGGGGCGCCGACCTCCGCGGTCTCGTCCTCGGCGACCAGGATCTCCTCGATCACGCCTGCGATCGGGGACGGGATCTCGGTGTCGACCTTGTCGGTGGAGACCTCGAGGAGGGGCTCGTCGACCTCGACACGGTCACCGACCTGCTTCAGCCAGCGGGTCACGGTGCCTTCGGTGACGCTTTCACCGAGAGCGGGCAAGTTCACGGATTCAGACATAATGCGCCCGTTTCTCCTTCGTAGATCGTTCCTTGGCAGCTGGTCGACGTGCGGGGCCTGCTCAGCTGGACGTGCTCGGATTTCCTGCTTCCGAGCTTAGTCCACGCCCTCGGGGCGTGGACCAAGCCGGTGTGGTGCCTGGGGTGTTGTGCGTCAGCCGTGCAGCGGCTTGCCGGCGAGTGCGAGGTGGGCCTCGCCGAGGGCCTCGTTCTGTGTCGGGTGCGCGTGGATGAGCGGTGCCACATCCTCGGGATAGGCCTCCCAGTTGACGATGAGCTGCGCCTCGCCGATCTGCTCGCCCATGCGGCTGCCGAGCATGTGGACACCGACGATGGGGCCGTCCTTCTCGCGGACGAGCTTCACGAGCCCGCCCGTGCCGATGATCGAGCTCTTGCCGTTGCCGGCGAGGTTGTACTCGTGCGTCTCGACGCGGTCGTCGCCGAACTTCTCGCGGGCGGCCTTCTCGGTGTAGCCCACGGACGCGATCTCGGGATCGCTGTAGGTGACCTTGGGGATGTTCAGGTCGGCGACGACGACGGGCTTCAGGCCGCCGATCTCCTCCGCCACGAAGATGCCCTGCTGGAAGCCGCGGTGGGCCAGCTGCAGGCCGGGGACGATGTCGCCGATCGCGTAGATGTTCCCCACGCCGGTGTGGAGGCGCTCGTTGGTGATGACGAAGCCGCGGTCCATGGTGATGCCGGCTTCCTCGTAGCCGAGGTCCTTCGTGACGGGTCCGCGTCCGACGGCGACGAGCATGAGGTCCGCCTCGAAGGTCTTGCCGTCCTCGAGGGACACCACGACGCCGTCCGCGTTCTGCTCCACCGACTTGAAGCGGGTGCCGGTGTTGAATTTGATGCCGCGCTTCTTGAACGCCCGTTCGAAGTTCTTGACGATCGAGGCGTCCTCGTTCGGGACGAGTGAGGGGAGGGCCTCGATGATGGTGACGTCCACGCCGAAGGACTTCCAGACGGACGCGAACTCGCAGCCGATGACGCCGCCGCCGAGGATGATCGCGGTCTTCGGCACGAAGTCCATGGTCAGGGCCTGGTCCGAGGTGATGACCTTGCCGCCGATCTCGAGGCCGGGGAGGCTGCGCGAGAAGGAGCCGGTCGCGAGGACGATGTGCTTGCCGGTGTAGACGGTGCCGTCGACGTCGATGGTGTTCTCGGACGCGAGCTTGCCCGAGCCCTCGATGACCGTGATGCCCTTGGACTTGATGAGTCCCTGCAGGCCGCGGTACTTGCCGGCGATGATGCCGTCCTTGTAGGCGTTGACGGCATTCATGTCGATCGACTCGAAGGTGGCCTTGACGCCGTACTTCTCGGCGTCGCGGGCGCCGTCGGCGATCTCGGCCGAGTGCAGGAGCGCCTTCGTGGGGATGCAGCCGTTGTGGAGGCAGGTGCCGCCGAGCTTGCCCTTCTCGATGAGCCCTACGGTGAAGCCCAGCTGCACCGCGCGGAGTGCCGCTGCGTAGCCGCCGCTGCCTCCACCCAGTACCAGGATGTCGAATTCTTGCGCAGTTGCCGATGCGGCCACTTGGACGCTCCCTCGCGTGGTCTGTTGACGCGCAGGGCGCGTCGGTTGATAGATCTGGTGATGAATCGATCACCGATGCGGTCGCGGTGCGGTCGCAGGTGCTTCGTACCCTCGTTTTCACCCTATCCCCAGATGTTGCCCGCATCCACTTGAGGCGCGGGCGCTGCACGCCATAGTTCGCCGATGTGCGCATTCTCACCGGGGCTGCGCAGGGGGTCGAGGGGGATGGAGGGCGCCGCGCCGGCTGTGCCGCCCGGCGCCCCCTTGTCCCTAGGCGGTGCGGGCGAGGACGTCCTCCACGTACGCGAGCAGGGTGCGGACTCCCACACCGGTGCCCGCCTTCGGGGTGTACCCGTACGGCGCGCCCTCGTTGAAGGCCGGCCCGGCGATGTCGAGGTGCGCCCACGGGATCTTCTCGCCGTCGACCTGGCCGACGAACTCGCGGAGGAACACCGCGGCGGTCATCATGCCGCCGTTCCGCTCGCCGATGTTGGCGATGTCCGCGACCTGCGAATCGAGGCTCGGGCGCAGCTCCTCCGGCAGGGGCATGGGCCAGAACTGCTCGCCCGCGCGGTCCGCCGCAGCCTTCACGGCGTCCCGGACGCCGTCGTCGCCCATGACCCCGGACACGCGGGTGCCGAGGGCGATCATCTGCGCGCCCGTGAGCGTCGCGATGTCGATGATGGCGTCCGGCGCCTCCTCGCTCGCCGCCGCGAGGCCGTCGGCGAGGACCAGGCGGCCCTCGGCGTCGGTGTTGAGGACCTCGACGGTGCGTCCGCCGTAGATCGACAGGACGTCCTCGGGGCGCTGCGCGGTCCCGGAGGGCATGTTCTCGGCCAGGCACAGCCAGGCGGTGACCTTGGCGGGGAGGCCCAGCTCGGCGACGGCGAGGAGCGTGGTCAGGACGACCGCGGCGCCCGCCATGTCCAGCTTCATCGTCTGCATGCCCGCGGCGGGCTTCAGCGAGAGTCCGCCGGAATCGAAGGTGATGCCCTTGCCCACGAGGGCGAGGTGGACGGCGGACTTGGCGGGGGAGTACTCCACCTTCACCATGCGCGGCGGTCGCGAGGATCCCTTGCCGACGCCGAGGATGCCGCCGTAGCCGTCACGCTCGAGGCGCTTCTCGTCCATCACGGTGACCTTCACGGGAAGGCCGCGGGTGAGTTCCTTCGCGGCCTGCGCGAACGTCTCCGGGTAGAGGTGGCTCGGCGGCTGGTTCACGAGCGTGCGCGTGGCGTTGACGTTCTTGCCGAGGATGACGGCGCGCCGGAGCGCCACGGCCAGGTCGGCGTCGTCGGCCACCGGCGTGTATACGACGACGCTGCGGACGGCGGACCTGTCCTTGGCCGGGGCGACCGTGCCGTCCGGCGTGAGCCCGGATTTGAAGCCCTCGTAGCTGTACGCGCCGAAGGCGGCGCCCTCCGCGACGGCGGTCGCGGCCATGACGGTGTCCGCCGGCAGGGCCAGGACGACGGTCTCGAGCCCGGTCAGCTGGCGGATCGCGGCGCCCGCGGCGCGGCGGAGGGTCTCGGGTGCGAGCACCTCACCGGTGGACACCGGTCCCACGCCGGAGAGCACGAGCGAATCGGCGCCGGTCTCGGGGAGGCCGGGGAAGCGGCGTACCTCATCCGCGGCACCCGTGATGCCGAGGACCTGGAGGGAGTCCCCGAGCGCACGCGCGGCTTTCGCGGGGAGGGGGCTGTCGAGCAGGACGGGCCCGTCGGTCCCCTTGGCGACGGCGATCACGAGCGCGTCGCTCGGGATCTTCCGGAGGTCCTTCGCGGAAGCGGTCAGGTGTAGTTCGGTGGTTCTGATCACGGAATCTGTCTCCTCATGTCCGGCTGGTCGTCCAGATCGGCGTTGCAGGTGGTCCCGGTATCCGGTGGGCCGGGAACCGTCCTGACGATCGTAGTCTCTACGCCGCGGCGGCCCGGAATGAAGCCGGCGCGGACGGTGTTGAGGAGAGCAGGACCTGACCGGAGGAGAGAGCCATGCTGGATCCACGAACCCTGTACACCACCGACACCGAGATCTTCGACGACCCCGGGAGCAAGGGGCTGCCCCTGCTGGTGAGCCTGACCGGTTTCACGGACGCCGGACAGGTCGTCTCGCAGGTCAGTGAGGAACTCCTCGAGGTGCTCGAGCACGAGCCCGTCGCCGAGTTCGACGCCGACCAGCTCATGGACTACCGCGGCCGCCGCCCGAAGATCACCTTCGCCGAGGACCACCTGACCGACTACCGGCCGCACCGGCTCGAACTGCACCGCCTGTACGACGGGCTCGGGGAGCCGTTCCTGCTGCTCACCGGCGCCGAGCCCGACCTCCAGTGGGAGCGCTTCGTGAGCGCCGTCGTCGGACTGGTCGAGGACCTGGACGTGCCGATGACCTCGTGGATCCACGCGATCCCGATGCCCGTCCCGCACACGCGTCCGATCGGCGTCACGCTGCACGGCAACCGGTCCGACCTCATCGACGGCATGAACGCATGGCGTCCCACGGCCGAGCTGCAGGCCTCCATCGGGCATGTGCTGGAGCTGCGCCTGATCGAGGCCGGGCACGACGTCGTGGGGCACGTCATCCATGTGCCGCACTACCTCGCCGAGGCCGAGTACCCGCCCGCCGCCGTGGCGGGCCTCGAATACCTGGGCGCGACCGCCCGGCTCGTCCTCCCCACCGACCGCCTGCGGGAGACCGGGCGCGATGTCGAGCGGCAGATCGCCCGGCAGGTCGGCAACTCCTCGGAGGTGCAGTCCGTGGTCGCGTCCCTCGAGAAGCGCTACGACGAGTACGCGGACGGTGCCGCCCGCAAGTCCCTGCTGGTGAAGGACAACAGCGAGCTCGCCAGCGCGGAGGAGCTGGGTGCCGCGGTCGAGGCCTACCTGGCCAGCCCGCAGGCGGAGGAGGAGTCCACGCTGCTCTGGGACACGGAATTCCTCGGGACCACCCCCATCGACTACGACCGCTCCGGCGATGAGGGCCGTGACGCCGACTCCGACGACACCACCTCCCCGGAGACCGGCGCGACGTCGAAGCCCGGCGCCTCCGAGGGGCACGACGACGGGCCCGCGGGGTCCGGTCCGCGCTCGGCGGCATAGCGCGGCACAGCGCCCGTTCCGGACCGGACCGGCTGCACATTCCGGACCGGACCGGGGGCCGGGCCGTACGCCCGACCCGTCACGGGACCGTGGAGGCGCCACCGCGACGGGATAATGGGCGGGTGAATTCTTCGCGGGCACTCCTGGTCTGGGCGGCAGGGGTCGCGGCCTACCTCGTCGCCGTCACGCAGCGCACCACCTTCGGCGTGGCCGGCCTCGAGGCCACGGACCGCTTCAGCGCGTCAGCGTCGCAGCTGTCGATCTTCACCGTCGTCCAGCTGCTCGTCTACGCCGGCCTGCAGGTGCCGGTCGGCGTCCTCGTCGACCGGTGGGGCCCCCGGACGCTGATCGTCGCGGGCGGCGTGCTCATGGCGCTCGGGCAGGCGCACCTGGCGTTCGCGGATTCCGTCGGGGCCGGCATCGTCGGCCGCCTGTTCGTCGGGGCGGGGGACGCGATGACGTTCATCAGTGTCCTCAGGCTCCTGCCCGCGTGGTTCGAGCCGCGCCGGATCCCCGTCCTGACGCAGTGGACGGGGATCATCGGCCAGCTCGGGCAGGTGGTGTCGGTCATTCCGTTCGTCGCGGTGCTGTCCGCCTTCGGCTGGCAGTCCGCGTTCCTGGCGGCCGCCGGCCTCTCAGTACTCGCCGTCGTGCTCTCGGTCGGCCTCATCCGGGACTCGCCCGTCGCGAGCCGGCGCAGCACCCAGACCATCCGGGAGACCGGCACCTCCCTCGCCGCCGCATGGAAGCAGCCCGGCACGCGGCTGGGCCTGTGGACCCACTTCACCATCCAGTTCCCCGGCACCGTCTTCGTCCTGATGTGGGGCTACCCCTATCTGGTGCGGGCCGAGAAGGTGGGCGAAGGGGCCGCGTCCGCGCTGATGACCCTGTTCGTCGCGGTCGGGATCGTCTGCGGACCGCTCCTCGGCCGCTACGTGGGCCGGCATCCCCTCCGGCGGTCCACCATGGTGCTCGCGATCGCCGCCCTGATGGCCGGTGCGTGGCTCGCGGTCCTCCTCTACCCGGGACCGGCGCCCCTCCCGCTCCTGACCCTGCTGGTGGTGGCGCTCGCGGTCGGAGGGCCGGGATCCATGATCGCCTTCGACTTCGCCCGCACGTTCAACCCGGCGGCACGTATGGGGACCGCCACCGGGATCGTGAACATCGGAGGCTTCATGGCGTCCCTGCTCACAATGTTCGCCATCGGGGTCGTCCTCGACGTCCTGCTCGGGAACGGGTTCTCGCAGGGCGACCTGTACGCGCTGCCGTCCTTCCGCCTGGCGATGTCCGTGCAGCTCCTCGTCCTGGCGTTCGGCACCACCGCCGTCGTCGTCGTGCGCAGGAGGGTCCGGCGCCGGATGGCCGAGCAGGGGGTCGTCGTCCCGCCGATCCGTGACGCCCTGGCCCGCGAACGCCGGCGCCGCCGGGAGCAGAGGGCGGCCCGGAACCGGTAGGCCCGCGGTCCCGACCGCGGTTGTCCACATAGGCCGGAACCCCCGTGTGCTCGGCGTGCGACGCGAGGACGCTGGCGGCATGTCATTTCCTACGAGCCCGGCACCGGGCACCCCAGCGTCACCGTCCTTCGTCGTCACCTCACCGGCGGACATCCTCTCCTATATCCCGCATGCCCTCGGCTTCATGCCCGACGAGAGCCTGGTCGTCCTGACGACCACCGGCAGGAGGCTCGGGGCGACCCTCCGGGTGGATCTCCCCGAGGCCGGGGTGGATCCGCCCGGGTTCGCCGACGGTGTGCTCTCCTTCCTGCAGGGCGACGTCGACGCCGACGGCACCCTCGTCGTCGTGTACACGAAGGAGCGCTGGGAGAGGCTCGCGCCGGCGCCGCGCAGCGGGCTGTTGCTGACCATCGAGACGGTCCTCGGCGCCGCCGGCCTTCCCGTCCGCGGCGGCTGGCTCGTCTCGCAGTCGAGGTGGCGCGATGTCTTCTGCCCGGACGAGGAGTGCTGCCCCTGGCCGGGTCAATCCCTCGGCACCGTGGCGCACAGCGCCCTGAACGCCGAGCTGATCTTCGGCGGGAGTGCCTTCGATGCATCCGCACCCGACGCCGTCCTCCGCGCCGCACCCTCCGTCGCTGCGCGGGACGTCCCGGGGTCGGCTGCCGCGGACCCGGTGGCCCGGGCCGTCGAAGACGCGCAGGCGCACTATGCCGCGTGCTGCGCGGGCCGGTGGACGGCGCCCGTCCAGTTCCACGCGACGTCCGCGCTGTGGGACGCCGTGCTGCCCGGCGCCGGCGCGTTCGATGTGGCGGCGGAGCCCGACGTCGTGGGCTTCCTCCTGGCGAGCGTGGAATCGCGGGCGGTCCGCGACTTCCTCCTCGCCAGTGCGTGCCTCGGATCCGCGGCAGCCGTCGACGGCGCCGCCGCCTGCGGATTGCTCGAGCCGGCGGAGGGGGCGGGCGCGTCGTCGCCCGAGGGGCGAGGTCCGGAGGCCGGTACGCGGGTCCTCCCGGACGTCCGGGGTGGCGGCCCGCTCCGGGATGCCGTCGCCGCACTCCGGGCGGACCCGGCCGACGCCGGATCCGACGCCCATCCTTCGGGTACGCGGAGGGCAGGACCTGTGCCCTGCGGTGCCGAGGCCCTGCTCTACGCGGATGTCCTGGCCGGCAGGTATTCCGGCGCGATCGCCTGGGACCGCGTCGACGCGATGAGCATCCTTCTTGCGCGGCTCGCGGCGGTGGCGGAGGGCGAGTCCCGTGCGGCGGCGCTGACCATGAGTGCCTGGTTCGAATACGCGCGGGGTCGGGGATCACGCGCGGCCGTCTTCCTCGACGCGGCGGAGCGGGCCGTGCCCGGTTACCGCCTCGCGCGCCTGCTGTACGAGCTCCTGCGCCGTGGAGGGCTGCCGACCTGGGCCCGGAGCCGTGCGACTGCCTGGACCGCGGGGGCCGCGTCGGCCCTGCACGACGCGGCGTGAGGCCGTGCGGGTCCGCGGGACCGGCGGCGGGGAGGGTGGAGCGGGGGGCGTCCCGGAGGAGAGGCCCATGAAGGGCTGCGGGTGGCTTCCGGGACGGACCGCCGGACCCTCCGGGAGCGGCCGGGGGAGCAGTCCGTCGACCATCCCGTGATTTCCGGGCCGATGGTCAGCCGTGAGACAATGAAAGCTGAGACCCGGTTGGGTCCGTGCACCAGAACATCTCCGAGCATTCCATGCCGGTCGTCGCCGCAGGGCGGCTCCGGGGGGAATAGCGAGGGCTGCGGGGTCGTTCCCTAGGGAACTGACCCGGCAGTAGTCGTCTGGTATCGAGCGCGGACTTGACAGGGTCATAGTGGTGTTGTCCCTCTGACGGCGCCACACACCGCCGTACGAAAGGTTTCCTGTGCCGGTCAAGAAGACAGCAGCACCGGCGTCGCCAGACGCTGGTACCACCACCACCAAGCGACGCGTAGCGGCCAAGAAGCCCGCGACGAAGACCGCTTCGTCCGCTGCGGCCGCCAAGGCATCGGCAGCGGATGCCCAGGGTTCCGTGGACACCCTCGACGCAGCGGATCCCGCCGTCGAGGTCGAGGTCGATGCCGAGAATGCGAAGCCCGAGACGCCCGAGGTCGGGACGAGCACCGGCTTCGTCTACTCCGACGCCGACGACGACGACGCACCCGCGCAGCAGGTCGTGTCGGCCGGCGCCACGGCGGACCCCGTCAAGGACTACCTGAAGCAGATCGGCAAGGTCGCCCTGCTGAACGCGGAGCAGGAAGTGGACCTGGCCCTCCGCATCGAGGCCGGTCTTTTCGCTGAAGAGAAGATCGCCGCGGACCCGGAGATGGACCCGAAGCTGAAGCGCGAACTGGAATTCGTGATCCACGACGGCAAGCGGGCGAAGAACCACCTCCTCGAGGCGAACCTCCGCCTCGTCGTCTCCCTGGCCAAGCGCTACACCGGGCGCGGCATGCTCTTCCTCGACCTCATCCAGGAAGGCAACCTCGGCCTGATCCGTGCAGTCGAGAAGTTCGACTACACCAAGGGCTTCAAGTTCTCCACTTACGCGACCTGGTGGATCCGCCAGGCCATCACCCGCGCCATGGCCGACCAGGCCCGCACCATCCGCATCCCCGTGCACATGGTGGAGGTCATCAACAAGCTGGCCCGCGTCCAGCGGCAGATGCTGCAGGACCTCGGCCGCGAACCGACCCCCGAGGAGCTCGCGCTCGAGCTCGACATGACGCCGGAGAAGGTCGTCGAGGTCCAGAAGTACGGCCGTGAACCCATCTCGCTGCACACGCCGCTCGGCGAGGACGGCGATTCGGAGTTCGGTGACCTGATCGAGGACTCGGAGGCCGTCGTGCCGGCGGACGCCGTGAGCTTCACCCTCCTGCAGGAGCAGCTCCACTCCGTGCTGGACACCCTCTCCGAGCGGGAGGCAGGCGTCGTGGCGATGCGTTTCGGGCTGACCGACGGACAGCCGAAGACGCTGGACGAGATCGGCAAGGTCTACGGCGTCACGCGTGAGCGCATCCGCCAGATCGAGTCGAAGACGATGTCGAAGCTGCGTCACCCCTCGCGGTCCCAGGTGCTGCGGGACTACCTCGACTGACCGTCGGGCATTCTAGGACGAAGGGCCCTTCCTGCGGGAGGGGCCCTTCGTCGTAGAGGACTCCTCCCGCAGGAGTCCGGGGGATTCCCCGGACCGGGACGTCCCCGCACGAGAAAAGGCCCGCTCCGTCGGAGCGGGCCTTTCGTCCTACGTCAGCGCCTGTACACGGGGCGCCCGGTGTTGCTCGTGGTCGGTGTTCCCTGCGGCGATCAGTCGCCGGCGAGGGCCGGCTTCGTGTGAAGCCGCTCGGTCTCGTCCTGCCACTCGGAAGTGAGCGGCTTGAGGTTAGCTTCGACGGCGCGCGCATGGTGGCCGCAGAACAGAAGCTCTCCACCGGAGGACTGAAGGACTGCCCGAACGTAGGCCTGGGCGCCGCAGCGGTCGCAGCGGTCCAGGGCAGTGAGCTCGCGAGTGGCTACTGCAGTGGTCATGAATGCCTCCTCATGTGGATCGTGTATTCATATAACCACTATTCGTTGCTGCTCCTTCGCAGGCTGGGCCCCCTTTCGCTGGCGGCGTATCAGGGGTATGGGTCACATCACCCGGAGTGGGCGGGGTGGTGCCGGGTGCACACAGGACGGCCCCTGCCGGTCGCTGTCGGCGGGAGGTAATAAACTGGAGCCACCCATCCCGGCCACCACCCTCCTGACGCCTGTCCTGGATCGTGCCCGTTCCGCCAAGGAGACTGACCCACCGTGACCCCCACCTCGGATTACACCGCCCGGCACCTCTCGGTCCTCGAGGGCCTCGAAGCGGTGCGCAAGCGTCCCGGGATGTACATCGGGTCCACGGACTCCCGAGGCATCATGCACTGCCTGTGGGAGATCATCGACAACTCGGTCGACGAGGCGCTGGCCGGTCACGGCCAGAGCATCACGGTCATCCTCCACGGCGACGGCTCGGTGGAGATCCACGACGACGGCCGCGGCATCCCCGTGGACATCGAACCCAAGACCGGCCTGACCGGCGTCGAGGTGGTCTTCACCAAGCTCCACGCCGGCGGCAAGTTCGGTGGCGGCTCCTACACGGCCTCCGGCGGTCTCCACGGCGTCGGTGCCAGCGTGGTCAACGCGCTGTCCTCCCGCCTGGACGTCTTCGTCGATCGCGGCAGCAAGACCTACGCGATGTCCTTCCGCCGTGGTGAGCCCGGCATCTTCAAGGACGGCAGGACGCCGTCGCCCACCGCCGCCTTCGAGCCCTTCCTCGACGGTTCGCGCCTCGAGGTCGTCGGGACGGCCAAGCGCGGGGTGACGGGAACCCGCATCAGGTACTGGGCCGACCGCCAGATCTTCACGCCTGACGCGACCTTCTCGTACGAGGAACTGCAGACCCGGGCACGCCAGACGTCGTTCCTGGTGCCGGGCCTGCGCATCACCCTCCGCGACGAGCGGAGGCTCCCCGGCACGCCGGCGGAGTCCGGACCCGTGGAGGAGGTCTTCCAGCACGACGGCGGCATCTCCGAATACGCCGAATTCCTGGCCCTCGACACCGCGGTCACGGATGTCTGGCGCATCCACGGATCGGGTCGGTTCAAGGAGTCCGTGCCCGTCCTCGACGAGCGCGGCCACAGCCAGATGGCGGAGGTGGAGCGCGACTGCGAGGTGGACATCGCGCTGCGCTGGGGCATCGGCTACGAGACGACGGTCCGCAGCTACGTCAACATCATCGCGACACCCAAGGGCGGCACGCATCAGAGCGGGTTCGAGCAGGCGATCCTGAAGACCTTCCGCAAGGTGATCGAGACCAACGCGCGCAAGCTCAAGGCCGGCAACGACAAGATCGAGAAGGACGACGTCTTCGCCGGACTGACGGCCGTCCTCACGGTGCGCCTCGCGGAGCCCCAGTTCGAGGGCCAGACCAAGGAGATTCTCGGGACCTCCGCCGTCAGGGCGATCGTCGCCAGGGTCGTCGAGAAGGAGCTGCAGGCGAGACTCTCCTCCTCTGCGCGGAACGACAAGGCGCAGTCGGCGCTGCTGCTGGAGAAGGTCGTCGCGGAGATGAAGTCCCGCATCTCGGCGCGCGTCCACAAGGAGACACAGCGTCGCAAGAACGCACTCGAGACGTCCACCATGCCGGCCAAGCTCGCGGACTGCCGGATCGACGACGCCGAGCGGTCGGAGCTCTTCATCGTCGAGGGTGACAGTGCGCTCGGTACGGCGAAGAACGCCCGCTCGTCCGACTACCAGGCGCTGCTGCCGATCCGCGGCAAGATCCTCAACGTGCAGAAGGCGTCGGTGGGGGACATGCTGTCCAATGCCGAGTGTGCCGCCCTCATCCAGGTCGTCGGGGCGGGCTCGGGGCGGAGCTTCCAGCTGGACGCGCGACGGTACGGCAAGGTCATCCTGATGACCGATGCCGACGTCGACGGCGCCCACATCCGGACGCTGCTCCTCACCCTCTTCTTCCGGTACATGCGCCCGCTGGTGGAGGCCGGGCGGGTCTATGCCGCCGTCCCTCCGCTGCACCGGGTCGAGGTGATCAACGGGGGATCCAAGGCCAACGAGATGATCTACACCTATTCCGAGGCGGAGCTCACGCGGCTCCTCGCGACCATGGAGAAGCAGGGGAAGCGGTACAAGTCGCCGATCCAGCGCTACAAGGGGCTCGGGGAGATGGACGCGGACCAGCTCGCGGAGACGACCATGGACCCGCGCCACCGGACGCTGCGGCGCGTGCGCATCCAGGAGGCCGAATCCGCCGAACGCGTCTTCAACCTGCTGATGGGCAGCGACGTCGCGCCCCGCAAGGACTTCATCGTCGCGGGCGCGGCATCCCTCGACCGGGATCGCATCGACGCCTGACGGGCGCTCAGCCGAGCAGTTCGGGTGCCACCAGGAGCAGCGGGGGAATCACCAGGAGCAGGCCGGCGGAGGACAGGGCCAGCGCCTGCTGGATCCTGCTGAGGGGCGGCAGCGGAGTGAGCAGCCGGCGCAGGCGTTGCGCCGTCGACGACACATCGGCGGTCCCGCCGGTCACCGCCCTGGCGGTCGTCAGGGGGATACCGCTCTGGTCGGCCAGGGCGTCGTCGAGCGCATCCGGTGTCGACGGCGGAGCCCCCGCACCCACGATGGCGATCGCGCGGACCAGCGTCGGCTCGTCCACGTGGCGCAGGGCCTCGTCATCGGCGAGCATCTCGATCAGTTCGCTCACGGCCTGCTGGGCGAGCCGGGAGGTGGGCAGCCAGGGCAGCGCCGCCCGCCAGGCGGCGAAGGCCCACAGCAGCAGATGGTGGCGCTGGTGCAGGTGTGCGCTCTCGTGGGTGAGGACGGCGTCGAGCTCCGCCTGGCTGAGCAGGTCCATCAGCCCGTCCGACATGACGGTGACGGAGCGTGCACCGCCCGGCAGGCAGTAGGCGACCGGCGCCGGGTGCTTGATGACGAGCGTCGCGGGCTGGCCGGCCGCGGGGGAGCTGAGCAGGGTGAGCATGTCCCGGTGGCGCCGACGCTGCCGGTGGATGCGCACGAACGTCAGGGCCAGCGTGAAGATGAGGTGCCCGAAGAGGAGGATCGCGGCGCTGATCGCGAAGACGTGGATGACGCCGAGCGATTCGGCCGACCCGTCATCGAGCAGGATGTCCAGGAATGCCGCCGACGCCACGACGAGATTGTCGCCGAGGGGTTCGAGGCCCCACACCAGCATGGCGCCGATCATGGACAGTCCGCCGGCGAGCGCTATCGACTGCCACAGCACCATGGCCGTGAACGGCGCCCTCGCCGGCCAGTCGGCACGCGAGAGAGCGATGGGTGCGGGCCACGCGAGGATGATCGCGAGAGCCGCGAGCAGGTAGGAGGCCCAGAACACGGGGCGGGTCAGCTGCCGCCGAGCAGCTTGCGCAGGGTCTGGGCTTCGGCTTCCGATACGCTGCCGATGAAGCGGGCGAGGACGGCTTCGCGGTCCGGTGCGGTCACGAGCACTTCATGCATGAGCTCCGCCGTGTGGTCCTCACGGCTTGTGACCGACATGTACCGGTGCGGGCGGCTGTCGCGCTCCCGCGTGACGAGGCCCTTCTTCTCCAGCCGCGAGAGCACGGTGAGGACCGTCGTCACGGCCAGTTCGCGTCCTACCTCCCCGAACGGCGCCTCGGCGATGGCATCCCGCAGCTCGTTGGCGGTCATTGCCTCCGGCATCGTCCACAGCAGGTCCATCACTGTGCGTTCCAGGTCTCCGAGCGTTGCCATGTTCTTTCCTTCAATCAATCGCGATCCGCGTCCATCGGGGGGCGGGGATGCACTTCCATGAGGGGAGTGCTGAAGCGTGGTACCTCCAACGTACAACCTCTGAGCGAACAATTCTACCCTGCGTAGAAGAGTCCCCGTACTTGTTCTACGATACGTAGAAGAACGTTTTCTACAATCCGTAGAAGTTCCGTCGTCACCGACGCGAAGCACTGCTGGAAGGGCCCGATGGAAGCCTTGGAGATTGCCCGATGGCAATTCGGAATCACGACGGTCTACCACTTCATCATGGTCCCCCTGACCATCGGGCTCGGGCTGCTCGTGGCCGTCATGCAGACCCTGTGGTACTGCACAGGCAAGGAGCACTACCTCCGGATGACGAAGTTCTGGGGGAAGCTCTTCCTCATCAACTTCATCGTGGGCGTCGCCACGGGCCTGGTGCAGGAGTTCCAGTTCGGCATGGCGTGGAGTGAGTACAGCCGTTTCGTCGGCGACGTGTTCGGAGCGCCGCTCGCCATGGAGGCGCTCCTGGCCTTCTTCGTCGAGTCCACCTTCCTCGGCCTGTGGATTTTCGGCTGGGGACGGCTTCCGCGCCTCGTCCACCTGCTCTCGCTCTGGACCGCCGTGCTCGCCTCCGTCTTCTCCGCCTACTTCATCCTCGTCGCGAACTCCTGGATGCAGCATCCGGTCGGCGTGGAGATGGTCGACGGCAGGCCCGTCATGGTGGATGCCTGGGCGGTCTTCACCAACAACACGGCGCTGGTCGCCTTCCCCCACACCCTCTTCGGCTGCCTCGCCGTCGCCGGTGCCTTCCTCCTCGGCATCAGCTGGTACCACCTGTGGAAGCGGCGCCACGACGGGCTGGACACGATCGGCCCGGACGGGAAGGTCCTCGTCGGTGACGGCGGCGGTGCGCGGGACGCGGCGGATCACACCGTGTGGCTCCGCTCGGCACGGGCCGGCGCCGTCGTCGCCATGATCGCGTTCGCCGGCACGGGCATCACCGGCGACCTGCAGGGCAAGCTCATGTTCGACCAGCAGCCCATGAAGATGGCGGCCGCCGAAGCGGCCTGCCACGACGGCACGGGTTTCTCGATCCTGTCCGTCGGCAACCTCGGCGCACAGAGCTGTGACGACATCACCGCGGTCATCGAGGTGCCGGGAGTGCTGTCCTTCCTCGCCAACGGCGACTTCACGACCGAGGTCAAGGGCGTCAACACCCTGCTGCCCGAGTACCAGGAGAAGTACGGCACCTACCTGCCGGACGATCCGATGTACGGGGACCTGGCGGGGGCGGAGATCGACTACCTGCCGGTCATGGAGGTCACCTACTGGGGCTTCCGCATCATGATCGGGTTCGGGGCGATCGCCGCGGCGGCGGCCGCCGCCGCCCTGTGGGTCCTGCGGAAGGGAACCGTCCCGGGATCGCGCTGGCTGATGCGGCTGGCGGTCTTCGGGATCCTCGCCCCGTTCGGGGCGAACATCGCGGGCTGGGTCTTCACGGAGATGGGTCGGCAGCCCTTCGTCGTCGCGCCGAATCCGGACGCGAGCGGCATCGACGGCGTCTTCATGTTCACGGCAGCTGCGGTCTCACCCGGCGTGTCGCTCCCCGAACTGGTCACCTCGCTCGTCCTGCTGACCCTGGTGTACGCCGTCCTCCTCGTCGTGGAGGTGAAGCTGCTCTTCACCTATGTCCGCGGCGGCACCGCCTCCGCGATGCCCGAGCTCGCCCACCCGGACGGCGACCCCGGGGCCGACGGCGGCAGGAAGGACGACGGCGATGTCCTCGCGTTCGCGTACTGACCGGCCCGCCGGGCCCGACGGGCACCCCGATCCCCAATCCCCATCGACCACCCGGAAGGTTCCCCGATGACCGAGGCCCTGCCCACCATCTGGTTCGTCCTGATCGCCGTGCTGTGGTCCGGCTACCTCTTCCTCGAGGGCTTCGACCTCGGGGTGGGGATGCTGATGAAGCTCATGGCCCGCAACGACACCCAGCGGCGCGTGCTGCTCAACACCGTGGGCCCGGTGTGGGACGGGAACGAGGTCTGGCTCGTCACGGCGGTGGGCGCCACCTTCGCCGCCTTCCCCTACTGGTACGCCTCCCTGCTGTCCGCGCTCTACCTGCCGTTGCTGCTCGTCCTCCTCGGCCTGATCTTCCGCGCCGTCGGGTTCGAGTGGCGTGGCAAGCGGCACAGCGACACCTGGCGCAACGGCTGGGACTGGGCCATCGCGCTCGGATCGTTCGCCGCCGCAGCCGGGATCGGCGCGGCGCTCGCCCTGACCACCACGGGCCTGCCGCTCGACGCGAACGGCGACCGCGTGGGCGGCGCCTTCTCGTGGGCCACCCTGCCCGCCCTCCTCGGTGCCGCCGCCGTCGTGCTGTTCTGCCTCGTCCACGCCGCCGCGTTCCTCGCCCTCAAGACCGACGGCGGAGTGCGCGCGCAGGCGGACCGCCTGTTCCGGCGGCTCCTGCCCGTCGCGATGCTCCCGTTCCTCGCGTGGGCGCTCCTCGTCCAGCTCGACACGGGATCGGTGCTCACCTGGCTCGCCGTGGTCGTCGCCGTCGGCGCCCTGAGCGCTGCCTACCGCTTCTCGTCGGTGGGCCGTGACGGCCGCGCCTTCGCAGCACTGGGTCTCGGGATGCTGGCGCTGGTCGGGTCGATCTTCGGCGCCGTGTTCCCCGTGGTCCTCCCGTCGACCATCGATCCCGCCTTCGACCTAACGGTGCAGAACGCCTCGTCCTCGCCCTACACGCTCGGCCTGATGAGCGTCGTCGCCTGCTTCGGAGTGCCCCTCGTCCTGGCGTACCAGGCGTGGACCTACTGGGTCTTCCGGCGGCGGGTCTCGGAGTCCAGCATCCCGGCGGTGCACGCCGTCACCGCACTGTGAGCGGCTCCGTCCGGACCGACGTTCCCCGGCAGGATGCCGGCAGCACACCCACGACACGGGAGGAGGCCGGCGTCGCCCGGACCGACGGCCGGCGCGTCTCCCCGCTGACCACGCTGAGGGCAGGAGGGCCCGCGGGCGGCGCAGGGTCGACGACGGCGCTGTACCTCCTCGGCGTCCTCGCCGCCGTCCGCGCCGCAGGTCTGGTGCTCCTGGCGCAGGCCCTCGCACTCGGCATCGGATCCCTCGCCGCCGGGTCGCTGGACGTCCGCGGCGTGCTGCTGCAGGGAATCCTCGGTGTCGGGCTGCGCACCATCGCGGCGTGGGGACAGGACGCGACCGCCGCCCGCCTGGCCCTCGGAACCCGGGAGCGGATGCGGGAGGCGGCGCTCCTGCGCCTGCTCGACGACGGCGGCACCACGCGTGCCGCGGCCGGCGGCGGTACAGGCTCCCTCGCGGTGCTCCTCACCCGCGGGCTCGACGGGATCGACAAGTACTACACGCAGTACCTACCCGCGCTCGTCACGTGCGCCGTGGTCCCGCTGCTCATCGGGGCACGCATCCTCGCCGCCGACTGGGTCAGCGCGCTCGTCATCCTCCTCACGGTGCCGCTCGTGCCCGTGTTCATGGTGCTGATCGGCCTCCACACCCGGGAACACACGCAGCAGGCCTCCACCGCACTGGGCCGCCTGTCCGACCACCTGCTCGAACTCGCGAGAGGACTCCCCGTCCTCGTGGGGCTCGGCCGCGCCGGGGAACAGACCCGGGCCCTCCGTGAGATCGCCGGCACCTACACCTCGCGCACCATGACGACCCTCCGCACGGTCTTCCTGTCCTCCCTCGCCCTCGAGCTCATCAGCACCATCTCGGTGGCCGTCGTCGCGGTCTTCGCGGGCGTGCGCCTGATCCACGGGGACCTAAGCCTCGAGACCGCGCTGATCGCCCTCATCCTCGCGCCCGAATGCTACGGCCCACTGCGCGACGTCGGTGCGGCCCACCACGCCAGCGAGGACGGTGAGGAGGCAGGGGCCCGCGTCCGTGCGGTGACCGACGCCCCCGCCTCCCCGCCGGAGGACCTGCTGGTGCGCGTCCCGCCGGCCGACGGCACGTCCGGGGATCGGCCGGACGGCATCCGGGTCGATGACCTCACCGCCCGGTACGACGGCGTCCTCGAGCCGGTCGTCGCCGGCGTCTCCTTCGTGCTCGAACCCGGCACCGTCACAGCGCTCGGGGGCCCGAGCGGCTCCGGGAAGTCCACCCTGATGCGGGCCCTGGCCGGGGGAGCGGCCGTCCCTCCCGGGCTCCGCCTCGCGGGCCGTGTGGTGGGGCTCCGGCGCGACGCGGTTGCCTGGGTCCCGCAGCATCCCGAACTCCTGATGACGACCGTCCGCGCCGAACTCGCGCTCTATGCAGGGCTCCCTCCGGAGTCACCCATCCTCGACGCCCAGCTCGCCGCCGTCGGCGCCGCCGGCCTCGCGGACCGAAGCAGCACGGAGCTGAGCCCCGGCGAACTGCGGCGCGTCGCCGTCGCACGTGCCCTGCTGCGAGCGCAGGATCCGTCGGTCACCCTCCTCCTCCTCGACGAGCCGACCGCCCACGTGGACGACGACGCGTCCCGCGCCATCCGGTCAGCCGTGAGGGCGCGCCGGACCGGGCTGACCGTCCTCCTGATCGCACACGACGACGAGACAGCGCGCCTGGCGTCGGGCGAGGTGCGCCTGACAGGGATGCCGTCACGCGCCGGCGCGACGGCATCCGAGTCCTCCCCGATGGCGGAGATGCCGGCCGACCACGCGCCGGCTGATCTCCCCTCGGGAGCCCCGCTCACCACGCGGACCGGCGCCGTCCCCGGGACCACCGCCGTCGGACCCGCCCCTGCGGGACCCGCTGCGGCGTCGCGGCTCCACTCGGCCCGCGACGTGCTCCTGCTGGTCCGGCCGTGGGACCGGCGGTTCCTCGCCGCCGCCGCACTCGGGCTCGGCGCTTCGGTGTTCGCCGTCGCCCTGACCGCACTCAGTGGCTGGCTGATCGTGCGGGCGGCCGAGCAGCCGCCCATCCTGTACCTGCTCACCGCGATCGTCGGGGTCCGCTTCTTCGGCATCGGCCGCTCCCTCCTGCGGTACGAGGAACGCCTCTGGCTGCACCGCGCCGTGTTCCACCGCGCGGACGACACGCGGCTGCGGCTGTGGACCGGGCTGCTGGGCACCGGACGCTCGTGGCGCACGATCGCCCGAGGGTCCGGGGGCATCGAGCGGCTGGTCGGAGACATCGACGAGCTCCGGGACCTGTCCTCGCGAGCCCTGCTCCCGTTCGTCGTCTCGGCGCTGACCGGCGCCGCCGCGCTCGTCACCGCGGCCGTGCTGCACCCCGCCGCCCTCGGGTGGCAGACCCTGTCCGTCGTCGCGGCCCTCGTGGTCGCACCCGCCGTCGCCGTGATCCGCGAACAGGCCGCGGGCGCCGCCGCCGTCCGGCTGCGCGCACAGGGCCTCGAACGCGTCACGGGCCTGCTGCGTGCCGCCCCCGATCTCCGGGTGAACGGCGTCCACCGGCCCGCGCTCGCCGAGACCCGTGAGCTCGCGGGATCGGTCGCGGCGGCGGCCCGGCGCTCGGCCTCGGCGGCGGGCACGTCGACGGCCGTGATCGTCGCCGCCTGCTGCACCGCATCCCTCGGCATCCTCATCGGTGCCGGCGGCCTTCCGGCCGACCTCGCAGCCGTCCTGGTGCTCATGCAGCTCGCGCTGATCGAGCCGTTCGTCGCCGGAACGTCCGCCGTCCAGCACTGGGGTCCGCTGGCAGCCGTGACACGCCGGATCGTCCCGCACCTCAGTCCCGCCGGCTGGGAGGAGGACCTGCAGCAGACCGGCGGCGGGCGCGATGGCCGCCCGGCGCACTCCGCCGTGCTCCGCCGTGCCAGCATCGGCTACGAGCCCGGCCGGCCCGTGGTCGCCGGCCTGGACCTCGAGCTGGCGCCCGCGCGCTGGACCGCGCTCACGGGCCCGTCGGGAAGCGGCAAGTCCACCGTGATCGGCGCCCTTCTCGGGGTCCTCCCCCTCGAGCGGGGGACTCTCCTCGTGAACGGGGAATCCCGCGACGACGTCGACGGGCCGCGCATCGCCTGGTGCCCGCAGGAGAGCCACCTGTTCGACTCCAGCCTGCGCTCCAACCTGCAGCTCGCCCGTCCGCCCGGCGACCCGGCCACGGACGCCGAGCTGGACGCCGTCCTCCACGCCGTCGGACTGACAGGGCTGGTCGCCGGGCTCGACGGCGGGCTCGATGCACCCGCCGGAGCGGGTGGATCGCGGCTCTCGGGTGGACAGCGGCAGCGGCTCGCCGTGGCGCGCGCCCTGCTCACGCGGTCCGGCGTCCTCCTCCTCGACGAGCCCACCGCCCATCTCGACGCCGACGGCGCGCGGTCCCTCCTCGCGGACCTCCGGCACGGCCTCATGAACACCGCCGTCCTCCTCGTGACGCACGATCCCGCGGAGGCAGCGCTGTGCGACGACGTCGTGGCGCTGGACGCCGCCGTCCTCGACGGGACGCACGGGGGGACCGTCGTGCATTCCTGACCGGCGGGCAGACCCGGGACGGCCCGCGTGCGCCACGCCCGTTCCACCCGGCTCCGGGTGAGGGCGGGCGCGCCCGCGCTGGAATACGCTGGGACCATGACGACGCCCGACACGTCCGGACACGACGCCGGGACGGCCACCCCGGCTCGGGGCGCTCCGCCGATGCCCGACGGGCTGCTGTGGCGGGCGCTCACCTACGCCGACATCCCCCGCTGGCATGCGCTCATCCAGCGCATCGCGGAGCAGGACCGGCCGGACTGGGTGGAACAGCGCGCCGACCTCGAGCAGGCGCTGCGGGCTTCGAAGAACGACCCCCGCAAGGACACGGTCGCCGGGTTCGACGCCGACGGCGAACCGCAGGCCTTCGGGCGCCTGTCCCGGAATCCCGGCTCGTCGCTGATCCACGGCGCCGGCGGCGTCGATCACGCATGGCGCGGCCGCGGCATCGGGCGGGCCGTCCTCGCGTGGCAGGCCTGGCGCGCCGAGATGCGCCTGCGGGAGACCGGCCGGACCGAGGGGGTCTTCCGGAACTACGTCGAGGAACGCAACCCCTCGCATCTGGCGCTGCTCACCGCGAGCGGCAGCAGGATCGTCCGCTACTTCACCGAGATGACGAGGCCGCTGGACCAGCCGATCCCCGATCTCCCCTTCCCCGACGGGCTGCAGCTCCTCACCTTCGCTGAAGGCGCCGATCGGGGCATCGCCGAACTGGTCCGCCTCGCCCACAACGACGCCTTCCAGGACCACTGGGGGAGTGAGCCCCGCGATCAGGAATCCTGGCAGTTCACCGTCAGCCACCCGGAGTTCCGGGCGGACTGGAGCCTCGCGCTCCTCGACCCGTCGACGGACGAGGTGGTCGCCTACCAGCTGGCCAGCTATGACCCCGATTCCCAGCAGCTCCTCGGCCGCACCGAGGGCTACACCGACCTGCTCGGGGTCCGGCGGACCTGGCGGGGTCGCGGCCTCGCGCCGGCCCTGCTCGCCGAGGCGATGAGGAGGTACCGGGCGGCAGGCATGCAGAACGCGGGGCTCGGCGTCGACACCGAGAACCCGTCCGGGGCGCTCGGTCTGTACGAGCGCATGGGCTACGTCCCGACCCAGCGGTCGATCGTGTTCGACCTGCCGCTGCGCGTGGATCCCGCCTGACCCGACCGCCGTCGAGGGAGCACGGAGGGGCTCGCCTGGGACCTGCTACGGCGAACCTCCTTCCCTCAGCGGCCGGATCATGGTTCACTCGTAGGCACGGAGGGGAGTATCCCCCCATCCCGTCCATCGTCACTACGGCAGCCCCAGCGCTTCCCGGTGGACAGGGCCACCCCGGTGGCCGGGAGAGACCTCCAGTTGGTATTCACTGACTGGAAGGCAGCACTTCATGGACGTCCCCCTCTGGGTCTGGCTGGCCGTCATCGGCTTCATCCTCCTCATGCTCCTCGTCGACCTCGTCGCCCACCGGCACGCCCACGTCATCAGTGTCCGCGAGGCAGCCGCCTGGTCGGGCGTGTGGGTGTTCTGCGGCGTCGTGTTCGGGATCATCGTGTGGCGCGTCTGGGGCGCCGAGTTCGGGCAGCAGTACTTCGCCGGCTACCTCATCGAGAAATCCCTCGCCGTGGACAACGTCTTCGTCTGGGCCATCATCTTCACGTTCTTCGCCGTCCCCCGCGAGTACCAGCACCGCGTCCTGTTCTTCGGGGTCCTCGGCGCCCTGGTCTTCCGCGGGATCTTCATCGCCTCCGGATCGGTGCTGATCCAGAACTTCTCCTGGGTCCTCTACGTCTTCGCGGCCTTCCTGCTCTTCACCGGCATCCGGATGCTCCTCCAGCGCAACGAGCACATCGATCCGTCGAAGTCCCGGGCCCTGAAGCTGTTCCGCCGGTACGTGCCCATGACGGACGCCTTCCACGGCCAGCGGTTCCTCATCCGCAAGAGCGGGATCCTGCTCGCCACGCCCCTGCTGGCCGTGCTGGTCCTGGTGGAGGTCACGGACATCGTCTTCGCCGTCGACTCGATCCCCGCGATCTTCGCCGTCACCGACGAGGTGTTCCTCGTCTTCACCGCCAACGCGTTCGCGATCCTGGGCCTGCGTGCCATGTACTTCCTCCTGGCTGACCTCATCCACCGCTTCGTGTACCTGAAGATCGGGCTCGCCCTGGTCCTGGTGTGGGTCGGCATCAAGATGGCCCTTAAGATCGACCTCTACTACATCCCCACGCCCGTCTCTCTCGCAATCATCACCACCATCCTCGCCGTCGCCGTCGTCGCGAGCCTCATCAGGACCCGCGGCCAGCAGCGCCACGAGCCGCCGGGACCCGCCGTCGCCCCCTTCCGCACCGCCGGACAGGAGGAGATCGCCGCCCTCGAACCCCTCTGGGGTCGGCGACGAGGCGCCACGACGAGCGACCGGACCGCCGCGGACGGCGGGTCGGAGCAGTCCACGGTCGACGGCGCCCAGCCGACCGCTGACGCCGGTCATGGTGAGCCTGCGGACGACGGGACGAGCGGCGTGGACCGCCGGTCATGACGCCGGAACGGAGGCCCCCCGGGGGAGGGCGGATCAGCCCGCCGCGCAGCCGCGTCACGGCCGGCAGCAACCGGGAGCTCATGGCGTGGGTGTTCATGCGATGGTCCGGCGCGCTGCTGGTGGTGCTGATCCTCGTCCACCTGTTCGTGAACCCCGTGCTGGGCGACGGCATCAACCACCGGTGATCTTCACCTTCGATCCCTGTCCGGTGGACGCCGCGCCGTCGTCCCTGCCCCCGTTCTGCTCGACGGGCGCGGCGACCAGCGGTGCACCCTGAGCGGGGGCTCCCGCTAGGCAGGCATCGTCCAGGGTGCTGGTCCCGGACGGTCTGCGGACGGCTCCCGGAAGCCGGGCGAGGCGTAGAACCGGCCGTCTACGGTGACGGCGACGAACTCGACGGCATGCGCGGGGAGCAGGTCCCCGATGACGGACGGCCCGCCCGCTGCGAGGGTGGTGGCCAGGACATCGGCGGTGATGATGTCGGAGGCCATGACGGTGGCCTGGAGGAACCCGGTGGACCTCCTCCCCGGGTGCGTGCCGTCCCACAGGTGGTGTCCCCGCTCCAGGATGCCCGACGTGGCCACGGCCCGGCGGTCGGGTGTGACGCAGGTGCTCGTGAGGTATCCATCCGGGTCGAAGGGGTCGGTCACGCCGATCGTCCAGGGCCGGCCGTCCGGCTGCGCCCCGTCGGCGACGAGGTCCCCGCCGACCGAGAGGCACCAGTCGCGGTGGCCTGCCGAGAGGAGGAGCGACTCCGCGCCGGCGAGGGTGTGGGCCTTGACCACGCCGTTGAGATCGAGCAGTCCACCGGGGGCGTGCGGGGTGAAGCGCCCGTCGGTGCGCGTGCGCCACTCCAGGGCCAGTTCGTACATCTCCTTCATCGGCCGGGAGGCACGGGTGAGGCGGATCTCGCCGCGGTTGATGCGGCTCAGTTCGGAGTCGGCACGATAGGTGCTGAACCGATGATCGGCGGCGCCGAAGAGCGCCACCAGCCCGCTCATCAGCCCCGGCGGGACGGCGGAGCCGCGGAGGCTGGCCGTGGTGCCCATGGTGTCGAACACCCCGGCGGGGTATGTCGCCGGCTCGCCGTCTGCACGGCGTGTGCCGGTCCGGGCGGTCACAGCCCGGCCTCATCCAGGGCGGCCTGCAGCGAGCTCAGGTAGGCCCGGGAGGTGTAGGTGGCTCCGCTGACCATGCTGACGTCGGCGGACTGGGCCGCCAGGACCTCCTTGCGGAGGATCGGTTCGGCATGCGAGGCGATCTGCCGGGACCGCCCGTCGCGGGCCCCGTCCTGGACGGTCGCATCGGTGATGGTTCCGCCCGCGACGCTGACCGTCACCGCGACGCTGCCGTAGGGGTGGTTCGAGGTGGCGCCGGTGTAGGTCCCGGACGAGCCCGACGCACCGGACGAGCCCGAGGTGCCGGAAGCGCCCGAAGCACCCGAAGCACCCGAAGCACCCGAAGCACCGGACGCAGCCGGGGTGCCCGCCGTCCCTGCGGCGGTCTGCAGGCCCGGGTCGCTGAGCTGCCAGCCGACCACGAGGATACTCGCCGAGGCCAGGACGGAGGTGAAGAGGGCGCGGGTTCTCATAGCGCGAACCTTTCGACGTGGATCGAGTCCTGGGTGAAGCCCATGGCCGCGGCATCCGCCTCGACGAGCGCGGTCCAGGCCGGGGCGCCGCAGACGTAGAGATCGGCGTGCTCGGCGGAGGGGACGTAGGAGCGCAGGGTCGTCCCGCGGGCTGCCTCGGCGGCGGGAAGCCAGGAGCGGATGTCGGCGTGCCGTGGGCCGACCAGGCAGTGGAGTCGCGCGCCTCGGGCGGTGCAGAGCCCTTCGATCTCGGACCGCAGGGTGAGACCGGCGGGGGTGGACGCCCGGAGGATGACGACGGCGTCGCCGGGGAGGAAGGCCGCCTCCTCGAGGATCGCCCGCACCGGGGACACACCGATGCCGGAGGCGACCAGGACCAGGCGGGGCCCGGTGCGGGCGCCCTCGGTGAAGACCCCGTACGGGCCCTCCAACGCCACCCGCGTGCCGGGCCGGAGCCCCGCCAGGCGTCGTGATCCACGGCCGAGATCCCGGACCGTGATCCGCAGCGTGTTCCCACGCACCGGTGCGGACAGGGAGTAGGGATGGCTCTGCCACCAGGAGGCGGAGTCCAGGAAGCGCCAGTTGAAGAACTGGCCCGCCCGCGCGTCCAGCTCGGCGAGCCGACGGCCGGTCATCGTGATGCTGACCGTGCCGGGCCCCTCGGGGTGGACGTCGGTGACCCGGACGGCGTAGCGCATGGTCTGCAGGAGTGGGACCAGGACGCGGTAGACGAGAACCGCTGATCCGGTGACGGTCAGGAGGGCGAGCCAGTACCAGCGCTGGTAGCCGGGCTCGCTGAACAGCCCCCCGGCACTGAACTGGTGAGGCAGGGAAGCCGCGACCGCCGCGTAGGTGAGCAGGTGGATGGCGTGCCAGACCTCGTGCGGGAACCGGCGTCGGACCGCGACCAGCGAGGTGACGGCCACCACGCAGAACAGTCCCAGGCCGAGGTAGGCCAGTTGCATATCACCCGATGCCGCCCACAGCGCCGCCGTCTGTGCCGCCGGATCGATGCCTCCGGTCATCGCGTAGCCGAGCGTGAGCAGGACCCCGTGCGCGAGCAGGAGGTACAGCACCGGCTTGCCGAGTGCACCGTGACGGCGGATCGCCCCGTCATGGCCGATGGTCCGGTCGATGAAGGGGACCCGTGCGGCCAGGAGCAGCATCACCACGACCAGGTCGGTGGCCACGAGCCCGCTGATGATGCCAGGGCGGTGACCCCGCCGGCGAGCGTCCCGAAGCGTGCGCTGCCGCTCTGGCTGAGGAACAGGGCCACCGCGACCGCCGCCGAGACGATGGTCGCGACGTCGATCACGTCACGGTCCCGTGCGCGGCGCCGGGACCGGCGACGATACGGCGCTGCCTCGGGGGATCGCTGCGAAGGGGTCACGCGCGGGGGGGACTGGGTGGTCATACACCCACCATGCGAGCGCAGCCTGTGACGAGGCTATGACGTGCTCATGGGGGGCCTGTGCTCCCTCCCGTCCCGTCATGACGGGACGGGACGGCTACTCGTGGACGGGCTCTCCGGTCACGCGGTGGTCGGCGTGGTTCATGCCCTCGAGGATGAGGCGGGACAGGTGTCCGTCCACGATGCTGTAGATGACGTTGCGCGCGTCCCGCCGCGTCGAGACCAGGCCGGAGAGCCGGAGCTTCGCCAGGTGCTGGCTCACGGCGGTCCGGTTCGCCCCGGTGGCCGTGACGAGTGTCCCGACGTCGGCCGGCCCGCGGGTGAGGATCCAGAGGAGGTGCAGGCGGGTGGGATCGGAGAGCATCCGGAAGGTCGCCGCGCCGGCCTCGAGGCGCTCGGCGTCGGGCTCGACCTGGTGGACGAGGCTCGGCCGGCCGGGCGGCCGGTCGCCGGGGACGGCGGGCCCGAGGGAGTCTGCGGAGGGTGCTTCCGAGCCGGTCACGTCCCCTCCTTCCCTTACGCCTGCGGTGATGCCCCTAACCTATCGTGCGGTGCCCGCCGGGCTGGCCGCGGACCCGTCCGGCGTCGTCGTCCCGCTCCCCGCCCCCTCCGACGGCCACGCCATGAGGGCGGCGACGGTCCCGGCGAGGGCGAGTCCGGCGAGGACGAGGGCGGCCGCCGTCTGGCCCGCGGCCGCGCCCACCCAGCCGGCGACCGGGTAGGTGAGCATGAAGCAGGCGTGGGAGAGCGAGAACTGGGCGGTGAACAGATAGCTCCGGGTGCTGTCGGTGGCGACGCGGCGCAGCAGCCGTGACGAGGGGGTGCTGATCATCGACGTGCCGATGCCGAGCACGGTCCACAGTCCGAGCAGGATCGTCCACGAACTGCCCGTGAGGGGCACGCGGCTCTGCTCGGTCAGGGCGAGGGAGGCTGCCGCCGGCAGCCCCACCGTCAGGACCGTTGCACCGATGAGCATGAACGTCCGGTCGGGTGTCTGCTCCAGCACGCGGGGTGCGATGAACGCGACGAGCATGGACCCCGCCCCGTAGAACGCCAGGGCGATCGCGACGTCGGTGTTGGAGCCGCCGAACAGGTCCCGCGCATAGACGACGGTGTTGACGAGCACGAGGGCAGTGGCGGCCGCGACGACGAGGTTCAGGGCCATGAGCCCGCGCAGGGTCGGCTCCCGCAGGAAGATCCGGGCGCCCAGGGTGGTGCGGTGCAGCAGGGAGCCCTGCCGGTGGGCGGGCGGGATCACCGGCAGCCGGGTCGCGAGGACCATCGCCGCGGACACCAGGAAACCGAGCATCGTCCCCACGAACAGGTTGTGGAAGCTCATCACGGTCAGCAGGGCGGCGGCGAGCAGCGGGCTGACCAGGGACTCGAGGTCGTAGGCGAGCCGGGACAGGGACAGCGCCTTCGTGTAGTCCCTCTCCTCCGGCAGCACCACCGGGATGAGGGCCTGGAACGCCGGGGTGAAGGTCGCCGACGCGGACTGCAGGACGAAGACGAGCACGTAGATCTGCCACACCTGGTCGACGAACGGCAGGCTCAGGGCGATGGCCGCGCGCACCAGGTCCGCGCCGACGAGGACGGCCTTGCGGGGGAGGCGTTCGACCAGCGCTGCCATGACGGGTGCCACGAAGACGTACGCCACCATCTTGATCGTCAGCGCTGTGCCGAGGACGGCACCCGCCTGCCCGCCGGCCAGGTCGAAGGCGAGCAGGCCCAGGGCCACGGTCAGCAGTCCCGTCCCCAGCAGGGCGACGACCTGGGCGGCGAAGAGCTTCCGGTACGCCGGGCGGCGCAGGACTGACAGCATGGCGGAGGGCCCGTCTCGAGCAGGAGCACGTCATCCCACTATAGGTGCACCAGTACGCACTCGTTTACCTACCCGTCCCGGACGCGGGTCCCTTCAACCGACGGCGAGCTCCCGACGGCGCATGAGACCCAGCGCCAGCGCGCCACCCACGGCGACGGCGGCGATCAGCCACCACAGGCCCTTCACGTCGACGCCGTCGCTCGTGACAATCGGCGCGACACCCATGGGTGACAGCCGGACCACCCAGTCGGGGAAGCCGAACAGCGGCCCGAACAGGCCGAGCACCATGCTGACCAGGACGAGGGCCCAACCGAGCGGGATGGTCAGCCGCGGTGCGACGACGAAGATCACCGCCGTGGTGGCGATGAACACGGAGGCCGCTGCGATCTGCCCCGCACCGGTGATGGCCATATCACCCAGGAGCGCCCAGTCGCCGTCCCGCGAGGCGAGGCCCGCTGCTGCGCCCGCCAGGGCCGCCGCGATCACCACGAGGATGCCGATGAAGGCGACGACGATGAAGCTCGCGAGCCACCGGACGCGGTCGACCGGACCACTCAGCACCAGCTCTGCCGTGCCGTGCGTCTCCTCCTGGCGTGCCCGGCAGACCGTCTGGACCGCGCAGCACGCGGCGAGGATGCCCAGCATGGTGAAGAAGACGACGACCGTGGCCTGTTCCATGTCCGTGCCGCCGGCGATCGCACGGATGATCCGCTCCAGGGCGGGGTTGTCCGCCCCGATGTCGCGGATCACCGCCGCGAGGGTGGTCGCCAGGAGCCCCGTGACCATTCCTCCGAAGCCCCACCCGATGATCGAGGGTCGGGTCAGACGGGCGACGAGACCGGGTGGGGTCGAGAGCGTCGCGGGAGCACCGGCTCTGCCGCGCTGCTCGGGCACGAAGCTCCCGCCGAGGTCGCGGACCGATTGCAGCGCGACCGCGACGCCGGCCAGTACCATCCCGAGTGCAGCACACAGCACGATCGGCCCCACGTTGTCGTCGGCGAACGGCCGCGTCTGCTCGCCCCACCCGAACGGTGACAACCAGGTGAGCCACGAGCTCTCCATGCGCTGCAGGTCGTTGCTGGGCGTGCCGAGGGCGTTGCCGATGCCGGCTGTGAGGAACGAGAGCATCAGGGTCCAGACGGCGAGGGAGTTCGCGCCCGACGAGGTCCTCATGAGCTGGGCGGAGACGAGGCCCACACCGAGGAAGGTCAGGCCCACAGCGCCGGCACCGGCACCGGATACGAGTGAACCCCGGACCTCGAGCCCGGTGGCCGTCAGCGCCGCTGCGCTGAGCGCCGCGAGCACGACGTTGGCGAGGATGCCGTGGGTCAGCGTGGCCAGGAGCGGTGTCTGGCGGCCGGCCCGGGTGGCCGCCACCAGTTCCGCCCGGCCGATCTCCTCGTCGCCGCGCGTGTGCCGCACGGCGAGGAACGAGCTCATCATGCCCGCGAGGAGCGCCAGGAACGGGAAGATCAGGAAGAGCATGAAGGCGCCCTCCCCGGCTCCTGACGGCAGCCCGCGGAAGAGCAGGATCACGGGATTGGCCATGACCACGGCCAGGATCGAGGCGCGCGCCTCGTCGGTCCCGTACGCCTGCGCGACACTCACGTACGTCAGGTAGGCCAGCAGCGCGGTGCCCACCGTCCATAGCAGCAGCTGCACCCCGTCGCGCCGCAGTCGCTGGCCGAGGAGCGCCGGGAAGGTCGTCATCGCGTCGCGGCCTCGCGTCGCTCCCGGACCGTCCCGTCCTGGTCGGCCGCAGCGATGTCGTCGCCGTAGTGCCGGAGGAACATCTCCTCCAGGGAGGGGGGTTCGATGCGGAGACCCTCGACGCGCAGCGCGGTCAGCGCCGGCAGCACCGAGGAGACACGGTCGCTGTCGACGGTGAACCTCGCCCTGCCGTGGTCGAAGCGCGCGTCGTGGGCGTCCGGGATGGACCCGAGGGGAGAGGCGTCCGTTGCTGCGAACGAGACCTCCGTACGCGTGAGGTGGCGTAGGTCGGTGAGGGTCCCGGACTCCACGACCTTCCCGGCGCGCACGATGCTGACGACGTCGCAGAGCTGCTCGACCTCCGAGAGGATATGGCTCGAGAGCAGGACGGTGGCCCCGCCCTCCCGGACCCGGGCGATCTCGTGCTGGAACACCATCGCCATCAAGGGGTCGAGGCCGCTGGTCGGTTCGTCGAGGACGTAGAGCTCGGCGGGCACCGCGAAGGCTGCGATCAGTGCCAGCTTCTGGCGGTTGCCCTTGGAGTAGGCCCGGCCCTTCTTGTGCGGGTCGAAGAGGAAGGCCTCCATCAGCCGCTCCCGTTCGAGGAGGTATCCGCGGTCGTGGCGCCGGGCCCCGCGCAGGCGCGAGACGAAGTCGATGGTCTCCCCGCCGGACAGGTTCGGCCAGACACTGACGTCGCCGGGGATGGACGCGATACGCCCGTGGAGGGCGGCGGCCTCGCGCCAGGGGTCGGTTCCGAAGACCTCGACGGTGCCCGACGTCGCGCGGGCCAGTCCGAGCAGCACGCGGATCGTGGTGGACTTCCCGGCGCCGTTGGGGCCGAGGAATCCGTGGATCTGGCCCTCTCCGACGTCAAGGTCCAGCCCGTCGAGTGCACGCACTCGGCCGTAGTGCTTGGCGAGGTTCCGGGCCGAAATGACGCTGGCCATGCAGGGGAGCATACGCCCGCTTCAGAACCTTGTGAACAGTCCTCGGGCCCTGTCGACGGTTCTAGAGCAGCGTGCCCTGGGCGTCGTCGTCCGGTTGCGTGCTGCGTGCCTGACCGCCGGACGACGGCACCGCCGCAACGGGTCCACCCACCTCCGCCACGGCCGGGCGCGTCGCCTCGATGAGACCCACCAGGTTCGGACCGATGGCGTCGATCTGCTGGGCGAGGGAGACTCCCGAGCCGTCGCGCCGCCCGTGTTCGGTGGGCAGTGCGCGGGCCACGCCGTTGGCGGACGCGGCGCGCGCGGGGCCGTGGCCGGCCCAGGCCAGGGACAGGGACTCCTCGCCGCGGAGGAAGCGGTGTGCACGCACTCCGGCGGTGGCGCGGCCCTTGATCGGATACTCGGAGAGCTCGGTGACCTTCGCCGATCCCGCGGTCGTCCCGGGCAGCGCATCTCCCGCCGCGGCGACCGTCACCACCACGCCCTGCCCGTCACCGTGGGACACGCTCCCGAAGTGCAGGACGGCGTCGCCGGCGGCAAGCTTGATGCCCGCCATCCCACCGGCCGTCCGGCCCTGCGGCCGCACCACCGAGGCGGGGAACCGCAGGAGCTGGGCCAGGCGGGTGATGAAGACGAGGTCGTCGGCGTCGGACGCAGCCGCGATCCCCACCACCCTGTCCTTCGGCTTGAGCGAGATGACCTCCCAGTCGTCCCGGTTCAACGGGTAGTCGGGCTGTACGCGCTTCACCACGCCCTGCGCGGTGCCGAGGGCCACCACCGCGCCCAGCGGAGCCAGTCCCACGAGGCTCTCGCCGCGTTCGAGCGTGATGAACTCCGACGACGGCACGCCGCCGGCCAGGTTCGGGACGCCGGCCGTGGGTGGCAGGGCTGGCATGTCCATGACCTGGAGGCGGATCATCCGGCCCGCCGAGGTCACGGCCCCCACCTCGCCCCGCGCGGTGGAGGCGAGGACGGACCGGAAGGCGTCGTGCTTGATGCGCTGCCCGTCGCCGAAGGGCTGCCGGTCCGAGGTGCGGGCGAGCTGGCCGGACGCCGAGAGCAGGACCCAGCAGGGATCGTCCGCGATCTCGAGCGGCATCATCGCCTTCGCGCCCCTGGCGGAGGGCGCCGGCAGCGTGGAGCCCTTCAGCGGTGCGGCGGCCTCGGATTCGAGCAGCACGGTGCGCCGGGGTGTGGCGAACTGGTCCGACAGCGCGGCGAGCTCGTCGGACACCAGGGTGCGGAGCCGTTCCTCCGATCCGAGGATGGCCTCGAGCTCCGCGATGTCGAGGCGGAGCTGCTCCTGCTCCTTCTCGAGCTCGATGCGCGAGTACTTGGTGAGCTGGCGCAGCCGCAGCTCGAGGATGTAGTTCGCCTGGATCTCGGTCAGGTCGTAGATGGCCATCAGCCGCTCCCGCGCGGCGGCGGACTCGTCCGAGGATCGGATGATCTGGATGACCTCGTCGATGTCGACGATCGCGACGAGCAGGCCCTCGACGAGGTGCAGGCGGTCGCGCTTGCGCTGCAGGCGGTAGGAGGTGCGGCGGCGGACCACGAGGATCCGGTGGGTGAGGTAGACCTGCAGCAGCTCCAGCAGTCCGAGCGTGCGCGGCTGCCCGTCGACGAGGGCCACATTGTTGATGCCGAAGGAATCCTCCATGGGCGTGAAGCGGTACAGCTGCGCGAGGACCGCGTTCGGGTTGAAGCCGTTCTTCAGCTCGATCACGAGGCGCAGGCCGTGCTTGCGGTCCGTGAGGTCGACGATGTCGGAGATGCCCTGCAGCTTCTTGGCGGTGACGGCATCCTTGATCTTCTCGATCACCTTCTCCGGGCCCACGGTGTAGGGGAGCTCGGTGACCACGAGGCCGGTCCGGCGGGCCGAGAGCTGCTCCACCTTGACCGTGGCGCGGGTCTTGAAGGAGCCGCGTCCCGTCGCGTAGGCGTCCCGCACGCCGTCGAGCCCCACGATCTTCCCGCCGCTGGGGAGGTCAGGACCGGGCACGAAACGCATCAGGTCCTCGAGCGAGGCCTCCGGGTGTGCGATGAGGTGGCGCGCGGCCGCGACGACCTCGCCGAGGTTGTGCGGCGGCATGTTGGTCGCCATGCCGACGGCGATACCGCTGGCGCCGTTGACCAGCAGGTTCGGGAAGGCGGCGGGCAGCACCTCCGGCTGGGTGAGCTGGTTGTCGTAGTTCGGGACGAAGTCGACGACGTCCTCGTCGAGGTGGTCGGTCATCGTCAGGGCGGGGGCGGCCAGGCGGGCCTCCGTGTACCGGGCGGCCGCCGGGCCGTCGTCGAGCGAGCCGAAGTTGCCGTGCCCGTCGATCAGCGGGAGGCGCAGGGAGAAGTCCTGGGCCATGCGCACCATCGCGTCGTAGATGGCGCTGTCCCCGTGCGGGTGGAGCTTGCCCATCACCTCGCCCACCACGCGGGCGGACTTCACATGGCCCCGGTCCGGGCGCAGGCCCATGTCGGTCATCATGTAGAGGATGCGCCGCTGGACGGGCTTCAGGCCGTCGCGGGCGTCGGGGAGGGCGCGGGAGTAGATCACGGAGTACGCGTACTCCAGGAAGGACTCCTCCATCTCGGTTTCGACATCGATGTCGATGATCTTCTCGGTGAAATCCTCCGGCGGTGCGGAGTTCTGGCGCCTGGCCATGTGCGTGGCGGTTCCTCAACAACTCAGGGGTGCAATTCGGGATGGTCGGACGGCATCCGCGACCCGGGGACGGTTCCGACCGCGGTCCCAGCCAGGCCGAGGGGATGCCGACTACCCTGAGTCTATGGTGGCAGACGGACAATACCCCGAATACTGGGAGGCTGATGTCGTCCTGCGTGACGGCGGGACGGCCCACCTGCGGCCCATCTCACCCTCGGACTCCGACGCCGTCCAGGCGTTCCACGTCCGCCAGTCGCAGAACTCCATCTACCTGAGGTTCTTCACCTACAAGGCCAGGCTGAGCGCCAAGGAGCTCCGGCGCTTCACCGAGGTGGACCACCGCGACCGGGTCGCGTTCGTCATCACCCGGGGCGGGGACATCATCGGGATCGGCCGCTACGACCGGCTCGACGACCCGCTCGAGGCAGAGGTGGCCTTCAACGTCTCCGACTACCACCAGGGGCGCGGCGTCGGCTCCATCCTGCTCGAGCACCTCGCCGCCGCCGCCCGCGAGAACGGCATCCGGCGGTTCTCCGCGGAGGTCCTGCCCGAGAACCGCAAGATGATCACGGTCTTCGCCGAGGCCGGCTACGAGGTGGAGCGGCACTTCGACGACGGCGTCGTGATGCTCAGCTTCGACATCGACCCCACCCGGAAGTCCCAGGCGGTGATGGAGTCCCGTGAGCACCGCGCAGAGGCGAGGAGCATGGCGGAACTCCTGACGCCGTCGTCCGTGGCCGTGATCGGCGCCAGCCGCGAATGGGGGACCGTGGGCTACGCGCTGCTCGACCACCTGGTGGACGGCGGTTTCACCGGGCGGGTGTACGCGGTCAACCCCGAGGCCTTCGAGCTGCACGGCATGCTCTCCCACGCCTCCCTCGCCGAGGTCCCGGAACCCGTGGACCTCGCGGTCATCGCCGTGCCGCAGGACCAGGTGGAGGCCGTCGTCGACGAGTGCGGCCGCGCCGGGGTCAAGGGCCTGCTCGTCGCCACCGCGGGCTACGGGGACGACGACGGCGACGGCCTCGCGCGCCAGCGCGCCCTCGTGCACAAGGCCAGGGCGCAGGGCATGCGCGTGGTCGGGCCGGCGTCGCTCGGCCTCGTGAACACGGATCCCGCGATCCGGCTCAACGCCTCGATGGCGCCCGGACTGCCGACGCGCGGGGCGCTGTCCCTCTTCAGCCAGTCCGCGGGCCTCGGCGTGCTCCTCTACGCCAGCGCGCACCGGCGCGGGCTCGGCGTCTCCTCGGTGATCTCCGCGGGGAACCGGGCCGACGTCTCGGGCAACGACGCCATGCAGTTCTGGGAGGACGACCCGACCACGCGCGCCGTCGGCCTGTACTTCGAATCGATCGGCAACCCCAGGAAGTTCTCCCGGATCGCCCGCCGCCTGGCCCGGTCGAAACCCGTCATCGTCGCGAAATCCGATGTCACCGGCCTGCAGCTCCCGCCGGGCCACGCCGTCCGCACCAGCCAGGCCCCGCCCGGCGCCCTCGACTCCATGCTCCGGCAGTCCGGCGTGATGAGGGTCGAGACGACCGAGCAGCTGATGGACATCGCGCAGATCGTGGCGAGCCAGCCCCTGCCGCAGGGCCCGGGCGTGGCGGTGTTCAGCAATTCGTCCGCGCTCGGCAAGGTGGTGGCCGATGGCGTCGTGTCCCAGGGCATGACGGTCGCGCGGCTGGAGACCGGGCTGCAGCTCGACACGGGGCAGTCCGTCGCCCTGCCCGCCCTCGCCACGGCTGTGGCGGACGCGCTGTGCGACGACGCCGTCCACACGGCGATCGTCACCACGCTGCCCGCCCGGGGGCTCACCGCGGAGGCCCTGGCCGCGTGCCTGCAGCAGTGTGCCGAAGCGGCGGGCAAACCCGTCATCGCGTCCTTCACCGGCATCCTCGATGCGCGGGTCCAGCTCGACGGGCTCGTGGCCGCGCCGTCGTCCTCGGTGTCGTCGCCGGTGTCGTCGCCGGCGCCGGATGGCTCGGCCACCGCATCCACTGAGCCCGCTGAGCCCGCTGAGCTCGCAGTGCCCGCTGCATCCGCCACACCTCCCGACCCCGTACGGGTGCCCGCCGCCACGCCCGCCGCCACGCCCGCTGCCACTCCCGCCGGTGCCGCGGGGCGCCTCGGCGGCGCCGGGCAGCCCGCGGCGGAGACCGGCCGTGCACTGCCCCTGCAGCGTGGACTGCCCTGCTTCCCCAGCCCGGGAGCCGCCCTCGCGGCACTCGGCGCCGTCGTCCGGTACTCGCACTGGCGCTCCCGCGACCACGGGGAGTTCGTCGACCCCGACGGTGTCGACGTCGATGCCGCGGCGCGGATCCTGGCGGACGTGCGGACCAGGGTGGCCGACGTCGAACTGACGCGGCTCACCGCGGAGGAGAGCGCCGCGCTGATGGGCTGCTACGGCCTGCGCCTCCAGCCGTCCGCCCGCTTCTCCTCCGCCGACGAAGCGGTCGAGGAGGCGGGACGCCTGGGCTGGCCGGTCGCGCTGAAGACCATGGACGAACACCTGCGCCACCGCCTCGACCTCGGCGGGGTCCGGCTGAACATCGACGACGCCCCGTCGCTGCGGCGCAACATCACCCTGATGGAGAAGGTCCTCGCGCCGTTCGGCAGCTTCGGCATGGAGGTGCAGGCCATGGCGCCCTCGGGCCAGGCATGCAGCCTCCGGGCCATCGAGGACCCGCTCATGGGCCCGGTGATCTCCTTCGGCCTGGCCGGCGATGCCGTCAACCTGCTCGACGACTGGGCTCACGCCGTCCCTCCCCTCAGCACGGGGGACATCGCGGACCTCGTGCGGGCGCCGCGCGCGTCCCGCAAGCTCTTCGGCTACCAGGGCCTGCCTCCCGCCGATACCGCGGCCCTCGAGGACCTCGTGGCGCGCGTGGCACTGCTGAAGGACAACCACCCGGAGATCGCGCGGCTCGAGTTCAACCCCGTGCTCGTCGCGGCGGCCGGGCTCACGGTGCTCAGCGCCGCGATCGACGTCGGCAATCCGCAGCGCCGCACCGACAGCGCACGGCGGGCGATGCGCGACTGACGGTACGCGCCTGCGCGGGTTGGTTAGGCAGGAGGCGGGCCGGTGGGGGAAACTGGAGGCATGACCCCATCGCTTTCCGTCCAGTGGCGTGACCTCGACGCATCGCTCGAACGGGCGGGCTTCTATCCGCGCCTCGTGGCCGACGTCGTCCATGACGCCCTCGACGGCCGTGAGCCGCTCTCGCATGTCGCGCACCTCGAGACGCACTTCGAGCGCACCGAGGTGCACCGCCACATCACGGTCCTCGTACTCACAGAGGACATGCTGGTCATCACGCACGTGGACGACCAGCAGCTCGACGACGCCGGCGAGCAGGTGATGGCGCAGATCTCCACCGAGTCGGTCCCCGTCAGCCAGATCCGCTCCGTGGTCCTCAGCTACCTCTACGCGCAGCCGCAGGACTACAAGCCCACCGACCAGGTCCGCGAGATGACGCTCGCGATCGCCTGGTCCGGGGGGCAGCGCCTGGACATCGGCCCCGCCAGCTGCGGCGACCCGCAGTGCGACGCCGACCACGGCCTCACCGGGACGATGGCGCAGGAGGACATCGTCCTGCGCGTCAGTGCCGAAGCCGACGGCGCGCAGGCGGTGCAGAACGCCAAGGCGTTCGCCCGGGCCCTGCGCAAGGTCAACACGGCGAGCCCCGTCTCCGGCGGGTACGTCGCCGCACCGGACGTGACGCCGCGCCGGCAGCCCGGCTTCGGTGCCCGGTTCAACAGGCCGCACCACCAGCGGTAGCGGTCTTGCCTTTCGTCCACCGGGAGCCGCTTCCCGCCCCACCGGCCTACGGCGTGTCCACGGTGGCCGAGGTGATGACCAGCTCGGCCGCAGCGCTCGGCGTGGACGGCTTCACCAATGCCCTCGGCCTGCCCTCCTCGCGGCGCGTCGCCGTCGTCATGGTGGACGGCCTCGGGATGGCGCTGCTGCGGAAGTACGCGGCGCACGCACCGTTCCTGCGGGAGAGCCTCGCGTCCGCGCGGATCCTCTCCTCGGCCTTCCCGTCGACGACGGCGGCCTCGCTGGCCAGCCTGGGCACGGGCCTCGCCCCCGGGCAGCACGGCATGGTGGGCTACGACGTCCTCGATCCCGCGCAGGATGCCGTGGTCAACATGCTCGGCCGGTGGGACGCCGCGGTGGATCCGCTCGTCTGGCAGCCGCACCCGACGGTGCTCGAGAGGGTGGCCGGGCACCTGCCCGTCGTCACCGTGAGCCACCCCCGCTTCGAGGACTCGCCCATGACGCGCGCTGCGCTGCGTGGCGGCGCCTTCGCCGGCGCGGGCACCATCCACGCGCAGATCGACACGGCCGCCGAGCAGCTGGCCGCCGCGCCCACCATGCTCATGTACTTCTACGTCAACGACCTCGACAAGGCAGGGCACCGGTACGGTATCGACTCCCCGCACTGGCTCCGTGCGCTCGAGGACCTGGACGCCGCCCTGAAGCTCCTGGCCCGCCGCGTGCCGTCGGACACGCTCCTGCTCCTGACGGCGGACCACGGCATGGTGGACGTGCCGGCGCCGCAGCGGATCGACTACTCCGAGCACCCCGACCTCCTCGAGGGCGTCGCCCACACGGGCGGCGAGCCGCGGATGCTCCACCTCTACCTCACGCCTGGTCTTCCCGCCGAGGACCGCGACGCCCTGGCGCTGCGCTGGCACGAGGCCTTCGGGTCCCGGGCGTGGGTCCTGACGCGGGACGAGGCCGTCGCGGGCGGTTACTTCGGTCCCGTGCGTGACGAGGTGCTGCCGCGGATCGGGGACCTGCTCGTGCTGGCACGGGAGGGCGTCGCCCTCATCGACGGGCGGCGCGTGCAGCCGTCCGCGTTCGAGATGGTGGGACAGCACGGCTCCCTGACACGCTCCGAGCGTGACATCCCCCTCATCACCCTGGCGAAACCTGCACCGACCGGCCGTTCCCGGAGCAGCCGCGCCAGGAGCAGCAGGGGGGCGCGCCGTGGCTGAGCTCCTGTTCTTCTCCGGCACCATGGACTGCGGGAAGTCGACCCTGGCGCTGCAGATGGACCACAACCACAAGGCCCGCGGCCGCCGGGGGGTGCTCTTCAGCTCCCATGACCGGGCGGGGGAGTCGATGATCTCCAGCCGCCTCGGGCTCCAGGTGCCGGCCGTCGAGGTCTTCCCGGACACCGACTTCTGGACCGAGCTCTCACTGCGGCAGACCATGGGGGCGCGGATCGACTATGTGATCTGCGACGAGGCACAGTTCTACACGATCGAACAGATCGACCAGCTGGCGCGCATCGTGGACGAGATGGACATCGACGTGTTCGGCTTCGGGATCACCTCGGACTTCCGCACGCGGCTCTTCCCCGGATCCCAGCGCCTGATCGAACTCGCCGACCGCGTACAGGTGCTGCAGGTCGAGGCGTTGTGCTGGTGCGGCAAGAGGGCCACCCACAACGCCCGGACGGTGGACGGCGTCATGGTCGTCGAGGGGGACCAGATGGTGGTCGGCGACGTCGACCAGCCGATCGACGACGACGCTCCGGCGATCCCGCGGAACCCCGCGGTCGATCCGCTGTCGGGCGGTCGGGACCGTGGACCCGTCGTGGGGTACGAGACACTGTGCCGACGGCACCATATGCGCCGGCAGACGTCGAGGACGTCGCCCTCGCTCTACGCCAACGAGATGCCGCTGCCGTTCGAGCCGCGATTCCAGGAATCCGACCTGCTCTGACCTGCGGCGACCGGGGGCGACGCGCCGGGCCGGACGATGCGCCGGGCCGGACGATCCACCGGTCGGGGCGGGTCGGGGCGGTGGGCGGGTCAGTCGCCCTTACGCCCGAAGACGATGTCGTCCCAGCTCGGCACGCTCGAGCGCTTGGGCTTGACCCGGCGCTCGGCCGCGGCGTCCGCCGTGTCCCTGCCCGTGTCCTTGCCCGGGTCCCTGGCGGAATCCTTGCTCGTCTCCTTGCCCGGGTCCCTCCCCGCACCCTTGGCGGCGCCCCTGGAGGCGTCCTTGCCCATGTCCCGGCCCATGTCCCGGCCCGCGGGGCGGGCAGCCCGGCTGCCGCCGTCACGTCCGGTCCCGGCCGGCGGCTGGAGCCGGCGCGAGGGCTGCGCGAAGATACTGATCTCGCGGGTGTCCGTGCTGACCCCGTCGTAGAGCCTCGGGCTCCCGTCCTCGTGGTGGGCCGAGGGGTCGGCCGCTTCCTCGTCGGTCCCGGCATCGCCGCCGGCGAGCACGTCGTCCTCGCCGTGGCGCGGCGCGAGCGCGAGCCCCGGCGCCGAGGCATCACGTCCGGTCGGCGCATCCTGGTCGGCGCCGCCCCGGGCGTCGTCCGTCAGGGTCCCGCGGTCCGGGGTGTCGTCCTGCGTGCTGTCCTGGGTCCCGTCGTCGTCCCGGGGATGGGCGGCCGGGATGCTTCCCCGCGTGAGGAGTTCCGCGAGGGCGTCGTCGCCGTCCTCGTCGGCTCCGAGGCGCTGGCCGCGGCGAGAGCGCAGGACGTCCAGCAGGCCGTCCTGGTCCGCGGGGGTCGATTCGGGGGCCTCGTCGGCCTTCTCCGCCTCGAAGTCGAAGACACGGTCCGCCACGGCGCTGAGTCTCCGGGCGGGGAGCGGGCCGTCGAGGGGCTCGAGCTCGCTGAGCACCTGCGCCCACCGGTTCCCGTTCACCACCGTCCTGCGGGTGGGGTTGTAGGTCCACTGCGCGGGCGGCTGCTCACCCAGATCGACCGTCGACCCGTCGGGCAGCTCGAACGAGACCTCGACGTGCCAGGACCCGTCCTGCCGGCGCCACGAGTCCCACTCGAGCGAGGCCGGGTCGATCCCGTAGCTCTGCACGCGGTAGGCGACCATGTCGCCGAGGAGGGCGGGGTCGTCGCCGAACGCGGACCGGTAGCCGTCATGGCTCGGAAGCGGTGAGGCGACCTCGACGCGCTGCGCCAGGTAGGCCAGGTAGTCGCGCTCGGCGCGGACGGGTCCCTCGTAGCGCTGCACGTGCGCGAGGTCGAGGTCCGATTCGCCGGCGACCTGCTCCGCCGTGGCGCCCATCCGGATGCGGGCCTGGATGTCGCGGGGGGTCAGGTGGACCGGCGGCTTCGCCGGCTTCGGCCGGGTCCGCTCCGGCGATGCATCCCGCGTCGCGGTCGGAGCGTCGGCCGGGGTGCTCGCACTGCGCAGCGCGTCGTCGATGGGCAGCCGGTAGGACGTGCCCTCCTCGCCGCTCAACAGCAGATGTCCGCCATCCTCATGGACACCCACCAGGCGTAACTCCTGCATCAATTCCTCCAGCCGACAATGATTCCTAGGTGAAACTGTGCCACTGAATGGCGGCCATTCCTACTACGTGATCAGGCGTGGCGGGCCGCGGCGCTGCGGCGGGCACAAATCTGGAGGCCGTAGCGTTATGGCAGCCGTGGGCAGACGACCCGCGGATGGCCGGACAGAATCCGGACGGTATGGAGCGTGAGAAGGCAGATATGGCGACAGACTACGACGCACCGCGGACGACGGTCGACGACGACGACACCCGCAGCGACGAACTGGAGGGACCCGGCACGCAGGGCGCGCTGCAGACGGCGGTGATCGACGACGACGAGCTCGAGGCCGCCGATTCCTTCGACCTGCCCGGCGCGGACCTCTCCAGCGAGGAGATCTCGGTGCAGATCCTCGCGGCGCAGGCCGACGAGTTCACGTGCGCGTCCTGCTTCCTCGTCCGGCATCGGTCGCAGATAGCCCTGGACCGGGACGGACAGCTGTACTGCATGGACTGCGAGGGCTGAGGCTCAGCCGGCCAGCGCGGCCACGAGGCGTTCCGGGGTGCGGGAGGACGCGAGCCAGTACGGCGTGCGGTCCTCGGGGTCGGTGACCTCGATCTTCACGACCGGGGAGATCCAGCCCCTGATGCACAGGTAGGCGAGGCCGTTCAGGCCCGGACCGCGCTGGTAGGTCGCGTCATCGCCGCCGAACCAGTCCACCGCACCTAGGTACTGCCGCTCGATGGTCGCCCGACCCACGGTGAGGGAGGTCGGGGTGACCGTGATCCGCGGCGTGGACAGGATGAGCATGGTGACGACGATGATCGCGACGACGACGGCGACCGCGTAGCCGACGAACATCGAGATGGGCGCGAACATCACGATCGTGGCGGCGGAGAACCCCGCCGCGATCAGCCAGACCCACGGTGTGGGCCACAGGCGCTCGTCGTAGAGGACGGTCTGGTCGGGTGTGTTCTGGGGTGCTTCCCCGGGCGCGCTGGACATGACACCAGCATTCCACCCTTTGGCCCCCGTCTCATCCGCCCCGCGGGTCCCCGGAGGGTCTCCCGGCTGTCAGGTGGGGCCCGGGCAAAGGCGCTAAAGTGGGGGGCTGGTAACCGGATAGCTCGCCTTGGAGATGCAGTTCATGGGTACACAGCAGGACCTCCCGGTCCAGATCTTGATGCTCGACGACGGCCTCGAGCCCCCCGCGTACGCCACCGACGGCGATGCGGGCGCGGACCTGCGTACCGCCGTCGACCTCGTCCTCGGGCCGGGCGAACGCGCACTCGTCCCCACCGGGGTGGCCATGGCGCTCCCCGCGGGCTACGTGGGGCTCGTGCACCCGCGGTCCGGGCTCGCCGCGCGCCACGGGCTGACGATCGTCAACGCTCCGGGCACCATCGATGCCGGCTACCGCGGAGAGGTGAAGGTCTGCCTCCTCAACACCGACCGGCACCATCCCGTCCGCCTCTCGCGGGGCGACAGGATCGCCCAGCTGGTCATCCAGCGCGTGGAGCGTGCCGTGTTCGCCGTCGTCGACCAGCTGCCCGACAGCGCCCGGGGCACGGATGGCTTCGGTTCCACCGGGGGATTCGGAGTCCCCACGACCGCCGTCACGACGCCGTCCGGCGGCTGACACCCCCACTCCGCGTCGCAGCAGCGACGACCGAAGATCCCACGAACTTGACCACGCCACCAGGAAAGGAACCCGGACATGGCTTTTGGGCGCCCCAGGAAGAAAAAGCAGGACGACGCCGCCGTCGCATCGGAGCAGCAGGACCAGGACCCCACGGGAGCGCCGGACGTGCAGGACGCGGATGCGCCGACCGCCGTCACCCCCGGTGTGCCGGCTGAGGCCGGTGTGGCTGCACCCGGTGTGCCGCAGGCCGCCGACCTCGTGTCCAGTGCGGACTACGATCGCGCCACCCAGGGCCCGTTCGACCTCTCCGAGCAGGACACCGCGAACGGGTACATCAACCTCGGTGCCCTGCGGATCAATGCGGCCGAGGGGCTGCAGTTGCGCCTCGAGGTCGAGGAGCGCAGCAAGCGCGTCATCGCCGTGACCCTGGACCTCGGCGGATCGACCCTCCAGTTGCAGGCCTTCGCTGCGCCGAAGACGGAAGGCCTGTGGAACGAGATCCGGGAGCAGATCGGCACCTCGGTCGGATCCCAGGGTGGCACCGTCGAGGAGCGGCCGGGCAGGCTCGGTACGGAACTCTTCGCCAAGCTGCCCGCGCAGACACCCGACGGCCAGGCCGGGTACCGGGTTGCGCGGTTCGTGGGCATCAACGGTCCGCGCTGGTTCCTGCGGGGCGTCTTCGGAGGACCCGCGGCCCTCGAGGCGACCGCCGCGGCACCCATGGAGCAGCTCTTCCGCAGCGTCGTCGTGGTCCGCGGCGACCAGCCGCTCCCGCCGCGTGAGCTGCTCCAGCTCAGCCTGCCCAAGGACGCCACGGCAGGATCGGCGCCCGCTCCCGCCCCGGCCCGCCCTGATCTGAACCCGCTCGAGCGCGGCCCCGAGATCACCGAGACCCGCTGACCGTCATGCCCGCCCTGCCGAACGGGCGAGGTCCCGCCGATCCCGACGGCCCGGGGCGGGTCCTCGTCCCCGTCCCGGCCGCGCTGCCGGAGCGTGGCAGGATCAAGGCCCGCGGCGTCGTGACCAGCCTCACGATCGCGCCCGTCACGTCCCCGCCGTCCTTCAGTGTCCTCGCCGGGATCGACTGGAACGGTGCGCGGAAGACCGTCCGCATCATCTGGATGGGCCAGCGGCGCGTTCCGGGCGTCGAGGCGGGCGTCGCGCTCCGGTTCGAGGGCATGCTCACCACGGTGGACGGCACGCCCACCGTGTACAACCCCCGCTACGAGATCATCGGCCGCCCGGACGAGAACGGATGAGGAACCCGACATGAGCCACCCGATCGATGACCCCGACGCCCCCCGACGCCCCGGGGACGACGGCGCCCGCCCGGACGACGACGGGCCCGGCCCGCAGGCCGGGCCGACGGCGGCGGACTTCGCCAGGCAGTACGCCGCGAAATCCGGGGTGAAGCGCACCGACGACGGCCAGATCGACGTGCTGTCCTCGATCGGCGGAATCCAGGGGCTCGCCGAGAGCATCGCGCCCGGGCTGGTCTTCACGATCCTGTTCACCCTCACCCGGGACCTCACGGTCTCGCTCGTCGCAGCCCTGGCGGTCTCCGCCGTCTTCACCGTCCTCCGGCTCGTCACGCGGACACCGCTGACGCAGGCCCTCGCGGGGCTCATCGGCGTCGCGTTCTGCGCCATCGTGGCCCAGCGCACCGGCAACGCGGAGGACTTCTTCCTCCCGGGCTTCTTCATCAACGGCGGCTACATCATCGCGATGGCCGCGTCGGTGGTGTTCCGGTGGCCCTTCGCCGGGCTGCTCTTCGGCTTCATCCGCAACGAGGGCATCGAGTGGCGCAAGGACCCCGTCCGGGTCCGCGCCTATGCGACCGCGACCTGGATCATCGTCGCGGTCCTGGCGCTGCGCCTGGCCGTCCAGGTGCCGCTCTACCTGGCCGGGAACGTCGCGGCCCTCGGGTCGACGCGCGTGGCCATGGGCCTGCCGCTGTACGCGCTGGGCCTCTGGTTCGCGTGGATCGTCTCGCGCCCCCGCCCGGCCTCAGCCGGCGGGCCGTCAGCGGAGGCCCAAAACAGCTAGTCGTCCTCGGTCCGGGCGGAGAGTGCCACCCGGAGCTCGTCCTCGGCCGCGATGGCCGCGAGGAAGAACAGCTCGTCGCCACCCTCGACCAGATCGTCCGGGCTGGGCGTGATGGGGGAGTCGTCGCGCAGGATGGCGACCGCAGCGCAGTCCTCCGGGAGGCGGAGGGAGCCGATCGTCTCGCCGACGAGGGGGGAGTCCTGGGGGACGGTGAACTCCACGATCGAGGACACCCCGGTCTGCAGCGTCAGCAGTCGCACCAGGTCGCCGACCTCCACCGCCTCCTCCACGAGGGCCGTCATGAGTCGGGGCGTGTTGACGGCGACGTCCACCCCCCAGGAGTCGTCGAACATCCAGTCGTTCTTCGGGTTGTTCACCCGGCCGACCGTGCGCCCCACGCCGAACTCGCTCTTCGCGAGCAGCGACACCACGAGGTTCACCTTGTCGTCGCCGGTCGCGGACACCACGACGTCGGCCTCGTCGAGCCGTGCGTCCTTGAGCGTCGTGAGCTCGCAGGCGTCCCCGATCAGCCATTTGGCCCCTTTGAGGCCGCTGCGGCCGATCGCCTCGGGCTTCTCGTCGATGAGCAGGATCTCGTGCTTGTTGCCGAGCAGCTCCCGCGCGATCGACGAGCCGACGCTCCCTGCTCCGGCGATGACGACCCTCATTGGTTCTCCTCTTTCGGTGCGGCGGCGAGGATGCGTCCGATCTCGCCCGTCGCGGTCGTCTTCATCATGGCGTGCAGGATGTCACCCTGCTGGTAACTCGTCTCACCGGTGGGCAGGATCCCCTCGCCGAAGCGCGTGAGGTAGGCGATGCGCACACCGCTCGCGGCCTCGATGTTCCTCAGCGACCGGCCGAGCCACGCATCGCTCAGCGCGAGTTCGGCGAGGATCAGGCGTCCGGAGGTCTCCCGGAAATCACCGTTGATGGTCTGTTCGGGCAGGATCCGGCGGAGCACCTGGTCGGCGCTCCAGCGCACGGCGGCGACCGTGGGGATGCCGAGGCGCTGGTAGATCTCCGCGCGTCCCGGGTCGTAGATGCGCGCCACCACGTGCGGGACGTGGAACGTCTCGCGCGCCACGCGCGTCGCGAGGATGTTCGAATTGTCGCCGCTGGACACGGCGGCGAAGGCGTAGGCGTCCTGGATCTCGGCGTACTTCAGGGTCTCCCGGTCGAAGCCGACGCCGGTGACCTTGCGGCCGCCGAAGGACGAGCGGAGGCGACGGAAGGCGCGGTCGTCCTGGTCGATGATCGCCACCGAGTGCCCCGATTCGTCGAGCGTGTGGGCGAGGCTGACGCCCACCCTGCCACAACCCATGATCACAAAATGAGCCACCGAGGGCACCCCTGATTCTTGGTGTAGATCCTGCCGTTCCCTGCCGTACCAGCACCAAGCCTAGTGGCTGCCCGGACGCCCGGACGCGCTAGTGTTCAGGCTGTGCTGACTTTTCTCGAGGCCGTCAAGCGGGTGCTGGTGGGCAAGCCCTTCGCCAGCGACAGGCTGAGGAACAGGAGCCTGCCGAAGCGCCTCGCCCTGCCCGCGTTCTCCGCCAGCGCGCTGTCGTCCGTCGCCTACGCGCCGGACGAGATCCTCCTGACGCTGGCCCTCGCCGGGGTCGCCTCGGTGGCCATCTCGCCGTGGGTGGGCCTCGCCGTGATCGCCGTCCTGCTCGTCGTCGTCGCCTCCTACCGCCAGGCGGTCCACGCCTATCCCTCCGGCGGCGGCGACTACGAGATCGCGAAGCGGAACCTCGGACCCCGGGCGGGCACCACCGTGGCCTCGGCGCTCATGATCGACTACCTGCTCACCGTCGCGGTGTCCGTCTCCGCGGCGGCACAGTACGTCGTCTCGCTCGCCCCGGCGCTGGAGGACGTGCGGGTGACCCTCGCCGTCGTCGGCGTCGCGGTGCTCGTGCTGCTGAACCTGCGCGGCATCACGCGGGGCGTCCGCGCCCGCGCCGTCGTCACGTACTCCTTCCTGGCCGGGATCCTCGCCCTGTGCGTCACGGGCGTGATCCAGGCATCCACCGGGACCCTGGCCGACGCGCCGAGCGCGCGCTTCGAGATCGTCCCCGATGCCGCGCTCGACGCCGGCCTGGTGGGCCTCGCGGGCGGCCTCCTGATCCTCCGGGCGTTCTCGGCGGGCGCAGCCGCCCTGACCGGGCTCGAGGGCCCCGGCTCCAACGTGCCGGGCTTCCAGAAGCCGCGCTCACGCAACGCCGCCACGACGCTCCTGATCCTCGGTCTCGTGTCCTCCGCGATGCTCGCGGGCGTCATCTACCTCGCCAATGCCGCGCGCGTGCACGTGGTGCAGGACCCCGCGGCGCAGCTGCTGCTCGACGGCCGGCCGGTGCCCGAGGACTACATCCAGGCCCCCGTGGTCAGCCAGCTCGCCCGCACCGTCTTCGACGCCGGCTCGCCGGTCTTCTACCTGGTCGTCGCCGCGACGGCGCTCATGCTGATGCTCGCGGGCCATGCGGCCTTCAACGCCTTCCCCGTCCTGGCCTCCATCCTCGCCACGGACGGCTACCTGCCGCGCCAGCTGCGGACCAGGGGAGACCGTTTGACCTTCAGCAACGGCATCCTCCTGCTCGGGCTCGGCGCCGTCATCCTCATCGTCGTCTTCCGCGCGGACGTCACCGCCCTGGTCCAGCTGTACATCGTCGGCGTGTTCGTCTCCTTCACGGCCGGCCAGCTCGGACTCATCCGGCACTGGAACAGGGTGCTCCGCAGCACCGTGGGCAAGCAGAACCGGTGGACCATCCACAAGTCCCGTGCCATCAACTCGCTCGGTTTCGGCCTCACGGCGGCGGTCCTCGTGGTCGTCCTCGTCACCAAGTTCGAATACGGTGCGTGGATCGCGGTACTCGCCATGGCCGTCCTGTTCGTCGTCATGCGCAGCATCAAGAAGCACTATGACGCCGTGGCCGCTGAGCTCGCGATCGACGACGCCGTCCGCCTGCGCGCCCTGCCCTCACGGGTCCACGCCGTGATCCTCGTCTCCCACGTGCGGAAGCCGGTGCTGCGGGCCCTGGCCTTCGCGCGTGCCTCCCGCCCCTCCCGGCTCGACGCCATCACGGTCGACGTCGACGCCGAGCAGACCCGCCGTACCCTCGCCGACTGGGACAAGCACGAGATCCCCGTGCCGATCACCGTGCTCGCCTCGCCCTATCGCGACACCATCACCCCGATCCTCGACTACATCCGATCGATCCGCCGGGACTCGCCCCGGGACCTGATCGTGGTCTACATCCCCGAGTACGTGGTGGGAAAGTGGTGGGAGCAGCTGGTGCACAACCAGACCGCCCTGCGCATCAAGGCGCGCCTGCACTTCGTGCCCGGGGTCATGGTCGCCAGCGTGCCGTGGCAGCTCGCGTCCTCCGACGCGGCCCAGATCTACCAGGACCTGAAGTAGGAAGAAGCCCCATGAGCGACGCCGTCCGAGCCCCCGATCCCTCGACGCCGGGAGGCGGGCCCGATCCCGCGCCGGCGCCCGCCCGGTCCGGCACCGCCGACCTGACCGTCGGGAAGGCCGCACACGGCGGCCACTTCGTGGCCCGGCACGAGGGCCGCGTCGTCTTCGTCCGGCACGCCCTGCCGGGAGAGCGCGTCCGTGTCCGGTTCACCGAGACGGACGACGGCGCGAGCTTCTGGCGCGCCGACGTCGTCGAGGTGCTCGAGGCCTCGCCCTCCCGGGTCCGTCACCCCTGGCCCCTCGCCGACGCCCTGAAGGCCGCGGACCGGGGACGCTCGGCCGTCGGCGGGGCCGAGTTCGGGCATATCGCCCTCGACGAGCAGCGCCGGCTCAAGGGTGAGGTCTTCGGGGAGCAGCTGTCCCGGCTGGCGTCGGTCGACCGCCCGGTGACCGTGGAAGCGGCGCCGGGGGAGGCCGCGGACGGTCTCGGCTGGCGCACCCGCGCGGCCTTCGCCGTCGACCGCGCCGGGCGGCTCGCCATGCACCTGCACCGCTCGCACGACGTCCTCCCGGTCCGGGAGATGCCGCTCGCGGTCGCGGCCGTCAACGACCTGCGCCTGTGGACGCTGGACCTGACCGGCATCGAGCGGGTCGACGTCGCCGTGCCGTCCGGCGGGGGCGAGCCGCTCGTGCTGCTCGTGCCCGCCGCCCGGACCTCCCCACGACGCGTCGCGGCCGTCGCGTCCTCGATCAGCGGCGCCTCCGTGGGCGTCCTCGACCTCGAGTCCGGGCAGGTGCAGCGCCTGGCGGGCCGCACCTGGCTCCAGGAGAGCGTGCTGGGCATCGACTACCGCGTCACCGGTGCAGGCTTCTGGCAGATCCACCGGAGTGCACCCGAGGTCCTGGTCGCCGCGGTCCTCGACGGGATCCAGCCGGCCGCGGGCGAACGCCTCGCCGACCTCTATGCCGGTGCCGGACTGTTCACCGTGCCGCTCGCCCGCGCCGTCGGACCGGAGGGCTCGGTGCTGTCCGTCGAGGGATCGCCGGGCACGAGCCGCGACGCGAAACGCAACCTGCACGGCCAGGACCACGTCGCGATCGTCCAGGACCGGGTGGACGCCGTGCTCGGGCGCCGGACGGAACCCCTCGACGGCATCCTGCTCGACCCGCCCCGCGCCGGAGCCGGAAAAAAGGTCGTCCGGCAGATCGTCGAGGCCCGCCCGAGGGTCGTCGGCTACGTCTCCTGCGACCCGGCGTCCTTCGCCCGCGACCTCGGCTACTTCCTCGCCGCCGGGTGGTCTCTCGACGCCCTGCGGGTCTTCGACCTCTACCCGCACACGCACCACATGGAGTCCTTCGCGCGCCTCCTGCCCCCTCCCGCCTGAGGCGGGTACGCCCGGCCGCTGCGAGGACGCCTGTCAATGGCACCCTCGCCGGACCCCGAACGTTAGAGTTAAGGACCACCCGGGGCGGCCTCGCCGCCCCGCCGAACGAATCAAGGAGGCGCGGATGGGACTCTTGGAGACGATCCACGGCCCACAGGACCTGAGCAAGCTCAGCGACGCGCAACTGACGGCACTCGCGCAGGAGATCCGCACCTTCCTGGTGAGCAACGTCTCGCGCACCGGCGGCCACCTCGGCCCGAATCTCGGAGTCGTCGAACTCACCCTCGGCATCCACCGTGTCTTCGACTCGCCGCGCGACAGCATCATCTTCGACACCGGCCACCAGTCCTACGTGCACAAGCTCGTGACCGGACGCCAGGACTTCAGCACGCTCCGGCAGGAGGGCGGACTGTCCGGCTACCCGTCCCGGGCGGAGTCGGTCCACGACATCGTCGAGAGCTCGCACGCGTCGTCCTCGCTCTCCTGGGCCGACGGCATCTCGCGGGCCCGCGTCCTCAGCGGCGAAGGCGACCGCTACACCGTGGTCCTCGTGGGCGACGGCGCCCTCACCGGCGGCATGGCGTGGGAGGCGATCAACAACATCGCCGCGGACAAGCGCCGCCGCGTCGTGATCGTGGTCAACGACAACGGCCGCTCCTACGCCCCGACCATCGGCGGTGTCGCCGATTACCTCGCCTCGCTCCGGCCCACCCTCGACTCGGTGCGGACCCATCGCATCTACGAACGCACGCTGGACCGGGTCAAGAACCGCATGCAGAACGGCGGACCGGTGGGGGAGTTCAGCTACAAGAGCCTGCACGCCATGAAGAAGGGCATCAAGGACTGGTGGGCGCCCCAGGGCCTCTTCGAGGACCTCGGCATGAAGTACGTGGGCCCCGTGGACGGCCACGACCAGTCCGCCGTCGAACAGGCCCTGCACCTCGCCAAGAACTACGAGGGGCCGGTGATCGTCCACGCGATCACGGAGAAGGGCCACGGCTACGCCCCCGCCCGCGCCCACGAGGCCGACCAGTTCCACGCCGTCGGGATCATCGACCCCGAGACCGGCGAACCCGTCGACGGCGCCGGGAAGCAGTCCTGGACCGCGGTCTTCGCGAACGAGATCGCCGACATCGCCGACGAGCGCCCCGACATCGTCGGTATCACCGGGGCCATGCTGATCCCCGTGGGACTGCACCGCTTCGCGGCCCGGCACCCCGACCGTGTGTTCGACGTCGGCATCGCCGAGCAGCACGCCGTCACCAGTGCGGCCGGCATGGCGTTCGGCGGGCTCCATCCGGTGATCGCCCTCTACGCCACCTTCCTCAACCGGGCCTTCGACCAGCTCCTCATGGACGTCGCCCTGCACAAGGCGGGGGTCACGGTGGTCCTCGACCGGTCCGGCGTCACGGGGCCCGACGGCGCGAGCCACCACGGGATGTGGGATCTCGCCCTGCTGCAGGCCATCCCCGGCCTGCACCTCGCCGCTCCCCGGGACGCGTCCCGGCTCCGCGAGGAACTGCGCGAGGCCGTCTCCATCTCCGACGCCCCCAGCGTGGTGCGCTACTCCAAGGGCTCCGTGGGTGCCGAGGTGGAGGCCGTCGAGCGCCTCGACGACGGCGTCGACGTCCTGTCCCGCAGGCCTGCCGGCTCCCGCACCAACGACGTCCTGATCGTCAGTGTCGGCGCCATGAGCGAACTGGCGCTCGACGTGTCGAACAGGCTCGGCGCGCAGGGCATCAGCTCCACGGTCATCGATCCCCGGTGGCTCCTGCCGGTCCGCCGCTCGGTGATCGACCTGGCAGCCGAGCACCGGATCGTGATCGTCATCGAGGACGGCGTCCGCGCCGGCGGCGTGGGGTCCAGGATCCGCCAGGAGATGCGCTCGGCGGGTGTGGACACCGCGCTCAACGAGGTGGGCCTCCCGGTCGAGTTCCTGGACCACGGTTCGCGCAGCCAGGTCCTCGAGCGCGTGGGACTGACCGCGCAGAAGATCACGCACGACGTCGTCGCGCAGGTCCTCGGCACGAAGGTTCCCGTGGCCCGGCCGCTCGCCGGCGACCACGCCCCGGCCACGGATCAGTTCCCTCGGCGCTGACCTGCCGGACGGCCTCCCCGGGGGCGTCCCGAGTGCGCGCACGGCGCGCGGGACGCCCCTCTCGAGGGGTGGTGTGAGACAATGACCAAGGCTGGCGAGGGAACCACATTCCTCCGCCGGTCCAGTGACAGGCTTCCGTTCCGCAAGCGATGCTCCCGTCCTACCGAGTCCGCCCCGTCGGCGGAAGTAGGCGGAATCCGCCGGCGGGACCCACCGTCCACCACGGCGGCTGAGTTGGAAAAGCGCCACTGGTCGTCGAGTGATTCAGCACCCCCATGACGGTGCGACCTCGGACGACATGACATCGACTTCCGGTCTGCCGCCGGGCGAAAGGCCCGCGGCCGGCCGACATACCGCCCCCGAGGGCGCTGGAATGTGGCCGGTGCCGCAGGGGCTTGGAGCGAGCACCTCATGGATCAGTCAGAACAGCAGGGGAACGACCAGACCGCCACGGAGGCATCCGCCACCGTGCAGGCACCCGAGGCCGCACCGGCGAGGACGCCGAGGAAGCGCCGCACGGCGAGTTCACCGGCCGGGGCACCACCCTCGGCGCCGCAGGCAACACCCGATTCAGCATCCGCTACGGCGCCCGCCACCGGGACTGTCACAGAGATCCCTGACGAGCTTCCCGCGGAGACCGCCCCGCCGGTCCGCAAGAGGGCCTCGCGCGCCCGCAAACCTGTCGTTGCGGCCGAGGAGACTCCTTCGAGCGAGACCGTCACCGAGGCTCCCGGGAACGCCGCGGACGCGACGCCGGTCGGGTCCGAGACCGCCCCGGCCGCCCCGGCGCGGGTACCCCGCACCCGCCGCCGGGCGGCCTCCGCCGAGGCCGGGCCTGCCAGTGCAGCACCCGCTCCCGTCGAGCCGGCGGCAGAGACCGCCGCAGTGCCTGCTGAAGGGCAGGCCGCCGTCGAACCGGCCGGCACCGGAAGCACCCCAACAGCGGATACCCCGACTGCCGGATCACCCGTAGCGGTCACCGGCGACCCCGCCGACACGGCGGCTGTGCCTGCACGGGCACCCCGCACGCGGCGTCGTGCGGCCAGCGCCGCAGCCGGACCCGCCAGCCCCATCGAGAGCGCCGTCGAACCGGCCGAGGCAGAAGTCGTCGCCGCGGCGCCGGCCCCCGACGCCGTAGCGGAGGAGAGGCCGAGCCGGGCTCGCCGCAGCTCCGCCCGGACCCGCAGCCGACGGGCCTCGGAGCCCGTGCAGGCAGACGAGCAGGCAGATGAGCAGGTGGACGGGCAGGCCTCGGCCCCCGCAGCACCGGAGCCGTCCGCTACGAGCCGCACCGCCGCAGCCCCCGCCACGCAGGACACCGCGGGCGTCGACGAGGTCCAGGAAGCCGCACAGGCCGGAGAGACCGCCGACGGCGGCCGCCTCGATCCGTTCGCCATCCCCGAGTCGCCGCTGTCCCTCCTGTTCCATGCACCGGACCTCACCACGGTCTCCGTACCGTCCGTGAAGGTCGCCCCGCCGCGCGAGGAGGAGGCGGGGGAGGACGAGTCCGACGAATCCGGCCGCCGCTCGCGCCGCAGCCGTCGCAGCAGGGGCCGCAGCCGGGGAGACTCGGGCCAGTCCGAGGCCGGCACCGAGGACGCCGCTGCGGAGAGCCAGGACGACCGGGCGGACGGGAACGGACCCGAGGAGGGCGCCAGCGTGACGTCCCGCCGTCGCCGTCGCCGCCGTCGTGGTGACCAGGACCTCGAACTCACCGGCGGAGAGGACGACGATCCGCCCAACACCGTCACCCGTGTCCGGGCTCCGCGGCAGGCCAGCGAGCCCGTCTCCGACCGCGTGACCAGCGTGCGCGGATCGACGCGCCTCGAGGCGAAGAAGCAGCGCCGCCGCGAATCGCGCGACACCGGCCGCCGCCGCACCGTCATCACCGAGGCCGAGTTCCTGGCCCGTCGCGAGTCCGTCGACCGGCAGATGATCGTGCGCCAGTCCGACGACAGGATCCAGATCGGCGTGCTCGAGGACGGCATGCTCGCCGAGCACTTCGTCTCCAGGACGCAGCAGGACTCGCTGATCGGCAATGTGTACGTCGGCAAGGTCCAGAACGTGCTGCCGAGCATGGAGGCCGCCTTCGTCGACATCGGACGAGGACGCAACGCCGTGCTCTACGCCGGTGAGGTCAACTGGGACGCGGCGGGCCTCGACGGCCAGCCGCGCCGGATCGAACTCGCCCTGAAGTCGGGGGACCCCGTCCTCGTGCAGGTCACGAAGGACCCGGTGGGGCACAAGGGTGCCCGGCTGACGAGCCAGATCTCCCTGCCCGGCCGCTACCTCGTGTACGTCCCGGGCGGATCGATGACGGGCATCTCCCGCAAGCTGCCCGACGTCGAGCGGAACCGCCTCAAGCGCATCCTCAAGGACCGCCTCCCCGAGAACGCCGGCGTGATCGTCCGCACCGCGGCCGAAGGGGCCAGCGAGGAAGAGCTGACCCACGACATCAACCGCCTCCGTGCCCAGTGGGAGGAGATCGAGCGCAAGGCCGGCTCGACCAAGACCCTCGCTCCGGAACTGCTGTACGGCGAGCCCGACCTGACCATCAAGGTGGTCCGCGACGTCTTCAACGAGGACTTCTCCAAGCTCGTCGTCTCGGGCGAGGACGCGTGGGACACCATCGAGGCCTACGTCATGTACGTGGCACCGGACCTCGTGGGCAGGCTGGAGAAGTGGAACAGCGAGGAGGACATCTTCGCGGCGTCCCGTATCGACGAGCAGATCTCGAAGGCCCTGGAGCGCAAGGTCTTCCTGCCCTCCGGCGGATCCCTCGTGATCGACCGCACCGAGGCCATGACCGTCGTCGACGTCAACACCGGGAAGTTCACGGGCAGCGGCGGCAACCTCGAGGAGACCGTCACCAAGAACAACCTGGAGGCCGCCGAAGAGGTGGTGCGCCAGCTGCGCCTGCGTGACATCGGCGGCATCATCGTCATCGACTTCATCGACATGGTGCTCGAGGCGAACCGCGACCTCGTGCTGCGGCGCCTCGTGGAATGCCTCGGACGGGACCGGACCAAGCACCAGGTCGCCGAGGTCACCTCGCTGGGACTCGTCCAGATGACGCGCAAGCGCATGGGCACCGGCCTGCTCGAGGTCTTCGGAGAGGACTGCGAGCACTGTGCAGGACGCGGTGTGGTCACCTACATGGAGCCCGTGGAACACCGCCACTCCACGACCGGGGAGAGCCAGCAGCAGCCGCGCCAGGAGAGGCCGTCCCGGAGCGAGCGCAAGCGCAACCGTGGCCGCGGGAGCCAGCAGGACGAGGGCCAGGCCCAGGCTCCGGTGCCCGTCGCCGAGAGTCCTGACCGTGCCGCGAAGGCCGAGGCCGCCCGCGCGGCCCTGGCGAGCATCGCCGCGGCGACCCACCACGCCCACGAGGAGCCGTCCGACGAGCACGTCTCCGAGGCGGACGTCCAGGTGACGGAAGCCGTCCTGACCATCAACGGTGAGACGGTCACCCTGCCCCGCGCGGACAGCCGCCGTCCGCAAGTCCAGGAGGATGCCGAGGCTCCGGCGACGCGCCTGACCCTCGACAGCCTGAGCGAGGCCTTCAACCGGAAGCCTGCGGCGTCATCGGCCGACGGCGTCGGGCAGCTCGACCAGGTGCTGGCGGCGACGTCGCGCACCGAAGAGGCGACGACCTCCCGCGCGGCGGTCTCCGGGCCGGCGTCGGGCGACTCCACCCGCCCCTCGCGTCCGCGCCGTCGTGTGGCCCGCAGCGCACAGGGGGCAGCGGACACGGCGATCGAGACGCAGGGAGCGGAACCCGCCGTCGAGCCGGCCGGTACCCGGCATGTGGCGAAGGCTGCGGCGCCGGTGCGGAAGCCGGAGGCATCCGCCGCCGAGCCGCTGATCTTCGGCGTCGGGGTGCCTGCCTCCGAGCTGTAGGCGTCAGCGGAACGGCACAACCGTTCCGTCAGGAGGGCCGGAGTCCGGAAGGGCTCCGGCCCTCCTGTGCTCCCTCACGGGTGCCCTGCTGGACGTCGGCACGGACCACGTCCCCGTACGCCTCGTCCACGCCTCGGGGCTCCGTGGGGTCCCGCCACCCGGGTCCACGGCGACCACCCGGCGGCGTCGCCCGAATGCGCCGCGTTCTGCGGCTCGTCGCGGGTGTCCTCCCGTGGTGCTGCCGGACGCCAGGCGGGTGCATGGTCGCCCGTCCGCGCGGGCGCACGCGTGTCCGCCTGGGGGTCCGCAGGAGTGTGCGGGAGGACGCCCGACGGCGCGGCGCCCGGCATCGCCCGCGTCCACGGTCCGGGTCGCGCGTCGGGAGACGCCGCTGATTTGCGGGAACGGGCGGTCCTGCCGTAATCTTGAGCCTCGGTGCATCCGCCTGTTAACCGGCATGTCCGTGGATATCCGTCAGGGGTTCTGACTCGTGCAGAAGACCCTGAAGACACCAGCAGCCCCAGGGTCCGGTGTCATGGACACATGGAGCGGGGCAGGCGCGGAGAGCAACCTCAGGATTGCTGCCGAGGCGCACCCTAGTTTTTTCATCAGAAGTCAAGATTGTCGAGAGAAGTGAGTTCCCAAGTGGTGTACGCGATTGTCCGCGCAGGCGGCCGCCAAGAAAAGGTTTCTGTAGGAGACCTCGTTACCCTTGACCGCGTCACCGGTCAGGCAGGAAGCACGTTCAAGCTCCCCGCCCTCCTTCTGGTAGACGGCGCCAAGATCACCTCCGCAGCGGAGGACCTCGCAAAGGTCTCCGTCACTGCCGAGATCGTCGAGAATCTTCGTGGACCGAAGATTGTCATCCAGAAGTTCAAGAACAAGACCGGCTACAAGAAGCGCCAGGGTCACCGTTCGGAACTGACCCGCGTCAAAATCACAGGCATCGCGTAGTCCCGTCGGGCTACCGATCGGTCACGTAGAACACCTCAGCGAAGGCAGGCATAACCCATGGCACATAAAAAGGGCGCAAGCTCCACTCGCAACGGCCGCGACTCGAACGCGCAGTACCTCGGCGTGAAGCGCTTCGGTGGCCAGGTCGTCAAGGCAGGCGAGATCATCGTCCGCCAGCGCGGCACCCACTTCCACCCGGGCGCCAACGTCGGCCGCGGCGGCGACGACACCCTCTTCGCACTCGAGGCAGGTGCCGTGGAGTTCGGCACGCGCCGCGGACGCAAGGTCGTCAACATCGTGGGCGCCGCAGCAGAGTAATTCTGCGCACGGTACACCAGGCATTTCGGGTGGGGTGAGCCTCTACGGCTCGCCCCACCTTCTTTTAAGCCGATCAGACTCGGCACAGTGAAGCATTTGTAGAAGGAGATCAACGTGGCGAGCTTCGTTGACCGCGTAGTCCTGCACGTATCCGGCGGCACCGGTGGCCACGGCTGCGTTTCCGTCCACCGCGAGAAGTTCAAGCCCCTCGGCGGGCCCGACGGCGGCAACGGCGGCGACGGCGGCGACGTGATCCTCCGCGTGGACCACCAGACCACGACGCTCCTCGACTTCCACCACGCACCCCACCGGCACGCCACCAACGGCGGCAACGGCATGGGCGACTGGCGCGGCGGCAAGAGCGGCGAGACCCTCATCCTGTCCGTCCCGGACGGCACCGTCGTCAAGACGAAGGACGGCGAAGTACTCGCCGACCTCGTCGGCGAGGGCACCGAATTCGTCGCGGCCGCCGGCGGACAGGGCGGACTCGGCAACGCCGCCCTGTCCTCCCAGAAGCGCAAGGCACCCGGCTTCGCGCTGCTCGGCATCCCGGGCGACGAGCGCGACGTCGTCCTCGAGCTGAAGTCCATCGCGGACATCGCCCTCGTCGGCTTCCCCTCCGCCGGGAAGTCCAGCCTCATCGCCGCCATGTCGGCCGCCCGTCCGAAGATCGCGGACTACCCCTTCACCACCCTGGTCCCGAACCTCGGCGTCGTCGAAGCGGGCTCCACGCGCTTCACCATCGCCGACGTCCCCGGCCTCATCGAGGGTGCCAGCGAGGGCAAGGGCCTCGGCCACCACTTCCTCCGCCACGTGGAGCGCTGTGCCGCCCTCGTGCACGTGCTCGACTGCGCGGCACTCGAGACGGACCGCGATCCCCTCAACGACCTCGCGATCATCGAACGTGAACTGGACAAGTACGCCGTCGACATGAGCTTCGCCGGACCCGAAGGCGACGTCGTCCCCCTCAACGAGCGCCCCCGCCTGGTCGCGCTCAACAAGGTGGACGTGCCCGACGGCAAGGACATGGCCGGCTTCGTCCGGCCCGAACTCGAGGCACGCGGCTACCGCGTCTTCGAGGTGTCCGCGTCCAGCCACGAGGGCCTGCGCCAGCTCGGCTTCGCGATGGCGGAGATCGTCGAGAACGCACGCCAGGCCGTGGCGACCGCTCCGCCGAGGATCGAGCCCCCCGTGCTCCGCCCCCGCGGCGTCAATGCCGCCTCGTTCAAGATCCGCCACGAGGAGAAGGACGCCCTGCCGCTCTTCCGCGTCCTCGGCGAGAAGCCCGAGCGCTGGGTCAAGCAGACCGACTTCACGAACGACGAGGCCGTCGGCTACCTCGCGGACCGCCTGGCCAAGCTCGGCGTGGAGGAGCAGCTGTTCAAGGCCGGCGCCAAGCCCGGCGAGACCGTGGTGATCGGCGAGGGCGACGGCGTCGTCTTCGACTGGGAGCCGACCATGATGGGCGGCGCCGAACTGCTCGCCGGCCCCCGCGGCTCCGACCTGCGCCTGGCCGAGTACGTGCGGCCCACGCGCGAGCAGAAGCGCGAGGAGTACCAGGAGCGCAAGGAGGCCAAGGCCGCGGCCCGCGCCGACCTCGAGGCCGACCGCAAGGCCGGCGTCTGGACCGAGTCCGTGCAGAACCGCAAGCAGGCTGCCTCCGCCCAGAAGGGCGCAGACACCGAGTCCGAGGACTAGGCCCCCTTGACTGCGGACCACTCCCGGCACCCCCTCGCGTCCCGCGCGGGGCTCGCCGCGGCGGGCCGGATCGTCGTCAAGGTCGGCTCGTCGTCCCTGACCTCGGTGTCCGGCGGCATCTCCGGTGAGGCCCTCGTCCGGCTGGCCGACGTCCTCGCGGAGCGGCGCACGGCCGGGACCGAGATCATCCTCGTGTCCTCCGGTGCGATCGCCGCAGGACTCGCGCCCCTGGGGCTGGCGCGGCGTCCGTCCCAGCTGTCCGCGCAGCAGGCCGCGGCGAGTGTGGGGCAGGGCCTGCTGATGGCCCAGTACTCGCAGGCCTTCGCGGCGCACGGCGTCACGGTGAGCCAGATCCTGCTGACGGCCGACGACCTCATCCGGCGCTCCCACTACGCCAACGCGCACCGCGCGATGGAGCGGCTGCTGAACTTCGGCGTCGTGCCCATCGTGAACGAGAACGACACCGTCGCGAGCCACGAGATCCGGTTCGGGGACAACGACCGCCTCGCGGCGCTCGTCGCGCACCTCGTCAAGGCGGAGGCGCTCGTCCTGCTGTCCGACGTCGATGCCCTCTACGACGGCCCGCCGGGTGCCGGGGCCAGCCGCATCCCTCTCGTCGGATCGCCCGCCGACCTCGAGGGCGTTACCATCGGGCGGGTCAGCAGGGCCGGCGTCGGCACCGGTGGCATGGTCACCAAGGTCGAGGCCGCGACGATCGCCGCGGCGTCGGGCATCCCCGCGCTGGTCACATCCACCGCGAACGCCGCTGCCGCGCTGCGCGGCGACGACGTCGGCACCTGGTTCACCGCCACGGGCAAGCGTCAGCCCATCAGGCTGCTCTGGCTGGCCCACCTCGCCCGGGTCCTGGGCACACTGGTGCTCGACGACGGCGCGGTGCGCGCAGTGGGGGAGCGACGGCGGTCCCTTCTGGCCGCGGGCGTCGTGGACGTGGACGGCGTGTTCGAGGCCGGAGACCCGGTCCAGCTCGTCAGCGGCGACGGCACGGTGGTGGCCCGCGGCCTCGTGAACTACAGCTCGGCCGAGCTCCCCCGGATGCTCGGCCGGTCGACGCATGATCTCGCGGAGGAACTCGGCGCCGAGTACGAGCGCTCGGTGGTCCACGTGAACGATCTCGTGGTGCTCCAGGCGGCCCCCGCGTCATGAAGGGTCAGGCCCCCGACGCCCGGGGCGGCTCCTCGCTAGACTGAGGCGATGACCGACCTGCAGGCCGAGCCCACCGACCGCAACGACGACGCCACGGCACTGTCCCCGGACGAGCTCACCGAGGCCGTCCACGCCATCGCCGACCGCGCCCGTGAAGCCTCCCGCGTCCTCGCCCGCGCCACCCGCGCCCGCAAGGACCGCGTCCTCCTGGCGATCGCCGATGCCCTGGTCCGCCGGTGCGACATCGTGCTTGCCGCGAACCGGATCGACGTCGACCGCGGCCGTGCCGCCGGGACCTCCGCGTACCTCCTGGACCGCCTGAGCCTCGACGCCGAGCGCGTCGGGAGACTCGCCGACGCGCTGGCCCAGCTCGCCGCCCTGCCGGATCCCGTGGGCACCGTCGTCCGCGCGGAGACCCTTCCGAACGGCCTCCGGATGAGTCAGGTCCGCGTCCCCCTCGGCGTCGTCGCCGCGATCTACGAGGCTCGCCCCAACGTGACCGTCGACATCGCCGGCCTGGCGCTGAAGAGCGGCAACGCCGTGATCCTGCGCGGCGGCAGTGCGGCAGCAGCGACCAACGCGGCGCTCGTCGGGATCATCCGCGACACCCTCGAGGACCACGGGTTGCCCGATGACGCCGTCCTCACCATCGACGAGTTCGGCAGGGACGGCGCCCAGGTCCTGATGAAGGCCCGTGGACGGGTGGACGTCCTGATCCCGCGCGGCGGGCGGGAGCTGATCCAGTCCGTCGTGACGTCGGCGCGCGTCCCCGTGATCGAGACGGGGGAGGGGAACGTGCACATCCTGCTCGACGAGAGCGCCGATCAGAAGATGGCGGTGGAGATCCTGCTCAACGCCAAGACGCAGCGACCCAGCGTCTGCAACACGGTCGAGACCCTCCTCATCCACGCCCGTTCGACCGCCGCTCCCGCGGTCCTCGCCGCGCTCGTTCGCGCCGGCGTCACGCTGCACGTGGACGAGCGGTCACGGGGCTTCCTGCCGGCCGGGACGGCCGCGCCGACGGCGACCGACGACGACTGGGGGCGCGAGTACATGCAGCTCGACCTCGCGGTGAAGACCGTGGACAACGTCGACGAGGCGCTGCGGCACATCCGCCGGTGGAGCACCGGCCACAGCGAGGCGATCATCACGAACAACCTCGCCTCCTCCGAGGCGTTCGTGGCGGGCGTGGACTCCGCCGCCGTCCTGGTCAACGCCTCCACGCGGTTCGTGGACGGCGGTGAGCTGGGCCTCGGCGCCGAGGTGGGCATCTCCACCCAGAAGATGCACGCCCGCGGTCCGATGGGACTGGCGGAGCTCACGACCACCAAGTGGATCGTGCAGGGCGCCGGGCACGTCCGGCGCTGACGCCCCCGGGCGTGGGGGCGGCCTCCCTTTGCGCGTACCATAAGACCTGATGACCGCGCCGGTCCGCAGCGGACCGGCGAACCCTGAACCGACAGAGGAATGACGATGCTCTACTCCCTCGGCAGCATGCTGCTGGCCTCCGAAACCCACACCGAACTGCCGATGCCTGCCATCGCATACGGGCTGATCGTCATGGGGATCCTGCTCACCCTGATGCTGGTCACCGTGTCCTTCTCCAACGTGCGGAACCGCCACGAGGCCGTCGAGGAGCACATCGACCCGCACAAGCAGCACACCAACAAGCACGATCACGGCGAAGCGAACCGGCACTAGCGGTCCAGGTGGCAGCAGACACGACCGAGCGGGACGTCATGGGCGGCTCCGGGCAGCGGCACCATGACGGATCGCCCTGGCGCCTGGGCGTGATGGGCGGAACGTTCGACCCCATCCACCACGGGCACCTGGTCGCAGCCAGCGAGGTCGCCTCCGTGTTCGACCTGGACGAGGTGGTCTTCGTCCCCACGGGCCAGCCCTGGCAGAAGGCGGACAAGGACGTGGCGGCCGCGGAACACCGCTACCTGATGACGGTCATCGCGACGGCGTCGAATCCGAGCTTCACGGTGAGCCGCGTGGACATCGAGCGCCCCGGTCCCACGTTCACGATCGACACCCTGCGCGACCTGAAGGCGGAGCGGCCGGATGCGCAGCTGTTCTTCATCACCGGTGCCGATGCCATGGGCCAGATCCTCACCTGGAAGAACGCGGAGGAGCTCTGGTCCCTTGCACACTTCATCGGGGTGACGCGTCCCGGGCACGAGCTGGACGGGCGGGGCCGCGACGTCAGCCTGCTGGAGGTGCCCGCGATGGCGATCTCGAGCACGGACTGCAGGCACCGCGTCGGCGACGGGAAGCCGGTCTGGTACCTGGTGCCCGACGGCGTGGTGCAGTACATCGCCAAGCACCGCCTGTATCGACGCGTGGGACTGCCGGGGGCAGGACCGGCGTCGGAGCAGGGGGACGAGCAGGCTCCACCGACGGAACGAAAGCACCGGGACAGCCCGAACTCCGTACAACAACCAACTGGATGATGCAGCAATGAGCAAGGCAGACGACGACGCACGGGTCACCGGGTCTCACACCGCGGACCGTGCCACGTCAGGGGGGCCGGACATGGCAGTCAGGAACAGTTCCACAGACGTCAGCGGGAACGACGCCGAGGCGCGCGCGGACGCTGACAGTCCTGCTCTCCGGCGCAGCCGACGGGCCGCCGAGGTGCACGTCGACGCCCTGCCGGTGGCAGAGCGTGATGCGCCGAGCGCCCTCAGCGAGCAGACCCAGTCCCAGCCCCAGGCGCCGTCCCAGGCAGCGAATGACGGCGTGGTGCGGGTGGAGACCCCCACGCGGCGTCAGCTGCGGCTGCAGCAGGTCGACGGACGGGCGGTGGCGCCCGTGCCGGCGGCCGACCAGCCGGCGGACGTCGGCAGGACGCCGTTGCCCGGCGGACGCAGGGACCGCCGTCGTCGGCAGCACGGGGCCCAGGCCGCGCCGGAGCCCGGTGCATCGGAGCCCGCCGCGTCCGAAGCCGCTCCGCCGTCGTCGGACGCCGTGCGTAGCGGGGACATGAGCGTCGAGGAGGCCCTTGCCGCCCGGCAAGCGATCGCCAGGGATGCGGGCGAGCTCCTTGCCGGGCCGCAGGCTGCCGGAGCGGCTGACCCCTTCGGCGTCGACCTCGGGGTGCTGGCGCAGCAGAAGGCGCTGGCGGACCGCGCAGCGATCCTCAACGCCCGTGCACGCGGAATGCAGGAGCTGTCCGAGCAGGACCGGCAGCGCACGCCACCGCCCATCGACCCGGCCGAGGCCCATAACCTGTCGATCGTCACCCCGCCCGAGTTCGTGCGGGTGCCCGGCAGCACGCAGTCCGTCCTGCGGGCGCCGACGACGTCGCACATCCCGATCGTCCTGTCGCGTCCCCGGCAGCCCGAGAGCGTCCCGCCGCTCCAGGTGCAGGGGAGCGGCCGTGCCGACGGCTCCGCTCCCAGCACGATCACCGAGCCCATCGGGGCGCGGGATGCGTTCGGCCTGGACCCCCTCGACGCGATGACCGCAGGGCTCGGGAGACTCCGGCGCGTGCGGTATCTGCAGTACTCATTGCTCGTTGTGGGCGCGACCGCGCTCATGACCGGGATAATAATGACAGTCAGCTCCCTCAATGGGTGAAATTGCTGGCCACACACAAGGAGATCAGTGAGCGCTACCGAACAGTCCATTGCCATAGCCCGCACGGCGGCGCATGCCGCAGTGGACAAGATCGCCCAGGACATCGTCGCCATCGACGTCAGTGACAGGCTCGCGATCACGGATATCTTCGTGATCGCGTCCGCGCCGAGTGAGCGGCAGGTCAATGCGATCGTCGACGGCATCGAGGAGGAGCTGTCCAAGCAGGGCCTGAAGCCCGTGCGTCGTGAAGGCCGCAGCGAGGGCCGCTGGGTCCTCCTCGACTACGCGCAGGTCATCGTCCACGTGCAGCACGAGGAGGACCGCGTGTTCTACGCCCTTGACCGGCTGTGGAAGGACTGCCCGTCCGTGGACCTCCAGCTCGAAGACGCACTGCAGAGTTCACCGCAGGTCGCAGCGTCCGACGTCGTCCCGGAGTGACGCGGTACCCCCACGCGCATCCCGCGGCACGGCGCATCGTCTTCTGGCGCCATGGCCGCACCGAGTGGAACCACTCCGGCCGCTTCCAGGGCCAGGAGGACATCGACCTGGACGAGACCGGCGTGGAGCAGGCCGTGCGGGCGGCCGAGGTGCTGCTGACGCGGGGTCCGTCGCTGATCATCTCCTCGGACCTGCGCCGTGCGGCTGATACGGCGCGGACGCTGGGGGAGCTCACCGGACTACCGGTCTCCTACGACGAGCGCCTTCGCGAGACGAACGCCGGTTCGTGGCAGGGCTTGTCCTTCGCCGAGATCGACGACCGGTTCCCGGACGACAATGCCGCCTGGCGAGGCGGAGATCCCGAGGTGCGTGCCGGGGGTGCCGAGAATCGTATCGAGGTCGGCGAACGCATGCTCGCGGCGGTGACGGAGTCCGTGGAGCGGATCGGCCCTGCCGAGACGCTCGTGGTCGTCAGCCACGGAGGATCCATCAGGGCGGCCCTCGCGGCCCTGATGGGGTTGCCGCCGGAACGCTGGGGCGCTCTCGCGGGCCTGTCCAACTGCCACTGGTCCGAGGTGCACGAGGTGGTGGACCGGGCCGATGCGCTGTTCTCATGGCAGCTGACCGAGCACAACGTGGGTCTCGGTTCCCTGCCCGAGGAGCCACTGGAGGGTTGAGCGTGCAGGTAGAGCCGATTTGGCGAAGCCGCCAGAATTTACTAGACTGATCGAGTTGCTTCGGCCGGTCCGCCCGGAGGAAGCGATGCAGATTCGGGGCTATGGCGCAGCTGGTAGCGCACCTGCATGGCATGCAGGGGGTCAGGGGTTCGAATCCCCTTAGCTCCACAACGAACCGCCGGAATCCAAGACAAAAGTCTTGGTGCGGCGGTTTTTTGTTGCCCTGTGAGCGTCGAGGCCATCATTTGGATGGGAAGGCTCCGGCTTTGACTGTCAGGCCGGCTGGGAGACTGTCGGCATCAACGAGGGCCACCTCGGCCGCGATGCACGGCAGCACCGCTATGTGGACCTCGGCAACAAGGCCATCAGCACCATCCTGACGCTCTGCCCGGGGTGAAGGACAACGGGCGGAACCGAGGAATCAGCGTTCCCTGGAGCCCTGCTCTTCCCCTGGCGGGTCTCGCCCCTGGCGCCGACGTCGATCCGTGCTGTGAGCGCAACGGTTGCACGATGCCTGGAAAGACGGGGATGCCGCCCGTTGTCAGTCCCACGCGAGGGGCCTACAATCGGCGAACAACCCCGTCGGGGAGAACTCCAGAACCCTCCACTCATCGGATGTACTGGGCGTGCGAATGGGTTCCTGTTCTGGCCTGAGCAGAAGAGGGACGAACATGACCAAGTATCTTTTCCAGGGAAACTATGTGGGCGAGGGCATCAGAGGTTTGATGCAGGAGGGCGGATCCAAACGCCGGGACGCGGTCGTCAACGCTCTGGAGTCCGTGGGCGGATCACTCGAGTGCTTCTACTACGCATTCGGCCAGACGGATGTCCTGGGGGTCTTCGACATACCCGATCAAGCCGGCGCGGCGTCGTTGTCGCTGATGATCAATTCCAGCGGCGCCGTGAATCTGCGCCTCACACCCCTCATGACGCCTGAGGATCTCGACGCAGCAGCAAGCAAGACGCCGTCGTATCGGGCACCCGGCCAGTAGCAGATCCGGGCAGCGTCCTGTCTCTCGGGCTCTGTTTCGACGAGGATCCGCCGAGCACCGTTCCGAGGGACCGGTCGCTTCGTGGTCACGTAGATTCCTCGACCACCGTGCAGGACTCACAACCCCGCAGCGGCTGATTTTTGTATGGCAGCGTCCTGCCGCAGCGGACCACTGACTCCTTGCGTGACGGGTCCATCGGTGGTGATGGACCCGTCAGGCTGCTCTCCATTACCGAGCAACAGAGGCACTACCGAGGAATTGTCAGGAAAGCACCTGGCAGACGTTTGTCACCTGGCCCGGTCCGTTCACATTGACCCCTCGTACCTCATTGCCGGCGCTATCGAGGGCATAATTGAAATTGCCCACTACGAGGATCAATCCGGGAGTCTCGGTGACACCGATCGCGTTGAGCAGGATATTGCGTCCTCGCACTTGCACCTCGGTGATTTTTCGGCCACCGACTGTTACGTCTTTCTCGAGGCGTGAGCCGGTCACGACGTAGCTCACCGTCTTACCATTGGCCGACAGCGTCACCTTCTGGCCGGGAGAAGTGATGAGCCTTTCTGTGGGGGACTTTGTGATCGTCTTCGTCTTTCCGGTCACCGTGAAAGCGACATCGAAGCTGCAAAAGCCGGCCAGCGTGCCGCTGCTGCCGGCATCAGTCGGGGACGCTGCATTCGCAGTGGCTAGTGGGCCGGCAGTCGCAACGAACGCGGCAATAATAACCGCAGGAATCATCCTGTTCTTCATTCTTGGCTCCTTGCAATTCGACGCTTGCCTTTTTCACGAGTCGGTTGGTGCCTTGTACTGAAGTGCCAACCGCAGGCTGTTTCCAACGTGCTCCTGACGGATCGCTCCCGAATTTCGACGTCGAGGATCCAAGGCTCAGCGGGTCTCGTTCAAAGAACAATGTTGTTCCGGTTTTTCGAAGGTGTCAGGCGATGCAGCAGCAACGCGGAACCGGACTTGTATATGCGGAATTCGGGCCGAGGCCCTGACTGCGGCTTTCGAAGATGCCGCCTGACCGGCCGTACCGGCGCAGTGCGAAAATGCTATTCCGCACTTCGTCCATGGTCGAGAACTTGAGCTACTTCTGCAGGGCGCCTCTCTACCTGTCTATCCAGCGATTGCTACGGTCTGCACCCCCAGGGCCGCTACCTTCTGCACCCTGAAATGACAAGGCAAGTAACAGGTGACAGTGGGAGCTGGTTCGCTGTTCGTCGATGGAACCCCGGCCACCCTCGACGTGGTGCCTGGCGTAGTTCCCATCGAGGCGGTCGGAGACGAATGCCTCGTTCAGCCTGGATGCCCACTGCAGGAAATCGTTCGTCACTTCCTGGAGACCGCCGTGGATATTGCTCCTCCGGCCCGTCAACCGCGGACGGCCGCCAGGGCGTCCCGTACGGCGTCGACGGCGACGGCCGTGTCGGCGTCGTCCGTGCTCCAGTTGCTCACCGAGATCCGCAGGATGTCCCGGTCGTGCCAGCGCGAACCGGACATCCACACCCGGCCGTCAGCCATAATGCGGGCCGTCACCGCCCGCGTGGTGGCGTCGTCGCCGAACGCCAGCGAAACCTGGGTATAGGAGACATCGTTGAGCACTTCGACACCGTCCAGGAGGGCCAGCCGTTCCGCGAGGTGCTGGGCGTGTGACACCAGCCCCCGGACCTGACTGGCGACGCCGTCCCGGCCCAGCGACTTGAGCGCCGCCCACACAGGTACTCCACGGGCACGCCGGGAGAGCTCGGGGACAGTGTCGAAGGGGTCCGCCGGGCCGTCCTTGTCGTGGATGAGGTAGCTGGTGTGCACGCCCATGGCGGCACGCAGTGCGGTGGCATCGCGGACCACCGCGATCCCGCAGTCGTACGGGACGTTGAGCGTCTTGTGCGCGTCGGTACCCCAGGAGTCCGCACCCTCCACTCCTGCGGTCAGCGCCGCCAGTTCCGGCACGGCGGCAGCCCATAGTCCGAAGGCGCCGTCCACATGGACCCAGGCACCATGGGCTTTGGCGACGGCGATCGCGTCCCCGAACGGGTCGAAAGCGCCGGAGTGCAGGTTCCCGGCCTGCAGGCAGACCAGCAGCGGTGTGCGGGTTGATCGGGTCGAATGTCCGGGCCCTGCATCAGCGACGGCGAGGTCCAGAGTGCGGCCCAGCTCCGCCGGGTCGATGCGGCCCTGTCGGTCGACCGGCACCTCCGTGGGCCGGCCCAGCCCGAGGTAGCGGAGCCCCAGATCGATCGTGTCGTGCCGCTCCCTGCCCACGAAACACCGGATCCGGGGCGCGCCGGCAAGGCCCTCGGCGTCCAGGTCCCAGCCGGCGTCCGCCATCAGCCGCCATCGGGCCGCGGCCAGTCCCGTGAAGTTGGCCATCGTGGCACCCGTGGTGAAGCCGACATCTGCTTCCCGTGGGAGGTTCAGGAGGTCGAGCAGCCAGGTACCGGCAGCTTCCTCGATGGCTGCCGTCGCAGGGGTTGCGAACCGCATCCCGGCGTTCTGGTCCCAGGCGCTGACCAGCCAGTCCGCAGCCAACGCCGCGGGCAACGTGCCGCCGATGACCCACCCGAAGAACCGCCCGGAGGGCATGGCCATCAGTCCGGGTTCCGCTTTCGCGGCCAGATAGTCCACGACGTCGGCCGCTGGGCTCCCGGCTTGCGGCAGGGGGCCGCCGAAATCCGTCGTGAGGTCGGCGGCGGTCCGGCTCGGGCCGACGCGCCGCTCTTCCTGGCTCTCCAGCCACCGGCGTGCATGCCCGGCCGCCGCGGCCAGGGCATCTCCGTAGCGTTCTTCAGGTGCTGACATAGCGGCATGCTACGCCCGCGATCCCTGGCGTGGCAGTGCTGGCGGACAGGCATCGAGCCGGAATCTCCACCCCAGCGACAGCTTCCGCTATTCGACGGAGGTAGGCCGCCCGGGGGAGTCGGTGTAGTACGAGCGCAGCCCGTGCTTCACTCCGAGCCGGACGATCCAGTACAGGACGAAGGCGGTCACTGCGGGCACGATGAACCAGACGATGAGAATGACGAAGAACCCGAATCCATCCAGACGCACAGCTACCCCCATTGACGAACGATCAGATGGCCCGAGCATAACGTGAGCCAGTCCACCGACGGCTCGCGCATCGCCGGTATCGGAGTCTTCCGTTCTGCCCGGTTTGGGCCTAGAGTATTTATTGTCAGTATGACAATAAATAAGGAGCACTACATGACCGCCGTATTGGACTGGATGACCTCACCGGCAGCGACCCTGCTCCGGGCACCCGTCAGCTGGATCGAGGTCATCGGTTTTGTCACCGGCGCGGCCTGTGTCTACGGCGTCGCCCGGCAGCGTGCCTGGAACTGGCCGGTCGGCATCATCAACAACATCGCGTTCATGATCCTGTTCTTCGGAGCAGGCCTCTACGGGGAGACCCTGCTGCAGGCCGTGTTCGCCGCCGTCGCGGTCTATGGCTGGTACAACTGGGTCCGTGGAGCGCGGGACACCCAGGCGACAGGCGACCTGCCCATCCGCGATGCCGGCCGGGCCGAGGCGCTCACCGGTCTCGTCGCCGTCGTCGCAGCGACCGTCGGGATCGCCATGATCCTCTCCCACGGTACCGACTCACAGGTGCCTTGGCCGGACGCCTTCGTCCTCGCCGCCTCGCTGCTGGCGACCTACGGGCAGGCCAGGAAGATCTTCCAGCACTGGTACGTCTGGATCGCCATCGACCTGGTGTCCATCCCGCTGTACGTCTCCCGCGGCCTGAATCTCACCGCCATCCTCTACATCGGCTTCACCGCGCTGTGCGTCTACGGCCTCATCGACTGGAAGCGCGCCCGCCCGGTCCAGACCACCCCGTCGACAACGAGCGAGAAGGTGCCGGCATGAGCCTCCACCCGCAGGGCCTGGTCATCGGCAAGTTCTACCCGCCCCACGCCGGCCACCGGCATCTCATCGCCACAGCCGCTGAGGGCTCCGAGAGGCTCGCCGTCGTCGTCCTCGGCAACCGCTTCGAGAACATCGGGCTGACGGACCGCGTCAGATGGCTCACCGCCGAGTTCGACGAGACCCATGTGACCGTCATCGGGATGTCGGACGACAGCCCCGAGGACTACCACTCCGATGAGATCTGGAAAGCCCACACCGAGCTCGTGCGCCTGGCCCTGAAAGCCCGCGGCATCACCACAGTCGACGCCGTCTACAGCTCCGAGGAGTACGGCACCGAACTGGCCGCCGCCTTCGGCGCGGTGCACGTCACGGTGGATGCAGCCCGCACCGCCTACCCCGTGAGCGGGACCCGATGCAGGGACGACCTCACCGCGGCCTGGCGGAGCATCATCAAGCCGGCCCGGCAGGACATGGCGGTCCGCATCATCCTGGTCGGCGCCGAATCCACCGGCACGAGTACCCTCACGACGGCCCTGACCGGGCACTACCGGAACCGTTACCCCGAGCTGGTCGACGTGCCGGAGTTCGGCCGCCAGTACACCTATGACAAGTTCGCCGCCGCACGGACCCGGGATCCCGGCGCCGTTCTCGCCGACCTCGTCTGGAACGCCGCCGACTTCACCGCGATCGGCGAACGCCAGAACGAGATGGAGAACGAGGCGGCCGCGCGCTGCCCCCTGGTCATCGCCGACACCGACAGCCTCGCCACCACCTTGTGGGAGCGGTTCTACCTCGGTGACGGCAGCCACGGCTCCTACCGGGCCCTGACCCAGCTGCCGCATCGGGACATCTACCTGATCACCGACCATGAGGGTGTGTCCTTCGAGGACGACGGCTGGCGCGAGGGCGAACACCGCCGGGCGGAGATGACCGAATGGTTCAGGGAGGAACTGACCCGCGAAGGCCACTCCTGGATCCTGGTCAGCGGCGACCATGACCGGCGCATGGCTACCGCGACTGCGATCATCGACCAGATCATCGCCCAGCAGAACCGTTTCACCTCCCCGCCCTGGGCTACCCGCACGGTACTGGCAGGAGATCTATGAGCGCCGGGGAAAAGCAGTTCCTCGAGGACTACGAGCCCGAGGACTACCCCTCCGTCGCGCTGACCGTGGACCTCGTCGTCCTGGCCGTGACCGGCGACACCCTGTACGCGGCCTTCGTCCGCCGCGGCGGACATCCGTTCAAGGGAGCCCTCGCCCTGCCCGGTGGCTTCGTCGGGCCCGACGAAGACGCGCTGGATGCCGCCTGGCGGGAGCTCGAGGAGGAGACTGGGCTGGACCTCGGGGCGCACCGCGCCCACGTCGAGCAGCTCGCCACCTACAGCGCGCCGAAGCGCGATCCGAGGATGCGTGTCGTCTCTGTCGCCCATCTGGCGCTGCTCGCGACCGACAGCCGGACCCTGCCCGAGCTCGACCCGGGCAGCGACGCCACCGCCGCCCACTGGCATCCCGTCCACGAGGTTCTTGCCACGGAGGCACTGGCCTTCGATCATCGCGAGATCCTCACGGCCGCGCTCGAGCGCCTCGCCGGGAAGATCGAATACACCCTCACCGCGGCGAAGCTGCTGCCCGAGGAGTTCGCCCTGTACCAGCTGCGCCACGTCTACGAGGCCGTCTGGAACACGGAGAAGCTCGACGCCGGCAACTTCACCCGCAAGATGACCGGGGCCCTGGCCGACACCGGCCGCAAAACGAGCCGCTCCAAGGGCGCCCCGGCCGCGCTCTTCACCGTCAGGAGCGAGTACCTCAGCCCACCCATGACTCGCCCCCCAGGGGCGGCGGACCGATGACCAACAGAGGACCAAGCAGGCCCGTGCCGGAGAAAGACCCGATCCCGCGCGCGTTCCGCGCCACGGCCTCCTACCGGAGCTCTAGATGGCTGCGCCGCCGGGAGCGCGCCTTCCGCTACGACGCCCTGTGGCCGGCGAGGTCGAGGTGAGCGTCGACGGCACCTCTTGACACCACTCATCCTTTCCACTCCACTGGTGTCGGTCTCCAGTGATGGTCCGTAGTCAGAGGAGGGCTTCGAATGAAGAGTGAGCCGGGGCACGGCGCGATGTTCGATCGGACGATCCTCGGGTCGGCGGATGTCAGCGACGACGCTCTCGCGGCCATGATCGACGATGATCTCGGCGTCAGTAGCGTCGAGGTGGTGAGTTGCCACGCAGAGGTGGCGGAATACGACCTTGACGCCCTCACCACGGCAGGGCGTTATCGGGTCCATGGCACGGCGAGACACGCCGGGGGTATCTCCCCGTACTCCTTCTTCGTCAAGGTGGTCCAATCCTGGACCCGCTCGCCCCAGTTCGAGCACGTTCCGGAGTCGTTCCGTGAGATCGCAGCGGCCAGCCTTCCCTGGCGCAGTGAGCCCGCTGTCTACCGGTCCGATCTCCACAGGCGCCTCCCCGATGGTCTCGCGATGCCCCGTGCCTACTCCGTTATCGACATCGACGAACTCTCGGCCGGTCTGTGGCTGCAATTCATCGACCACGACTCGCGTCGATGGGGGGTCGAGGCCTTCGTGCGCGCCGCCTACCTGCTGGGCAGACTGGCCGCGAGCCCCACTGTTCGACCGCTCCGCTGTCTTGGGAGCACGGAGGTGGTCCGTGGCTACGACCGTGGTCGGCTCGAGCATCAGGTCTTGCCGGTGCTCCGTAGCGACGAACTCTGGGCACATCCCCTGGTGGCGCCGGCGTTCGGTCCTGATCTGAGGCATCGCTTGATGGGGGCAGTTGACGCGCTGCCGAGCTTCCTGGAGGAGCTCGACGGAGCTCCGCTGGGCAGCGCGCACGGTGACGCCTGTCCCCGTAATCTGCTCGCGACGAGCGGAGATCGGAAGAGGCTGGTCCTGATCGACTTCGGATTCTGGTGCGAGGCGCCGCTGTCCTTCGACCTCACCCAACTCATGATCGGTGAGATTCAGACCGGTGAGCGTGCGGCCTCCGAGCTCTCCCAGCTCGAAGCCGTGTGCCTGCCCGCCTACCATCGGGGTCTGATCGACGAGGGATGCGATGTCTCTGTTGACGTCCTCCGACGCACCCACGCGCTCTTGATGCTGGTGTTCTTCGGCTTCACCGCGGTGCCGCTCGAGGTGCTCTTCGGTTCGCCCGCCCCGGGGTCGGCAGCTGTCGTGCGGGAGCGTGCGCGAGCAGCCTCGTTCGTACTCGATCTACTCGACGCCACCAGAGGCATGTGACGTGCCGTCGTCGTCCCGGCGTCCCTTCACCTCCCGGTTGGGTCCCGGTTCCGGTGAAGGCGACGCACCGTGGTTTTCACGTCGCCTGCGGCTCGTAGAGGGCCGCGCGCGTTCACGGGCGGCGATACCGTCTGATCATGGGGCAGTCGAAAGGGTCCCGGGCAGACAGGCCGACGAGGTTGAGATGAGCGATCACCGCCCTGTAGGACGCCAGGACGCGGACCTGTGTGTAGGGGATGCCGAGGATCTTGCAGTGGTCTTCGACGATGAGACTTGCTCGGCGCAGATTCGGTCGGGGCATGTTCGGGAACAGGTGGTGCTCGATCTGGAAGTTCAGGCCACCGAACGCCGAATCGATGAACGCGCCGCCTGTGATGTTGCGTGAGGTGCGCACCTGGCGGTCGAGGAAGTCCACGGTCGTATCGTTGGCCAGAATCGGCATCCCCTTGTGGTTGGGGGCGAAGGAAGCGCCCATGTACACACCGAAGACCGCCAGTTGCACGCCGAGGAACGCGCACGCCATCCCAGCTGGTAGGAACCAGAACAGGATGCCGAGGTAGCCGCCGAAGCGCACGCCGATCAGGGCCAGCTCAACCCAGCGGCGCGACACCGGTTTCCGCTCGAACAAGGTCCTCAACGACTGAACATGCAGGTTGAGGCCTTCAAGGGTCAGTAGTGGAAAGAACAAATAGCCCTGCCGCCGCGTGAACCACGCGCCGAAGCCCGTCTTGACGGCGGCGTCTTCGGCCCGGAACGAGAGGGTGCCCATGGTGATGTCAGGGTCTTTCCCGACGGTGTTCGGAGCGTTGTGGTGTCGTGTGTGCTTGGTGATCCACCAGGCGTAGCTGATCCCGACGAAACCAGCGGCGAGTATCCTGCCCGCCCATTCATTGGCCGTACGGGAGGCGAAGATCTGATGGTGGGAGGCTTCGTGGCCGAGGAACGCGAGCTGGGTAAGGATGACACCCAGGGCCGCGGCGATGAGCAGTTGGGCCCAATGGACACCGATCAGCACGAACCCCATTCCCATCGCGGTCAGCGCCACCATGAGCAGGAGAAAAACGCTGATGTAGAACGGTCGGCACCTCTCGAGCAGCCCATCGGCCCGGATCTGCTTCAGGAGCGTGGCATATGAAGCAACGGCCTGATTCGCAGCAGCGATCCGTACCTTACGCTTCAACGACGGAGCGGGTTCGGGCCCGGCCGGTACCCGAGTCGAGGTAGCCCCTGGTTCAGGGGCTACGACACCGGACAGTGCATCGTTCAGCGGGTTCATCTGCCTGGCCCCTTTGTCTCAGCCTCATGGCGCCGACTCAACGGCGAATGCATCGCTGGCAGGGTCCGGGACAGCAGCATCAGCATATGTCGACCCGGAACCACCGGTGCGATCCGGACGGAGGTTGATGCTCGGCCTGCGAATACGGGCCGCCTGATCTATCATCCGGCGGGAGATCCGGGTATGCCTGCGTCAAGGGCACCCGGCCCGACGGGCCGTCCGGTCTGCACGCCGAAGGAGAACACCATGAATCTGCGCAACAGGATCAAGAACGCGGCGACGAAGCTCGAAGGCAAGGCCAAGGAAGCCACAGGCAAGGCGACGGGAGATGACCGGCTCGCAGCCGAGGGGAAGGGCGATCAGATCAAGGCGGACCTGAGGCAGGCTGCCGAGAAGGTGAAGGATGCCTTCAGGAAGCGTTGACGACCGAGCGTAGTCGTCCTGTAGGGGTAATGAGTCCGCCCTGCAGCGCTACTGCAGTGCCGACGTCAGCCGCGCGATACCGTCCAGGGAGGTCGACGAGAGCGGTTCCCGCGCCCACTCGTCACGGGTCAGCTCGCTCGAGACGGATCGGTAGTGCTCCTCGACGTCGCGCATGCGTTGCACGAAGACGCGGCCGCGTACCAGGAGCGACACTTCGAGATCCAGGTTGAAGGAACGAATGTCCATGTTGCTGGACCCGATGACCGCGATGTCGTCGTCGATCGACAAATGCTTCGCATGCAGGATGTATGGCGCCGGGTAGCGGAAGATCCGCACCCCGGCGTCGAGGAGCTCTCCGTAATAGGAACGCTGGGCATGGAAGACCGGACCCTGATCGCCGATCTCCGAGACGAAGAGCTGGACGTCGAGGCCGCGCTGGCAGGCCGACGTGATGGCGTACATCATCGCCTCATCGGGAACGAAGTACGGGCTCGTGATGATCACCCGTTTCGACGCCCCGTACAGCAGGGACAGGAACAGGCGCAGGTTGTTCTCGGTCTCGTAGGACGGCCCGCTCGGCACCACCTGGCATTCGATCGCCTCCGCGGAACGATCGAAGACGGCAGTACGAATAGGTAGATTCGCCGTCGGCGATGCCGGGTCGAGGTGTTCCCCGGTCTCGGTCAGCCAATCCGAGTGGAACACGGCATTCAGGGTCGTCACCACCGGTCCCTCGAGCCGGGTCACCAGCTCCTGCCACTGCAGACCGCGTTTGAGGTTCTTCGGGGCGTTGTAGCTGCGGTCGATCAGGTTCTGGGAGCCCATGAAGCCCACCCGCCCGTCGACCACCACCAGCTTGCGGTGGTTGCGGAGGTCGGGCCTCTGGTACTTCCCCTTCAAGGGCATCACCGGCAACATGTAGCTCCATTGCACACCGATCCGATCGAGTTCAGCGAAGGTCTCCCGGCTGTGCACTGTCTTGGCGGAGGAGATGTGGTCGGCGAGGACGCGCACCGTCACGCCGCGGTCGACGGCGGCTTCCATGGCTGCGAAGAAACCCCTGGTCGTGTCGTCGAAGGACACGATGAAGAACTCCACGTGCACGAACCGCACTGCAGTGTCAATCTCCGCGGCCATGGCATCGATGGATTGCCGATAATCGCCCAGGAGAATGCCGGTGTTGCCGCCGACCACCGGGATGCCCCCGAGCAACTGGTTCTGGCGGGTGACATTGGCGAACCACCCAGGCCAGCTGTCTCGCTGCGGGGTCAGGTCCAGTCCTTCAGCAGCGGCAGCGATCAGAGCGGTGATCCGCGTCTGTTCCGCACGGCGTCGCTTCGGGAGTTTGGCCGAGCCGATGACGAGGTAGAGCACCACACCGATGACCGGGAGCAGCGCGATGGTCAGAAGCCAGGCCATGGCGGCTGTGGGCTTGCGCCGCCTGGGAATGATGATGAGCGCGGTCATGAACACGGCAAGGTGTGCGAGCACCGCGATGATCCACGCGAGGTTCGTGGTGAGTACCGGGCTCACCGGTCTGCCTTTACGTGGTCGCTCGTGCGGTATCGCCGTCCAGGGGTCATCGATCTACGGTAGGGCGACGCCCCGACGCCCACATCACCCCCGGGGAGTGACGTGGGACGCCGGCCCGAGCGCTACCGTCGGCGCATGGTGTCCAGCTATCAGCGAGGCCTGCCGGGATTCCGACGTCGGGGACGCCGGCTGCCCAGGCGGCCCGCCTCGGCGTTGGCGGAACATTGGACGAGGATCGACGGCGTCGACGTCTTCTACCGGGAATCACCCGCCGGCCCTGATGCGCCCGTCATGATGCACGTCCACGGCTTCGGCCTGTCAGGCCGGTACCTCCTGCCGACAGCGGAACTCCTCCGTGACGAGTTCCACACCCTGGTACCTGACCTTCCGGGGTTCGGACGCAGCGGGAAGCCGATCACCCCTCTCGACGTACCCGATCTCGCTCGCGCGGCCGCCAGGTTCCTCGATGATCGTCAGATCACCTCGGCCACCCTGGTCGGCAACTCCATGGGCTGTCCGGTCATCTGCGAGTTCGCCTATCGCTACCCCGAGCGTCTGGACCGGGCGGTCCTCGTCTCGCCGGCCGGGGGATTGAACAACCAGCCGCTACGACGCGCCGTCCGGCAACTCGCTCGGGACGGCACACGCGAGCCGGCCGGGATGATCCGCGTGGCCGCCCCGGATTACCTCCGATTCGGTGTCCCCAGCACCGTCAGGATGTTTCGCGCCCTCACCCGGTACCCGTCACTCGATCGCCTGCTGGCGTTGAAGATCCCGACCCTGGTGGTCATCGGCGACCGCGATCCGCTGATGCCGAGCCCTGACCGGGTGCGCGAGGTCGCGAGCAGCACGGACAACCACGTCCTCGTGGTGATCATGGAGGGGGCGGCGCACGCGATCAATTTCAGCAACCCCGGCGAACTGGCCCACGTCATCCGTCAGTTCATGTCGGATCAGCCGATCGTCGATGATCCTGATGAGCCCGGTCATTCGCGCTCCTACGAGATTCACCGTGGAACCCTCCACCCGCAGCACAAACCACCACCATGACACTAGGTGCAGAACTGTCGGTCCGACACCGTGGCCGGGCCCGGCGGAATCCTGCTGCGCGCTGACGCTCGTTCCTCGTTCGGCGTGCCGTCGGTGGAGGCTGCGGCCTGGCATTCCAGTCGGATGGTGCCGACAGATCGAAGCCTTCGGGCGTCCTTGACCTTCTGGTGTCCTAGATCCGGCGCTTGTAGTGATCGTGGGTCAGCTTCAGTTGCTCTGCCCAGAACTCGTACTTCCGCTCCCGGGAGGCGCCGGGTTCGAGATGGCCGAGGTTCTCCGCAAGGGCATAGAACTCGTTCCCGGGCTCCCTCTCGAGATCCGAGAGCGTCGCGACCGACGAGAGCATGAACCGGCTGTGCAGGAGGTCGTCCTTCACGACGTCGGCGAGGAGCGCTCCGAGGGCGTCGCGATCGGCCTCACGGGAGAAGTCGAACGGTTCCGTATCGGTGTCCTCGCTGATCTTCTGATTGAGGTCCGCGTAGGTGATCAGCTCCTGCCGCCGCGCGGTGTGGACCATGATGCTGCGGGCAGCCTCCATGATGACGGCCCGGTCTTCCTCAGTACGTGCGTGCGGCATGCTGCCCCTTCCATCGGCTTCCGAAAGCCTATCCGCCTCAGCTCCTCTGATCCCTTCGTGGTCCAGGGGGCGCCCGAGGTGCGGGGAGAGCCGGACGGCTGTCGCGCTACTGCGATCACGGTTTGAGTACCTCGCGTTCTGGCTGTATGCGGACGGTTCATTCGGAGATAGTGTCCCCGTGGGGGGTGAAGCAGTGCAGGGTGTTGCCGAGTCATTCCTCGCCATCCGTCGAGCCGGCTCTACCGGCGGAATCGGCGATGGCCGAGGCTCCGGCTGCACCGCCCACCCGTGAGCCCGAGCCCGAGGTGGCTGAGGGCGTCGTCGTCACGCCGGATCCCGAATGGGGCGTGGTGAGGGCAACCGTCGCGCAGGGCGCCTCGTTCACCAGCAACGGCAGCGGATACGAGCCCGGGCAGCAGATCCTCATCAACCTCGGGATCGACAGGAGCGATGGCTGGGTGATGGACGAGCAGTCAGCGACGGCCGACGCCGGAGGACACTACAGCTTCACCATCACGATCGCGGCGGACCTTCCGCCCGGGGCCTACGGCGTCCTGACCTTCGTCACGGACTAAGGCGGAGGTGGCCCGGACTTCGAAGCGACGAAGCGCTATGCCGGCATCGACGTCGTCGCATCGTAGGAGGACGAAGCAGCGTGTCATCGGCGCGGCGACCATCCAGACCGAGAACCGTCGCCGGGCCCGGCGTCCTGATGTGCTTCCTTCCCCCACTCACGCTGCTGGCGGCGCTGAGCTTCCTCCTCGACGACCGCCTCGCGCCTCGATGGGTCCGACCGTCGAACGTACTCTTCCCGCTCATCAGCGCCATCCCGTCCTGCATGATCGGATGGTTCATGCTCTGGATCGGCGTGGCCAGGATCCTTCACCGCTGACGGCAGGACAGGGCGTGCCCGGACGCCGGGTGGACAGGTGATGGACGACGAAGCGGGCGGAGGGCAGGCCGACGTCAGGGAGCGTCGGGGTCCGACGACGCATCGAGGATGCGCGCCGCACCCGATTCGGCGGCGAGCTGCTCATCCGTCAAGGCGGTTCCACGCAGGAAGCCGCTCCGGGCGAGCATCACCCGGAGCTCACTGATCCCGTAGGGGCGCGGCCATCGACTGTGCGCGACCACGTGGCAGCTGGGGCACAGCGGAACGAGGTCGACGAGCGGATCGACGGCGTAGTCGGCGTCGACGTACTCCGGCGGGGTGATGTGGTGCATCTGGACCAGGTCGCCGCCGTCGAGGCCGTACCTCTGCTCGAAATCGAGGCCGCACGCATGGCAGGCGGCACCCCGGTGGGCGACGACGACCCTCCGCACATCCGGGTCACGCTCGAACCGGTTGACCTGCACCCGCATGCCGGCCGTCGGCGGCAGGGAACCCGGGGCGGGGTCGAGGGATCCGACGTCGGGGGTGAAAGCCTCCCGCCAGGCCGCACGCATCGCTGCCTCGTCGGCCCCCTCGATCACGACCGGCCGGCCGTCGGCCGCCAGGACGCCGGGCACGCATTCCACGAGCCGCGGCAGGGCCAGCTGATCGCCGTGGGCGAGGAGCGCGTCGAAGTCGATCTCGACCGGCGTCACCGGCTCGTCCTCCGGCGCGGTCCCGCCGACGACGGCGAGGGTGCCGTGGCCGATCAGCCCCTGCGCGGCCGGGGGGCCGGTGAGGATCACCAACCACACGTCCATCCCGCGCTCGGTGGTGATGACCGGGCCGGCACCATGCGAGGGGGAGACGTGCGAGGCGGCAGCGTGCGACGAGGCGAGGTGCGAGGGGAGGGTCCAGCGCTGCCGGACGACGCCGGCCCGTCGCACGGCATCGACGTCAGCGGCGTACGGGCCGTCCCAGTGGGGCTCGTCCGGGTTCCAGGGAATGATCACTGCCGCCATGGCACGAGTGTGACAGATGACCGCCCGCCGGGTTCAGCCCTGCAGCAGCCATTTCTCGGCGTGGTCCGGCTCGGTGAAGAATCTCACCTCGGTGCGGGTCCTCACCAGGAAGGCTGTGAGGACGAGGTCGACGGGGTCGGCCCCGAGCACGGCGACCCTTGCGGGGAAGTCGTGGGCGAGGATCGCCGTCCTCGCTTCCCACGTGACCTCCTTGAGCTTGGTGACCTCAACCAGCAGTGGCAGTGCGGGCGAGCCGGACGCGGCGATGGCGGATCCGACGCGCGCGACGTCGTCCCGGTCGATGGCGATGCGGGGTCCCCAGCGCAGGCGGAGGAGGGGTGGCCGGGCGGCGAGGGAGAATCGGCCTGTCCGGCGGTCCGCCAGTCCCCGGGCGTCACACCGCTGCATCACGTTCGTATCCATAGCGAGAGCTCCCCTGACTCACAAGCGTCACCCCGTGCGAGGTACTGCACCGCACATCAGTCGGGCCGCGCGGGGGGCCGGTCGCGCAGGAATGCAGACCGCAGGATGTTCGAGTCCGCTTTCGCTACGGATGGGTGGACAGTCGGCGAATTCTTCATCGCTCCCGTCAGGGGAGTGGGGGCGTCACAGCTCCCAGGGTGGCTGATCGTGCCACAGCATCAGGGTGTCGAAGCTGCCGATCACCTCGCGCACGCCCGGCGCGAGGACGGGAAGTCCGTCGTCGACGGCGATCAGCGGTCCGTAGTGCCGCAGCTCCGCCATCTCGTTCGCGAAGTGCAGGGCCCGCGCGTGGTCTGCCGAGAGGCCCACCCCTCCCGCCGCGACGGCCTCGAGTGCTGCCTGTGCCCGGCCGAAGAGGATCGCATGGGCGAGGTCGATCGCCGTCGTCTCGGGGTCCTGTGCCGCTCCGGCGGCCCAGCTCCGCAGCACGGGGTCTTCCTTGAAGCGCACGCTCGTCCGTCCCCACTCCTGTGCCATGACGTCCCCGCTGATCGTTGGCTGAATAGAAATTCCAGCGTCCCAGTCGCTGCTCCCACCGACAAGACCGGCCGATCCCGAACGCCAAGTTGTTAGCCGCCCGTGACCTGTGCGGACTCCGCTCGTCCGCCGCGGTGGGGCGTGCCAGACTGGGACCATGCGCCCCCATTCACTGAAACCGCACGCGCGCTCCACCCCCACGAGCCGTGCCACGACACCCGCCGGCGAGGAACGTCATGTCGCGATGCGCCTCGACGACGCCTGGCTCCGTTTCCAGACCCGGCTGGCGATCCGCCGCGGACGGGTCGAGACCGTCATCCCCTACACCGGGTACGGGACGACGTCGTGGGTGCGGGTACTGGCGCGCGTCGTCCTCAGCGATCCGAGGGACGCCGTCCCGGGGTCGCAGGACGGCCCTTTGAAGCCGCTGCAGGAAGGCATGCGCGGCTGGCGCAACTTCACGAGCGCCCCGGTGGCCCACGCCGTCGTGCATGTCACCATCGGTGACACGGTGCACGACGTTGAGGCGGACCGCGGCGGCGTGGTGGACGCCCGGATCCCGGTGGACCTCGACGCCGGGTGGCACAACATCACCCTCCAGGCGGGCGGTTCCAGGACGGCCGAGGCACCCGTGCGGATCGTCGCGGACGGGACCGGGTTCGGCGTCGTGTCCGACATCGACGACACCGTCATGGTGACGGCGCTGCCCCGACCGTTCCTCGCCGCGTGGAACACCTTCGTGCTGGACGAGCACGCGCGGACGCCCACGCCCGGTATGGCGGTGCTGTACGAACGGATCGTGCGCACCCTCCCGTCGGCACCCGTGCTGTACCTCTCCACCGGGGCCTGGAACGTGGCGCCGACGCTGTCCCGCTTCCTCTCCCGGAACCTCTACCCGGCGGGGCCCAAGCTGCTGACCGACTGGGGGCCCACCCGCGACCGGTGGTTCCGCAGCGGCCAGGAGCACAAGCGGCTCTCCCTGGAGCGGCTCGCCGAGGAGTTCCCCGACATGAAGTGGCTGCTGGTGGGTGACGACGGCCAGCACGACGAGGCGATCTACGCGGAGTTCGCCCGCCGCCACCCGGAGAACGTGCGGGCCATCGCGATCCGCCAGCTGTCCGCGAGCGAGGCGGTCCTCGCAGGCGGCCGTTCGAAGACCGGCATCCAGCCGACGCCGGGGGTCCCGTGGATCTACGCCCCCGACGGCGCCGGCATGTCCGCCCGGCTCGAGGAGATGGGCATCATCGAGGACACCGTGCGCACGGCGGACGTACCCGAGGAAGGGGACATCGCGGCGGAGACGGACTGATCGGGCGTGCGCCGGACGCGGCGTAGATCCACGGTGATCCGTCGCCGTCCTCCCACCGCACATCTTCCTGCCCGTCCGCCTCCGCGCGGCAGTGCGGCCCGCCCGATGAGGATCCCATGTCGCCACCCGCCTATCCGGCCCTCTCCTACGAGCTGTACCCGCCGCGGAACGCCGCAGCGGAGGACTCCCTGTGGACGACCATCCGCCGGCTCGAGGAGACGCGGCCCGATTTCGTCTCGGTGACCTACGGCGCGGCCGGACACAACCGGGATGCCGCGTTCACCCTCCTGCGGCGCCTGCTCGCGGAGACCACGCTGAAGCCGCTGGCCCACCTCACGTGCGTCGGCACCAGCAGGGACGACCTCACCGCGATCATCGACCGGATGATCGGCGGAGGAGTGCGCGGCATCCTCGCCCTGCGCGGGGATGCGCCGGAGGGGGACGGACCCGACCCGGACGGGGTCGAGCACGCTGACGGCCTCATCCGGCTCATCCGTGACGTCGAGGCCGGGCGGACCGCGCAGCTCGCGGCCGGCCGCATCTCGGTGGGCGTCGCGGCGTACGCGACCCGCCACCCCGATTCGCCGAACGTGGAGCAGGACATCGAGGTGCTCCTGGCGAAGGAGGCCGCCGGTGCAGACTTCGCGATCACCCAGGTGTTCTTCCAGCCCGCCGACTACTCCCGGCTCATCACCCGCGCGCGCCGTGCAGGGGTCACCATCCCGATCATCCCCGGCGTCATGCCGCTGACGAGCACCCGGCGGCTGGAGAGGCTGAGCAGCCTCGCGGGCGTCGACGTCGACGACGCCCTGTGGGCCCGGCTGGAGGGAGCCCGTACCGACGGCGAGCGCCGTCGCGTGGGCGTCGCGGCCACCGTCGAGCTCGCCCGGGCGGCCCTGGACGACGGCGCCCCCGGCCTGCACCTCTACACCTTCAACGAGCATGCGGCCGCATTGGACGTCCTCGACGCGCTCCAGCTGGAGCGGCCGCCCGAGGCAGGCCTCGCCGCGTCCCTCTAGGCCGACGTCGTGTGCCGGGGCCCGATGCTCTGGCTGCGGAGGATCTCGGCCAGGTGGTCCAGGAAGAGCCGCACCCGGGCGTCGTCGGCGTCACCGGTGCGCAGCGCGAAGATGCTGCGGGCGAGCCTGATCTCGGGCACGTCGAGTGCAACGATGCCGTCGGGCCGGTTGACCATGGCCAGCTCGGGCACGAGCGCGGCCCCCAGGCCCGCAGCGGTGAGCTCGAGGCTCGCGTTGAAGTCGTCGCAGTACGCGCTGATGCGGGGGTGGAGGTTGCAGCTGGCGAAGAGCCGTTCGATCACGGTCGCGTCCGCCGTCCCGGGGTGGTGCATGATCCACGGCATGTCGGCCAGCTGGTCGGCGCTGACCCGGGCTCCGCTGCGGATGCCCCAGCTCGCGGGCAGGATGACGCGGAAGTCGTCGTCGCCGATCCACTGGCGGCTGAGGGTCGACGGCCAGGCGAGCCCGGCCTGGCCCACCTGGTAGACGAGCGCGAGGTCGAGGTCGCCTCCGGTGCGCAGCCCCTGGATGGTGTGGGCGGGCTCACCGACGAACACGCGCAGCGACACACTGAGCCGCTGCCAGTCGGGCATGCGGAGCAGCCTCGGCAGGGCGAAGGTGGCCAGGCTGGGGAAGATCCCGAGCCGGAGCTCGTGCGCGGGGCCCGACCCGGCGCGGGCGGTCGAGGCCAGCAGCGCGTCGATGTCCGTGAGGACCTTCGCGGCGTGCCGGGACATGGCGACGGCGGCGTCCGTGGGGACGGCGCTGCGTGCCGAGCGCGTGAACAGGACGGCACCGGTGTCGCGCTCCAGCGCCGACATCTGCTGCGACACCGCCGACGCCGTGTACCCGAGGCTGGTCGCCGCGCCACTGAAGGACCCGTGGCGGATCACCTCGAGCAGTGTCCGCAGGTGGATCGGGTTCACCACTTAGCACCCTCCATCCCCGTGGTCCATGCCGGATCGGCCGGCCGGACGTCCTTGTACCAATCCCGCACGTGTGTCACTCCGAACTTCTCCCGATTCAACGTTGCGACAGGTCTCCACCGTCCGATCCACCGGCTCCCGGTGCCGGTGGCGTGGCTTGGCGCCGAGCCCCCCACCACCAGCAGGAGAACACATGTCCGACGCCGATACGGGTCCCGTCGAGCTTACCCGCGGGACCCCGGACGCCGGCCGACGCCGGGTGGCCGTGATCGGCAGCGGAGTGTCGGGGCTGACCGCCGCGTGGGTCCTGCGCGGCGGCAGCGCCATCACCCTCTTCGAGGCGGACCACCGGCCCGGGGGGCACGCACATACGCACCGGGTGGATCTCGCGGACGGCACGACCACGGGGGTGGACACCGGGTTCATCGTCCACAACGACCGTACCTATCCCACGCTGATCCGCCTGTTCGAGGAGCTCGGCGTCCCGACGCAGGACTCCGACATGAGCATGTCCGTCCGCTGTGACGGCTGCGGCCTCGAGTACGCCGGGGCCAAGGGACGCCGCGGCGTGTTCGCCCGGCCCGGAGTGCTGCTCCGCGGCCGGTACCTGAGGATGCTGCTGGAGATCCTCCGGTTCCAGAGGTCTGCGCGGGCCCTCCTGCGCAGCGCCGACGCGGATGCGTCCGAGGAGCTCACCCTCGGCGACTTCCTCCGACGGGGCGACTTCAGCGACTACTTCACCTCCCACTTCACGACGCCCGTCGTCTCCGCCGTCTGGTCCTGCGACCCCGCCACCGCCCTGGCGTACCCCGCCCGCTACCTCTTCGCCTTCATGGACCACCACGGGATGCTCACCATCAAGAACTCGCCCCAGTGGCGGACCGTGACGGGCGGGTCCGGCGAATACGTGCGACGCATCGTGGATCGCCTCGACGACGTCCGCCTCGGCACGCCGGTCACGGCGGTCCGGCGGAGCGGCGACGGGGTGCTCGTGACGAGTACGGACGGCACCGAACTGTTCGACGCCGTCGTGATCGCCACCCACCCCGACCAGGCGCTCGCGATGCTCGGCGACGCCGTCGGGCCCGCCGCCGGCATCCTCGGCGACATGCCGTATTCCGTGAACACCACGCAGTTCCACACGGACGAGTCCGTGCTCCCGCGCGAACCCGATGCCCGCGCGTCCTGGAACTACCGACTGCCCGCCTGCGACGCCACGCCGGACCGCGTCCTCGTGTCCTACGACATGACGCGCCTGCAGCGCCTCGAGGGCCGGACGAACCACCGCTTCATCGTGAGCCTGGGCGAGGGCGATCTCGTGGATCCCACGACCGTGCTGAAGACCATGGTGTACGAGCACCCCCAGTACACGCCGTCGTCCCTCGCCGCGCAGGCCAAACTCGCCGAACTGGGCGACGAGCGCATCGCCCTCGCCGGCGCCTACCACGGGTGGGGATTCCACGAGGACGGCGCGCTCTCGGGCCTCCGCGCCGCCGAGCGGATCGGCGGCTCGTGGGACGGGAACCCCGCCGCGGAACTCGCCGACGTGCAGGTATGAGCGCCGTCCTCTACCCGACGACGATCCGGCACGTGCGGCGCGAGCCCCTGCACAACGCCTTCACGTACCGCAGCTACAGCTGGCTCGTGGACCTCGACGACCTGCCGGTCCTGCCCCGCTGGCTCGCGCCCCTCGCACGGTTCCTTCCCGAGGACCACCTCGGCGACCCGGCGCGCAGCATCCGCGCGAACGTGGGGGAGTACCTGCGCTCGCAGGGGCGGGACGACGACGGCGGGCGCGTCACCATGCTCGCCGGCGGGCGCGTGCTCGGCCACGTCTTCAACCCCCTCTCGCTCTTCTGGTGCCACGACCGCACCGGAGCGCTGACCGCCGTCGTCGCCGAGGTGCACAACACCTACGGCGAGCGGCACTGCTACCTGCTGGACGTCGACGACCGCGGCACGGCGCGGACCGCCAAGCAGTTCTACGTGTCGCCGTTCAACGCCGTCGACGGCGAGTACGAGATGCGCGTCCCCGAGCCGGGGGAGAAGCTCGGCGTCGCGATCGTGCTGCACCGGACGGACCAGGCGCCCTTCACCGCGACGATGAGCGGACACCGGCTCCCCGCAACCCCCCGGAACCTCGTCAGGATGGCGCTCGCGGTGCCGGTCGCACCGCTTCGCGTGGTGATCCAGATCAAATGGCAGGGCATTAGACTCTGGCTTCGGCGGCTGCCCATCAGTCCCAGGCCGCCCCACGAACCCCAGGAGGCAGTTGGATGAGCACCACGTTTGTTCCCTCGAAAGCGGGGATCGACCCGGCCGTGTGGCCGGGCATCGCCGGTGTCCCCAGCGGACCGAGGAACAGGATCGCGGCCGCCGCCGCGGAGAAGATCTTCGTGGCTGCGGTGAACACCCTCGAACTGCGCGTCATCTGCGAGGACGGTACGGTGCTGGGCGCGCCCGGGGGCGGCCCCCGGCCGGAGATGCGCATCCACCGGCCCGCGGACTTCTACGCCCGGCTGGGCGACAACGGGCTGATCGGGCTCGGCGAGTCCTACATGGCGGAGGACTGGACGGCGTCGGACCTCACCGAGGTGATGGAGGTCTTCGCCGCGCGGGCCGCGCACCTGGTGCCCGTGCCGCTGCAGAAACTGCGCGGCCTGTACCTGCCGAAGCCGCCCCGCCGGGAGCGCAACAGCACGGCCAACACGCGCACGAATATTTCGCGGCATTACGATCTCTCGAACGATCTTTTCGCCCTGTTCCTCGACCCGAGCATGTCCTACTCGAGCGCACTGTTCGACGCGCACGGCAAGGACCTGCTGAACGTCGACTGGGACGATCTGGTGTCCGCCCAGCATCGGAAGATCGACCGGCTGCTGGATCAGGCCAACGTGGGCCAGGGGACCCGGGTGCTCGAGATCGGCACCGGCTGGGGAGAACTCTCGCTGCGGGCCGCCGGCCGCGGCGCGACGGTCGTCTCGGTCACGCTCTCCAGCGAGCAGAAGGAGCTGGCCGAGCAGCGCATCGCCGAGGCCGGTCTCTCCGATCGCGTGCGGGTGGAGCTGAAGGACTACCGCCTCGTCGAGGGGCAGTACGACGCCGTCGTGTCCGTGGAGATGATCGAGGCCGTGGGGCACGAGTACTGGGCGGTGTACTTCCAGACCATCGACCGCGTGCTCGCACCAGGCGGGCGCGTGGCCATCCAGGCCATCACCCTGCCGCACGAGCGCATGATGGCCACGCGGCGGTCCTACACCTGGATCCACAAGTACATCTTCCCGGGCGGGTTCATCCCGTCCGTCCGCGCCATCGAGGACGTCACCCACCGCCACACGAGCCTCCGCGTCCGCGAGCGGCTCTCCATGGGGGACCACTACGCGCAGACCCTGCGCCTCTGGGAGGAACGCTTCCTCGCCCGCCACGACGAGGTCGCGGCCCTGGGCTTCGACGAGACGTTCGAACGCATGTGGCAGTTCTACCTCTGCTACTCGCGGGCGGGCTTCCAGGCCGGCTACCTCGACGTGCAGCAGCTGATCTTCGACCGACGGCCCTGAGCCGTGCACCGGCCGCGCACACGCCGCGGCCGGACCAACCCCGATCAAGGAGTTCCCCGTGACCGACCTCGACGACGGCGCCGCTGCCGCTACCTCCTCTTTCGATGCGTCCGAGGGGGTCGCCCCGAAGCTCGCGTCGATCCTCGCCCCGATCGTCGGGGGAGGGCTCCCCGTGCACCTCGTGGCGTGGGACGGGAGTTCGGCCGGGGACCGGGCCCTGCCGGAGGTGCGGCTCACGAGCCCCAACGCGCTGCGCCGGATCCTCTGGAGCCCGGGGGAGCTCGGGGTCGCGCAGGCGTACGTCACCGGCGAGCTGGACGTCCCCGGCCCGCTGGAGCAGGCGCTCACGCACCTCTGGACCGTCATAGGGCAGCGCGGCCTGTCCATGCCGCGGCTCACCCCGCAGCTGATCGTCCAGCTGACGAAGGTGGCGCGCGAGGTCGGGGCCCTCGGCGCTCCGCTGCCCGCCCCGGCGTCGCAGGCGAAGATCAGGGGCCGGCTGCACAGCCTGCTCCGGGACCGCGCGGCGATCAGCCACCACTACGACCTCTCGAATGACTTCTACGCCCTGATCCTCGACGACCACATGGCGTACTCCTGCGGCTACTGGCTTTCGGAGGACCCCGACTACTCGCTCGAGGACGCACAGCGGGACAAGCTGGACCTCGTGTGCCGCACGGTGGGCCTCGACGCGCAGCCCGGCCAGCGGTTCCTCGACGTCGGCTGCGGCTGGGGATCGCTGAGCCTGTACGCGGCGGAGCATTTCGGAGCGAAGGTCACCGGCGTCACGATCTCCCGCGAGCAGAAGGCGTTCATTGACCAGCGGATCGCCGAGCGCGGCCTCGGCGACCGCGTGGAGATCCGGCTCCAGGACTACCGCGACGTGCGGGACGGCCCGTACGACGCCGTCGCGTCGCTGGAGATGGGCGAGCATGTGGGCCAGGAGAACTACGGCACCTACACCTCCACGCTGTTCCGCAATGTGCGGCCCGGCGGCAAGGTGCTCATCCAGCAGATGTCACGCCACGGCAAGCACCCCGGGGGCGGGCCCTTCATCGAGTCCTTCATCGCCCCGGACATGCACATGCGGCCGCTGGGGGACACCGTGAACCTGATCGAGGGGGCGGGGTTCGAGATCCGGGGCGTGCAGGCCCTCCGCGAGCACTACGTGCGGACCATCGACGCGTGGCACGAGCGCTTCGAGGCCAACTGGGACGACGCCGTGGCCATGATGGGCGAGGAGGTCGCCCGCGTGTGGCGCCTGTACCTGGTGGGCGCGTCGATGACCTTCCGCGACGGCCGCATGGGCGTGGACCAGATCCTGACGCAGCGCCCGGTCCGGTAGGCGCTTCTCCCTCCGTTCCGACAGACTCCTCCCGGGCCCGTTCGGTGCGCACGTATGGCGGATGTCCGACCGTGACATCCGCCATATTCGTGCCCGCGCGACACGCCGCAGAAACGCGACACGGAAGATTTTCTGCCTGTGCGGAAGTCCTCCACAGACCTGTGGACGACGCTCCCTCGAGACCCCCGGATCGGCCCGTTTCCGGGCTTTCCGATCGGCCCGATCTGTGGACATCGTGTGGACTACGACCCCTCCGAATGACATACTTGTAATACATCATCTAGGGGTTGGCATCACGAGGCTGCACTAGATGTAGTATCGAAGGACAGAAACAGCCGCTGGACGGCATGGGTTTGCCAGACGCGGGAATCCCCGGATTTCTTCCCCTTCCGGGGTCGCGCGCCGCTCATGACACGGCAGCTGTTCGTCGAAAAATCTCGTAAGAGTAGTAGAAGAAAAGGGGACCAGGACATGACCGTCACGGTGTACACGAAGCCGGCTTGCGTACAGTGCAACGCCACCTACCGCGCTCTGGACAAGAAGGGCATCGCCTACCAGAGCGTCGACATCTCGCAGGACCCGGCCGCTCTCGAGCGCGTGCGTTCCATGGGGTACATGCAGGCCCCCGTGGTCATCACGGACAACGACCACTGGTCCGGCTTCCGCCCCGACAAGATCAACTCGCTGGCCGACGCCGCTGTCAGCTCGGTAGCCTGACCGATCCCTCCGGGGATCGCCGGCGAGGCATCCGGATATGACCACCACCGTGGACAACCGAGGAACCTCCGCTGAACCGGCTGCGGCCGGGGACGCCGAGGGACCCCTCACCGATGCCCCGCTGATCTACTTCTCGTCGGTCTCCGACAACACCCACCGCTTCGTGAAGAAGCTGGGGGTCCGGGCCGCCCGCATGCCGCTGCTCACCAAGGAGCCCACCCTGCGGGCAGCCCGGCCGTACGTCCTGGTTCTTCCCACCTACGGGGGGACCACCGGCAACGGAGCCGTACCCCGCCAGGTCGTGAAGTTCCTGAACAACCAGCAGAACCGCAGCCTCCTCAGGGGGGTGATCGGGGCCGGTAACACCAATTTCGGTGAGACCTACTGCCTTGCCGCCGACATCGTCGCCGCCAAGTGCAACGTCCCCGTTCTCTACAGATTTGAAGTCATGGGCACGTCCGAGGACGTGGACCGGGTAACCAAAGGATTGGAAGAGTTTTGGACATGAGTGTTGCAGAGACAGAGACGGGTGCTCCCGCAGCTGCGGTGGACCGTTTCAAGGACATGGGCTATCACGAGTTGAACGCCATGCTGAACCTGTACGGGGCGAACGGGGAGATCCAGTTCGACGCCGATCGCGAGGCTGCACACCAGTACTTCCTGCAGCACGTGAACAACAACACGGTGTTCTTCCACGACCTCGAGGAGAAGCTCGACTACCTGGTGAAGAACGAGTACTACGAGCGCGAGACGCTCCACCAGTACACGATGAACTTCATCCGCGACCTCTTCAAGCGCGCGTACGCGAAGAAGTTCCGCTTCGAGACCTTCCTCGGCGCCTTCAAGTACTACACCTCGTACACGCTCAAGACGTTCGACGGCAAGCGGTACCTCGAGCGCTACGAGGACCGCGTGTGCATGGTCGCCCTGCACCTGGCCCGCGGCAACGAGGCGCTGGCCCAGCAGATGGTCGACGAGATCATCGACGGCCGCTTCCAGCCCGCCACCCCCACGTTCCTCAACGCCGGCAAGCGCCAGCGCGGCGAGCTCGTCTCCTGCTTCCTCCTGCGCATCGAGGACAACATGGAGTCGATCGGCCGGTCCATCAACTCGGCCCTGCAGCTCTCCAAGCGCGGCGGCGGCGTCGCGTTCGCCCTCACCAACATCCGCGAGGTCGGCGCACCGATCAAGCAGATCGAGAACCAGTCCTCCGGCGTCATCCCCGTGATGAAGCTCCTCGAGGACAGCTTCTCCTACGCCAACCAGCTCGGCGCCCGCCAGGGTGCGGGCGCGGTGTACCTGCACGCCCACCACCCGGACATCAACCGGTTCCTCGACACCAAGCGCGAGAATGCCGACGAGAAGATCCGCATCAAGACGCTGTCCCTCGGCGTCGTCGTCCCCGACATCACCTTCGAGCTCGCCAAGCGCGACGAGGACATGTACCTGTTCTCGCCGTACGACGTCGAGAAGGTCTACGGCATGCCGTTCTCCGACATCTCGGTCACCGAGAAGTACTACGAGATGGTGGACGACGCCCGGATCAAGAAGACCAAGATCAAGGCGCGCGAGTTCTTCCAGACCCTCGCGGAAATCCAGTTCGAGTCCGGCTACCCGTACATCATGTTCGAGGACACCGTGAACCGGGCCAACCCGATCGACGGCAAGATCATCATGTCCAACCTGTGCTCCGAGATCCTCCAGGTCTCCGAGCCCACCACGTACAACGAGGACCTGACCTACGACCAGGTGGGCAAGGACATCTCCTGCAACCTGGGGTCGCTGAATATCGCGAAGACCATGGACTCGCCCGACTTCGGCCGGACCATCGAGACCGCGATCCGCACCCTCTCGGCCGTCTCGGACATGAGCAACATCGGCTCGGTGCCCTCGATCGCCAAGGGCAACGACGCCTCGCACGCCATCGGCCTCGGCCAGATGAACCTGCACGGCTACCTGGCCCGTGAACGCGTCCACTACGGCTCGGACGAGGGCCTGGACTTCACGAACATCTACTTCTACTCCGTGGTGTACCACTGCATCCGGGCGTCGAACCTGATGGCCATCGAGACCGGGCGCACGTTCGCCGGCTTCGAGAAGTCCAAGTACGCCAGCGGCGAGTTCTTCGACAAGTACACCGACCAGGTGTGGGAGCCGGCGACGCCCCGCGTGCGTGAGCTGTTCGCGGACGTGAGCATCCCCACGCAGGAGGACTGGCGGGCACTGAAGGCCTCGGTCATGGAGCACGGCATCTACAACCAGAACCTGCAGGCTGTCCCGCCGACAGGCTCGATCTCGTACATCAACAACTCGACGTCCTCCATCCACCCGGTGGCGTCGAAGATCGAGATCCGTAAGGAAGGCAAGCTGGGCCGCGTGTACTACCCGGCGCCGTACCTCACCAACGACAACCTGGAGTACTACCAGGACGCGTACGAGATCGGCTACGAGAAGATCATCGACACCTACGCCGCTGCCACGCAGCACGTGGACCAGGGCCTGTCCCTGACGCTGTTCTTCAAGGACACCGCCACCACGCGTGAGATCAACAAGTCGCAGATCTACGCCTGGCGCAAGGGCATCAAGACCGTCTACTACATCCGTCTCCGCCAGCTCGCGCTGGAAGGGACAGAGGTAGAGGGCTGCGTCAGTTGCATGCTCTAGGCAACTAAATTGGCCAGGCCGGGCTGCATGCCCGGCCTGGCTTCCGGCACACCAGGCAGTACCCACGCAGACAAGGAACACACCATGAGCGAGAAGCTGAAGCTCGTAGACCAGGTCCAGGCCATCAACTGGAACCGAATCCAGGACGACAAGGACGTGGATGTCTGGAACCGCCTGGTGAACAACTTCTGGCTGCCCGAGAAGGTGCCGCTGTCCAACGACGTGCAGTCGTGGGCCACTCTGACGCCGGAAGAGCAGCAGCTCACCATGCGCGTCTTCGCCGGACTCACGCTCCTCGACACCGTGCAGGCGACCGTCGGCGCCGTCAGCCTCATCCCCGACGCGATCACGCCGCACGAGGAGGCCGTCCTCACGAACATCGCGTTCATGGAGTCGGTGCATGCCAAGAGCTACTCGTCCATCTTCTCCACGCTGGCCTCCACCAAGGAGATCGACGAGGCGTTCCGCTGGTCCAAGGAGAATGTGAACCTGCAGCGGAAGGCGAACATCGTCACGGACTACTATCGTGGCGACGATCCCCTGAAGCGCAAGGTGGCCTCGACGCTGCTCGAGTCCTTCCTGTTCTACTCCGGCTTCTACCTGCCGATGTACTGGTCCTCGCGCGCCAAGCTCACGAACACGGCGGACCTCATCCGCCTCATCATCCGCGACGAGGCCGTGCACGGGTACTACATCGGCTACAAGTTCCAGCGTGGGCTGGAGAGCGCGACGCCGGAGCGCCGCCAGGAGCTCAAGGACTACACGTTCGAGCTGCTTTTCGAGCTGTACGAGAACGAGGTCCAATACACGCACGATCTCTACGACTCCGTGGGCCTGGCCGAGGACGTCAAGAAGTTCCTGCACTACAACGCCAACAAGGCGCTGATGAACCTGGGCTATGAGGCGATGTTCCCGTCCTCCGTGACCGATGTGAACCCGGCGATCCTCTCGGCGCTGTCCCCGAACGCCGACGAGAACCACGACTTCTTCTCCGGTTCGGGCTCCTCGTACGTGATCGGTAAGGCCGTCAACACCGAGGACGAGGACTGGGACTTCTAGTCGATCCTTCACCGCTTGAAGCAGCCCCGCACGCCACCGCGTGCGGGGCTGTTCTTCTTCTTGAGGGCTTGTGAGCTCCAGCTTCGGGCACACGGCTCGACATGTGCACCTAAACGGCCCTAAATCTGTGTTGGTACCGCAGCACGGAGGGTCAGGCGGGGAGTGGTTCTGCCCGCCGTGCCTGTCGTAGCGCTTTGATTCTTCGACGGGCGGCCCGACGCTGGTGGACGAGAGGGTCCTCCGGTGTGCTGGAACCGCTGTGGCTGCTTCCGGGGAGGGTCGGCGCGGTGGAGTGGTAGGTGTGGCCGGTGGGTGTGTGGGCCGCGAGGGTATGCCGGGCCCCTGGACCGGGGTTGGGAGGGGCTGTTGCTGTCCAGTCGGGGAGCTCCTTGGTGTGGTTGCAGGCTTCACACAGCCCTGCACCGTTGGTGAGGCTGGTGGGCCCGTCGTTGTGCCAGGGGATGATGTGGTCGTAGTGGCGGATCGGCGCGTCACAGTACGGGGTCCGACACAGGTGGTCGCGGGCCTCGATGAAGCGGCGCTGCCCGGGAGTGAACAGCCGGGCCCGGGAGTCGGCGGCCACCAGCTCACCACTCTCAGGAGCGGTGTAGAGGCGTCGGAGCCAGACCTCGAAGGCCCTCCCGGCGGCGTGCCCTGTGAGTGAATCGGACGCGTTCCCTGATGCGGATCCGGCTACTCGCCTGGCGGACTGCATCGGTGCGCGGTGGAACGCCTGTCCGATCGACTGCCCGGTGGGCTGCTCGGAGGCCTGCTGGGTGGTGAGGAGGTTCCGGGCCCAGCCGGCGGGGACGATGCCGTAGCCCGGCAGCCGGGCCGGTTCGCTGTCACCCTGGAACAGGGTCCGGTCCGTCATGATCAGTTGCACCTCGACCCGGGAGAACCCACCCGGAGTACCCGTGGTCCGTTCCACGAGGGCATCCGCCATCAGCTGGCCTCGACTGCGCTCATCCCCTTTCGCCCGGCAGGTGTCGGCGTGCCGGGACAGCTCCGCATGCACCGCCACCCCCTCGGCCACCGGCAGCAGGGCGGTCAGGTAGGTCATGGTGTCCGGGGCCGGTCGCAGACTCACATGCCGGTCTGAAGCTGCGTGACTGGCCCGCTGGGTGACCGAGCGGGGGTCCTTGCGGTACGCCGCCGCCTGGGCGGCCGCGACGATCTGCCGGTCCCCGGCACCCTCGAAAGCACCCGTGTCCGGCGCCAACTCCTCGTCGACCGCGCACCGATCCGCCGCCGACAGGCACGCCGTCTCCCGCACCAGCAGCATCGCCCGCCACTCGTTCAACAACCCCGCCTCGAGGGCCGCCCTGGTGTGGGGCATCTCCGTCACCAGCGCCCGCGCGAACCCGAGCAGCCGACCGCCCCGGGCCGGGGACTCCCTCCGGGCGAGGGCGATCTGCGCGGCCACACCCTTGCCCTGCTCAGGGGCCGGGACACCGGGGGCGGCCTGGGCGTGCCGCTGGTCGAGGTCGAAGGCGACCGTATCCCGGGCCTGCCGACCGGCGACCAGCGACTTCAGGTCTTCCAGGTCGCCCACCTCATCGATCAGCCCCGCACCATCCGCAGGCATGGGGAGGGAGGTCATCGCGACGATCAGATCCCGCACACAACCCACCCGCACGAAACCCGCCGGGACAGCATTAGGTGAGACGCGGTCACACGGGACAGCATCAGGCGGGACCGGGACCGGCGGAAGATCAGCAGACAAACCTGCGCCCTGGTGCGCAGCACCGGATACATTGGCGTCGAACCGACGGATCTGTTCGCGCAGGTGCCGGAGGAATTCAGCACTCCCGGGGCCGACAGGAATGGAAGCCACCAGATCGATCACATCCTGCACGGAGTCCGACGGAACCGTAGCGGATGGTGCAGCACCGAGCCGCGGAATACCACCGAGATCAGTGGTGTCGAGCGGAGCGTTCGGGCTGCTGTCCATACTGAATTCTCCCCGCCGCCACCGACATAATGAGGTCGCTACGAGCACCCGGGGGAAGGGGTTTTTGGGACGTATTCCGTCGTGTACTGGCGCCACGCTGAACGAGCTTTGCTCCACCTCGGGGCAGGCGCCGCAACACGTCGACCCAGGCTGCCCGCAGGGGTCTTGCCGAGTCCTAGGACCGAGCAACCACGGCCCGAAGAAGCTACGCCGGCGATCCCCGGGCGCGGCGAGAACCGCACCCGCCACCATCAGGCGGTCACGCCGCTACGGCCAGGTCCGCCAGTTCTTCCAGCGGGAGGGTTCGGACTCCGGGCGGGGCTTCGGCTCCGGCTCGGGTTCCTCACCGAGAGCCTGCGCGGCCTCGACGAGGTCGTCGGTCGTGAGGGTCATGACGGCGTCGCGATCGAGGGTGTCGAGGCTCCGGCCGGCGTCGAGCGACAGCCTGAGCGCCTGGCGGTTGAGGGCCTGCTCGAACAGGGTGCGGGCGAAGCGCGCGTTGCCGGAATCCTCGCCGGCGTGGATGTTGGCGAGGATGCGCCGCAGCATCTGATCAGCCCCGGGCTCCAGGGTGTACTCGTGCTGCGTCAGCATCTGCTTGAAGATCGTCTCGAGCGCGTCGACGGAGTAGTCGGGGAAGGTGATCTCGCGTGCAAACCGGGAGCGCAGGCCCGGGTTGGAGAGCAGGAACGCCTCCATCAGCCGCGGATAGCCGGCCACGATCACCACCATGCGGTGGCGGTGATCCTCCATCCGCTTGAGCAGCACCTCGATCGCCTCGGGGCCGAAGTCCATTCGACCGTCCTCCGGGAACAAGGCGTAGGCCTCGTCGATGAACAGGACGCCGTCCAGCGCCCGGCGGATCACCCGGTCCGTCTTCATCGCGGTCGCGCCGACGTACTGGCCGACCAGTGCCGACCGGTCCACCTCGACGAGATGGCCCTTCTGGAGCAGCCCGACCGCGCGGTACATCTCGGCGAGGAGACGCGCGACGGTGGTCTTGCCGGTGCCGGGGTTCCCGAGGAACACCAGATGCTGGGACGTCGCCACCTCCGGCAGGCCGTGCGCCTTGCGGCGGGCCTGGACCTGGAGCAGGGCGACGAGAGCCCGCACCTGTTCCTTGACGCTTTCCAGCCCGACCAGCGCGTCGAGCTCGGCCTGCACCTCGGCGAGAGGCCGCGCCGGCCCGGGCCGTGCGCTGAAGAGGTCGCCGGCCCGGTCATCCCCACGGTCCGAACCCGGCAGCTTGATCTGATCGGCGAGATTACCGAGCGTCTCGCGCAACTCGTCGAGTGGATTGCGGCTGGCAGCCATGGGGTTCTCCTGGGGCGGTGTGGGACGACGTGGCGTGGAGCGCAGGATCCGCGGCGGTGGACCAGTGTGCCGGTCGGCGCGGGTCCTGGAAGTGCTTCTCAACTGTAGTACCGCAGGGAGATCACTGCCGGGGTCCGAAGATTCTCCCGCGGGGAACGTGATCCGCGCTATACTAAGTAGGCTGATGAATTGGCTCAGCCGTAATCGTATCGCCAGCTGTACCTTGTCCCAACCCGAAGGAGACGCCATGAGCACGAAGGTCGAAAAGAGCATTCTCGTCAACGTCCCGGTCAGCATCGTCTATAACCAGTGGACGCAGTTCGAAGAATTCCCCCACTTCATGGGTGGCGTCAAGTCCGTCACGCAGCTCGACAACCAGCGCCTGAACTGGGTCGTCGAAATCGGCGGCATCCGCCGGCAGTGGGACGCGACCATCCTGGAGCAGGTGCCCGACACGAAGGTGTCCTGGGCCGCGACCGAAGGTGCAACGAATGCCGGTACGGTCTCCTTCGACGACGTCGGAGGCGGACAGACCCAGGTTCACCTCGTCCTCGAGTACGAGGCCGAGGGCCTCGTCGAGAAGATCGGCGACAAGCTCAACGTCGTCGAGAACCAGGCCGAGGGAGACCTCGACCGGTTCAAGGCTTTCATCGAAGATGAGGGGTACGCAACGGGAGCATGGCGCGGATCGGTGGGAACCGGCGTCGGTACCGGTGAGCATGGCGTCGATGCTGCTGCAGCTTCCCGCGGTGACAGCGGCAAGGCGGGAATCTCGGGCAAGGTCGCTGCCGGTATCGGCCTGGCTGCTGCCGCCGCGGCCGTCGGGGTCGCCGCCAGCAAGAAGAAGGACGACGACGACACGACCGTCGTGGAGGAAGGCGTCACGCTCACACCCGTGGCCGACGTTGCGCCCGAGGTGTACACGACCGACGACACCGTCCTCTCGCGCAGCACCGAGGACGTCCTCCTGCCCGTCGAGGACGTCGATCCGGCGTCCACCGGCCCGCAGACCAGCACTACCGCGGATCCCCTGGCCGACCCGCTGCTGAACAAGAACCGCCCCGCCGGCGGAGTGCTCTGACCACCGAGTAGCACCCACCCCGCAACGGGTGGAACCAGGATCGTGGGCAGCCACCCACTCCATCAGGAGTGGGTGGCTGACGGCATTCCGGTGGTCGGACGCCCGCACCGTCCGACCGGTATCACCTCGTGAGGCTGAAGGGAACACTGAGTGCCATTCGTACTGATCCGTCTGATCCGGGGCCTCGGGCGTTCGCGTGTCTGGGTCCTGCCGGCGGTGATCATCCTCGTGGTGTTCCTGACCAGCTGGCCGCTCATGGTGTGGGCAGAGCCCTCCAGCAACCCCATCACCTCCGTGGCGAATTACTGGTGGTGGTTCCTGGTCACCGCGGCCACCGTGGGATACGGCGATTTCTTCCCGACCTCGGTCGGTGGTCGCGTGGTCGGGGCCTACGTCATCGTCGGCGGCATCGTCACCCTGACCACCCTGTTCACCCGGATCGCTTCGGCGATCGAGAATGTAAAGGGACATCGCATGAAGGGCCAGCTGGATCTGGACATGTCGGATCACCTCGTGATCGTGGGCTATACGCCCGGTCGCACGGAACGGCTGATCCGTGAGATCAGCGCCGACGACGCCCAGTCGATTGCCCTCTGCGCCTGGGAGGACATCGCCGAGAACCCGATGCCCCAGCAACCCGAACTCGGGTTCGTCCGCGGAGACCTCGCCCAGGAGAGCGTGCTGCGGCGCGCCGGTGTGCACCGAGCCGCGCGCCTGCTCATCGACGCGCGCGACGACAACGAAGCACTCGCCATCGCAGTGGCCGTCACGCATGTGAATCCGGAGGCCCACACGGTCGTCACGCTGCGCGACATGAGCCGGGCCCGCAACTTCTCCTACATCGCCGCCGACGTCCGCTGCGTCCAGTGGCACTCGCCCCGCCTCGCCACGGAAGAGCTGCAGGATCCGGGCATCGCCGTCGTCTATGCCGACCTCATGAGCCACGGAGGCCGGAACACCTACAGCACGCGCTTCCCCGACGCGCTCCGGCAGATGGACTTCGGGCAGGTCCAGGAGGCCCTGGGACGACACTTCACCACCACGGTGCTCGCGGTGCAGCACGAGGGAGCCGTCATCAACCCGGGCTGGGACGCGCAACTACCCGCGGATGCCGTCCTGTACTACGTGGGGGAGCGCAGGCTCACCTCCGAGGAGATCGCCGGCGTCGTCGCGCGAGAGCCCTACAGGCAACGCGCCGCCTCCGTCGACTGAATCCCGCTGCCTGTCGAGGGCAGCCCGGCCCCATATACTCTGAGGATGCCGATCAGACACCCCGCCCGGGGCCTCCATGTCCAGCCGTCCGCCGTCGAGCGGTCCGGGGTCGACCTGTGAGCGGCGGTCTCGTCGCCCTGCTCGACGACGTCGCAGCGATCGCACGCATCGCGGCCGCGTCCGTGGACGACGTCGCTGCCGGAGCCGCGAAGGCGGGCGCCAAGGCTGCCGGTGTGGTCATCGATGACGCCGCGGTCACCCCGCAGTACGTGTCCGGTGCGGATCCGTCGCGTGAGCTGCCGATGATCAAGCGGATCTTCTGGGGTTCGCTCCGGAACAAGCTGCTCATCATCCTGCCGGCGCTGCTGCTCATCAGCGCCTTCATCCCGGCGGTCATCCCGTTCATCCTCATGCTGGGCGGTACCTACCTGTGCTACGAGGGCGCCGAGAAGGTCTGGCACAAGCTCCGCGGCCACGCAGCCGAGAAGGCACCGGCCACCGAACGCGGCCCCGAGGCGGAGGCGAAGGTCACGAAGGGCGCCATCACCACCGACTTCATCCTGTCCTGCGAGATCATGGTCATCTCGATGAACGAGGTGTCCGACGAGTCCCTGGTGGCCCGGGCACTCATCCTGGTCGTCGTCGCCCTCGCGATCACGGTCCTCGTGTACGGCGCCGTCGCACTCATCGTGAAGATGGACGACATCGGCCTGCACCTGACCACCAAGGACTCCGCGGGCGCCCAGCGCTTCGGCGAGATGCTCGTCAAGTCGATGCCCGCGGTCCTGGCCGGCATCACCTTCATCGGAACCATCGCCATGCTGTGGGTGGGCGGCCACATCATGCTGCAGGGGGCCTACGACCTCGGCTGGCACTTCCCGTACGACCTCGTCCACGTCCTCGAGTCCCCGTTCGTCGGCATCCCGGTCCTTGGCGGCTTCCTGGCCTGGCTCGTGAACACGCTGTGCTCGGCCATCCTCGGACTCGCGTGGGGGCTCATCGTCCTGGCCGTCGTGCATCCGCTGCTGAAGGCGCTGCCGTTCGGCAAGAAGGGCGAGCACGAGGAGGGCGATATCCGTGCCGCCGTTTCCGGCTACCGATCGGACAAACGCCGCGCGGACCACACGTCCTAGATCTGCATTACCCGGCCCCCCGAACGCAACCGCATTCGGGGGGCCGTTTCTGTCAGCCGTTCGCCGCAGTCTGTAGAGGGCGACCCGTACCCGCGTCTATAGTGGTGCCGTGCTCTCCTAGATCCTCGCTCCCTCCTGCGCCCGCGGCCACTGCCCGGCAGGACACCAGCCAGCCCCCAGGATCACCGTGACCACTTCCTCCTCCCCGTCCCCGCACGCTGCCGCCCATCTGCGCGTGGACGGCCTCTCCAAAAGTTTCGGCGCGCGTCGGGTCCTGACCGACGTGTCCTTCACCGTCTCCGGCGACCGCGCCGGACTCATCGGCGAGAACGGCTCCGGCAAGACGACCCTGCTGCGCATCATCGCCGACATCACCACGCCCGACGGCGGCACCGTGACCGCGGCGCTTCCCGGGGGAGGGAGGCCGCGTATCGGCCTGCTGCACCAGGAACCGCCGTTCGCCCCCTCCGCCACGGTCGCAGAGGCGCTCGAATCCGCCGTCGCCCCGGTGCGTGCCGCGGCCGACGCGGTCTCCAGTGCAGGCCTCGCCCTGGCCCACGCCCCCGACGACCCGTCCGCCGGCGCGGCGTACTCGGCCGCCCTCGAGACCGCGGAGCGCGTGGGTGCGTGGGACGTCGATGCGCGCATCGCCGCCGTCGTCGCCGGGCTGGGCCTGTCCGCCCTGGCGCCGGACCGGACGACAGGCGAACTCTCGGGCGGGCAGCGCTCCCGACTCGCCCTGGCGTGGCTCCTCCTCAGCGCACCCGACGTGCTGCTCCTGGACGAGCCGACCAACCACCTCGACGACGACGCCGCCGAGTACCTGAAGACCCTGCTCGAGGAGTGGCGGGGCCCCGTGCTCATCGCGAGCCACGACCGGGCGTTCCTGGACGACGTCGTGACGACCCTGATCGACCTCGACCCCGCACCGCTGCCGCAGTCGGTCGCCGGACCCCTCGTAGCCGATGGCGACGGCACGGGCATCGGTGTCGTCCGGTTCACCGGCACCTACACCGACTACGTGCATGCCCGGCTCGACGCCCGGGAGCGGTGGGAACGCCGCTACAGGGACGAGCAGGGGGAGCTGAAACGGCTCCGCGCCACCGTGTCGGCCAGCCATCTCGTGGGCCATGAGGACTGGACGCCGCGGTCCGAAGGGCGCGCCAGCCTCAAGTTCTACTCCGACCGCAACGCGAAGGCGGTCTCCCGCAGGGTCGACGACGCCACCTCCCGGCTCATGACGCTCGAGAGCCGCCAGATCCGCAGACCGCCCGAGGAGCTGCGGTTCCAGGGCCTCGGCGCGGCCGGTGCACCCGCCGGACCGGCCGGGACGGGTCCCGTCCTCACCGCCGCGGAGGCCTCGGTGCACGGTCGGCTCGCCGCCACCTCGCTGGTGCTCTGCGCGGGGGAGAAGTGGCTCGTCACGGGCCCCAACGGATCCGGCAAGTCGACCCTCCTCCGCCTCCTGGCCGGTGACCTCCACGCAACCGCCGGCACGGTCAGCGTGGAGCCGTCACTGCGCATCGGGCTGCTCACCCAGGACGCCGAGCTCCCCGATCCGCGCGGCCGCGGTCCCGGACGGACGGCACGGCAGGCCTACGACGACGCCGTCGGACCGGCCTGCGCGCAGATCCCGCTCCGCACGTTCGGGCTCATCCCTCCGCGGGACGAGAACCGGCCCGTCCACGTGCTGAGCGTCGGCCAGCAGCGCAGGCTGGCTCTCGCGATCCTCCTGGCCGTCCCTCCCGACGTGCTGCTCCTCGACGAGCCGACCAACCACTTCTCCCTGCTCCTCGCCACCAAGCTCGAGGCCCTGATCCCCGGGTACCCCGGGACGGTCGTCGTCGCCTCGCACGACCGGTGGCTCCGGCGCACCTGGCGGGGCAGGCGCCTCGAGCTAGCGGACGGCTCCTCGGGGACCTGAGCGCGACCACGGTCAGCCGACCGGCGGCGCTGAGCTTCCGGGGACCAAGGGGAGCCGACCGGGGCCGGTATCAGCGGCGCGCCGGGAACGGGATGCGGTCGAGGTCCGACGCCGCGATCACGGTCGCCTCGCCGGCCGTGGCCCGTGCCTGCTCGGCCAGCAGGCCGACGTCGTCGTACCGGGACGAGAAGTGCGTCAGGACCAGTGCGGCGGCTCCGCCGTGACCGGCGAGGGAGCCCGCCTGCCCGGCCGTGAGGTGCAGGTACTGCGCGGCGAGAGTGGCGTCGTCGTCGCTGAAGGTGCTCTCGGTGACCAGGAGGTCGGCGCCGTCGGCGAGCGCGGACGCGCCGTCGCAGGGTGCGGTGTCCATGACGAAGGCGAAGCGGCGCCCGGCCCGGTGCACGCTGACGTCGTCGAGCCTCACGGAGCCGAGGCTCCCCTCGCGCTGCAGGCGTCCGACGTCGGGCCCGGCGATGCCCGCTGCCGCGAGCCGGTCCGGCAGGAACGTCCGCCCGTCCGGCTCGATGACGCGGTAGCCCAACGCCTCGACGCGGTGGTGCAGCCTCTCCACCTCCAGTCCGGGGGCGATCGGTCCGGCGGCGCCGTGGGGGTGCAGGTGCAGGTCGAGCCCCGGCGTGGCAAGGAACACGAGCGCGCGCACCACGTCCTCGCCGGACGCCGGATAGTGGACGTGCACGGGGTGCGTGACACCGTCGAGCACCATGCGCGAGAGGACGCCGGGCAGCCCGAAGCAGTGGTCCCCGTGCACGTGGGTGATGCAGATGCGGTCGATCTTCGACGCCGAGAGACCGGCGTGGATCAGTTGCCGCTGCGTGCCCTCGCCGGGATCGAGGAGGATCCCCTCCTGCTCCCACTGCAGGAAGTACCCGTTGTGGTTGCGGGTCCGGGTGGGTGCCTGGGAGGAGGTGCCGAGGATGACGAGCTCACGCATGACCCCAGTCTGGCACCGGGAGGGGCGCGGGAGGGTGCAGGGTGGTCAGAGCCGTGCGATGCCCAGGCCCGCGATGAACAGCCCGGCGATCAGGAGGGTGACACCCGTGATCGTCTGGCTGTGGCGTTGCATCCACGCGTCCAGGCCGGTCAGCATCGCTTCCGCACGCTCGGGCCGGCGCATCCGCAGGACGATCGGTACGAGGATCTCCGCCTGGGCGAGCAGGACGTACGCGAGGACGACCAGCGTGCCTGCAAGGAGGCGAAGGTCCTGGAGCCCGATCAGCGTGCCCGCGGTCAAGGAGAGCAGTACTGCCTTCGGCCGCAGATTCAGGGCCAGTCCCAGGATGAGGAACTGCCAGGGATGGGCTGAGTCGACCCGGGCTCGCAACCCGCTCAGTGCCGCGCGGTCGGTCCTGGGGGCGCGTGACAGGAGGTAGATGCCGTAGCCGATCACGAGCGCCGCCACGACCAGGCCGACCGCCGCCGCGCGCGCGTTCGGGTCCGGACCTTCCCGGATCGGAAGGAAGCGCAGTCCGGCCGCCGCACCGCCGACCAGCAGGAGGGCCCCGGCGAAGCTCCCGAAGAAGAACAGGAAGGCGCCGCGGTGGGCGTTGGGGGACAGCAGGATGATGATGGTCACGGTGGCGGGCACCGTGCTCATCGTCCCCGCGAAGGCGACGGGTATCAGGCTGACCAGCAGGCTCAGGAGGCTCAGCATCAAGGACTCACCTGGCGCCGGAGCCGACGACGGGGGACGTCATGCCTGCTCCTCGCGGGGGGTGGTGGGCTTCGCTCTCCGCTGGGCCCGCCGGGCACGGGTCTCGCCGGCCTCGTCCTCGAGGATTCCCCGGAGGTCCGATGTGTCCCCGGTGAGGGCCCTGCGCCACGCCGTCGACGGTTCCGCGTCGATGAGGATCGCCCGGACCAGGAGGGTCAGCGGCACGGCCAGGACGGCACCGACGGGCCCCAGGACCACGGCCCAGAAGAGCACGGAGACGAAGGTCAGGCTCTCGCTGAGAGACACCGCGTTACCGATGTACTTCGGCTGGACGATGGACTGGACGGCGCCGTTGATCACCCCGTAGACGACGATGACGGCGACGACGGTCGGCCAGCCCCCGGTGAGGAACCCGAAGAACAGGGGAGGGATGATGGCGATGAAGTAGCCGACGTTGGGGATGAAGCTGCAGATGAAGGACAGCAGGCCCCAGAGGAGGGCGCCCGGGACCTGGAGGAGGACGAGCACCAGCCAGTTGAACGCACCCTGGGCGAGGCCGAGCACCGTCGTCGCGACCATGTACCGGCGAGCCCCGGCTGCGAACCCGACGAGGGCGGGGACCAGCGCCGGGCGGTGGGGGGTCAGGTAGGTGAGGAGCGCCGGCACCCGGGATCCGTCGACAGCCATGAGGATGAGCAGGGTCAGGAGCACCACAAGACCGCCCACGATGCTCGTGACGCCGCCCAGCAGGCCGCCGATGAACGCGAGGATGTTCTCCGGTGTGAAAGTGTCCTCGACTGCGCCCGGCTGCCCCGTGCCGAGTCCGGCCGACGCCAGCAGCCCGGAGACAGATGCCCCCACCTGCTCCAGTTGCGGCGCGTACTGGGGGAGGAGGACGGAGAACTGGACGAGGGCCAGGACCAGGACCACGGCGAAGACCAGGACGAGGGCGAGGACGGCAGCGGTCGACGCAGCCGTGGCGAGTCCCCGCGAGACCCCGCGCCTGTGCAACCGACTCCGGAGCGGGTGCACGCACAGGGTGAGGATGACCGCCAGGAACACCGGGACGACGACACCCCGGACGGCAGCGATCCCGAACGCTGCCACGGTCGCTCCGCCGAGGGCGAGCAGGACGGTGGTGCTGCGCGGGAGGGCTGATCGCGGATCGGGAGCAGGCGGGTCCGGCATCATGGGCTTCTCCTTCTACTGGAGGGATGCGGTGGGACGGGCGAGGTCGTCGAACGCCGGGTGCGGGACCTCGGGGGAGCAGGAGCGGTGGATGCGGACACGCGCGCGGAGCGGGCGCTCGCGGGGGACGGCCGGGGGTTCGTGGGACTGAGGACGGCCGCCACGGCGATCCGAACGACATGGACCGCCGACTCCGGCAGGGCCGCTCCTTCGGGATCCTGGCGATGTGCGAGCACGGAGTACCCCCGATCCTGACGACCGTGTCGCAGCCCATCTGACGGCACGCAAGTGCTGCACTCATTGTCGACGCGGGGAGGTGATGCAGTCTCACCCGTCGGGGATGAGACTCGGCGTGCGCCCAGGGTGTGGACCGACCGGCGGACGAGGGAAAGAATGGGCATCGACCCGGCACACCGTCGAAGGAGCACCACCGTGGACCACGCAGCAGCGCCGGCACCGGACGCGCCTCTCCCGGGAGCCATGCTCACGGCGACGCGGTCCTGGAAGCAGGGCGCCTGGCACACGCCCTCCCGGGCACTGGTCCCGGCCGCACTGGTGTCCCTCGCCGGCTTCGTCCTGCTCGTACTCCACCAGCCCCTGTCCGGCTACGGACTGCTGGCCGTGGCGCTCGCCGTGGCCGCCGTCGTCGACCGCGCCCTGTTCAGGGACCTCGTGCTGATCGCCTTCGGCGTCACCGTGATGACCCTCGTGCCCATCACCACGGATATCAGCGTCGAGCACATGGCGGTCATGGGTTCGGCCATGATCCTCGCCGTCGGCGTGCCCTACACCGTCTCGCGCTTCGCGTACCGTGACCACGCGGTCACCTTCCCGCTGCGGACCGGTGTGCCCTGGACCCGCGCGGAGAAAGGGTACCTGCCCGTCGTCGTCGTGATGGGCTACGCCCTGCTGCCGTTCTACCTGATCAGCACCGGGGTCTACACGAACTGGCCGGCGGCCTCGGAACCGGCGGAGATCGCGCGCCTGTTCATCGGCACCAACGGCCTCGGGATCTGGGACGAGCTGTTCTTCATCTGTACGGTCTTCGCCCTCCTGCGCCGCCACCTGCCCATGGTGCAGGCCAACGTGCTGCAGGCGGTGCTGTTCACATCGTTCCTCTGGGAACTGGGCTTCACGGCGTGGGCACCGCTGTTCATCTTCCCGTTCGCGCTCCTGCAGGCCTTCATCTTCACCCGGACGCGCTCGCTGTCCTACATCATCTGCGTGCACCTCCTGTTCGACTTCGTGCTGTTCCTCGTCCTCCTCCATGCGCACAATCGTGCGTGGTTCGACATCTTCATCTACTGAGGCCGTCTCCGGGGTGCCCGTGTTCGGCGAATTGCACGGCGTTGACACGTAATTTGGGCGGGACTAGTATCGCCGTCACCACCCCGCACCGCGAATGTCACGCTTTTCCGGCCCGACGCGATGTGCGGGTCGGAAGAGCTTTTATCCCTGCATACGTGCCGGGCCGGTCCATGATCCTTGCCGGGAAGAAAGGTCTGCCTCATGCCGATCTACGAATACCACTGCCCCCGATGCAAGGTGTACGAGATCATCCGGGGCATGGGAGCGGCTCCGGCGGAGGACACCTGCCCGACCTGCGGGCAGCCTGCCCGGCGCAAGATCAGTGCGCCCCATGTCTCCAGGACAGGGACAGCGGCATTCCAGCTCATCGATTCGACCACGCGCAGTGCGTCGGAACCCGACGTGGTGTCCGGGGCACTCCCGTCGACGGGCAAAGGCGCCGCTCCTGTCTATTCGACGAATCCGCTTCACAGGAAACTGCCACGACCTTAGTCATAACCCGACGACAATCATCGAAGGAGATGAAATGCCTGACGTCATATTCCCCCTTGATTCGAGCAGGAAATTCGAGGACCAGGAGAAAGTCGGACACAACCGGTGGCACCCGGAGATCCCCCCGGTGGCCACGGTGAAGCCCGGCGATTCCTTCAGGGTCCATTGTCGGGAATGGTTCGACGGCGCCATCGTCAACGACGATTCCGCCGATGACATCCTGAACGCCCCGCTCCTCACCGTCCACAAACTCAGCGGCCCCTTCGCCGTGGAAGGCGTGAAACCGGGGGACCTCCTCGTCGTCGACATCCTGGACGTCGGTCCCATCCCCCAGGAGGACTCGGGCCCGCTCGCCGGGCAAGGGTGGGGGTACACCGGGATCTTCTCGCGGAACAACGGCGGCGGGTTCCTGACCGAGCAGTTCCCCGACGCCTACAAGGCCATCTGGGACTTCAGCGGGCAGGTGGCGACCTCGCGGCATGTGCCGGAGGTGTCCTACGTCGGGCTCATCCATCCGGGCCTGATGGGCACGGCGCCCTCGGCGGGCCTGCTGGCGAAGTGGAACAAGCGGGAGGGCGACCTGATTGCCACCGACCCGCACCGCGTCCCCCCGCTCGCGCTGCCGCCCGAGGCGGAGCACGCCCTGCTCGGGAGCCTGCCGGCGTCCGAGTTCGACCGCGTGGCGGGGGAAGCCGCCCGCACCGCACCTCCCCGGGAGAACGGCGGCAACCAGGACATCAAGAACCTGTCGAAGGGCTCCCGGATCTTCTACCCCGTGTTCGTGGACGGTGCGAACCTGTCGCTCGGCGATCTCCACTTCTCGCAGGGCGACGGCGAGATCACCTTCTGTGGTGCGATCGAGATGGGAGGCTTCATCGACCTCCGCGTCGATGTCATCAAGGGCGGCATGGACACCTACGGCGTGAGCGAGAATGCCATCTTCATGCCCGGCATCGTCGAACCCCGATACAGCGAATGGATCGCCTTCTCGGGTACCTCCGTGACCCTCGACGGCAAGCAGCACTACCTGGATTCGCACCTGTCCTACCAGCGGGCATGCCTGCACGCCATCGACTACCTGACGAAGTTCGGCTACAGCCCGGAGCAGGCCTACCTGCTGCTGGGATCGGCGCCGATCGAGGGCCGGCTGTCGGGCGTCGTGGACATCCCCAACTCCTGCTCGACCGTCTACCTCCCCACGGCGATCTTCGACTTCGATATCCGCCCCTCCGCCGCCGGCCCGCACAGGATCGACGCCGGCATGGGCGCACCGAGATCGCGCAACACCTGAGGGGGCGAAGGCCCGGGCGCGGCTGACGCGCTGACGGCGGGTGCCTGAACCAGCACCGCGATCCGTAGGATCGACTCCATCGGTGATACCCCAGCGTCCGTTCGTCGGGCGGACCTCCTGACCGGGATGTCCGCCCGATGACCATGCCCTCCGACGCCGCCGACTTCATCGACGGCTCCCTCCAGTACGAGAGCTCGTGGGAACGTGCCGAGGACTACGAGCGGCGCTTCGGGACGGGACTGGAGTACTACGGGGCCTCGATGGGCGCGGTCCGCGGGACCGTCCGCAACGCGGAACGCCGGTATCCCGGTCTCGGGCACGACGACGTCACCGCCCTCGCCTCCGAGCTCTGGTCCCGTCCCGTGTTCGAGCGCCGCCTGGCGGCCGTGGTCCTGCTGCAATCGGCGGGCCGGCTGCTGCGCCACTCCGACCTCACGCGCATCGAGGGCTTCCTCCGCTCGGCGCAGCTGCACGATCTGGCGGATCCACTCGCGGTGGACGTCGTGGGGCCGATGCTCCTGCGGCTGCGCGGCCAGGATGCCGTCCGGGCGGCGTCGGTGCTGGACCGGTGGGCGGCGGGGCAGGACGCCGCGCTGCGCCGGGCCGCGGTCCTCGCCCATCTGCCGGCCTTCCGGGCGGGGCAGGGCGACAACGCCTCGTTCCGCCGGACGGTCCGTCTCGTCACGGGCGCCGGGCACGGCCGGGTGCCTGCCGTCGAGGACGCGATCGAGCTGGTGCGGGACGGCGGAGCGGCCTGACCGGGCTGCAGGGCGGCAATGCTGCCGCGCCGCCTGCTACCGGATGTCGATGGTCCGGACGAGTCTGCCCCGGAGGGCCGGCAGGAGGTGGTGGACGCCCATCAGGCCGAGGCCGTAGCGGCGGACGCGCCGCATCGACGTCGCCACCTTGAGCGCGGGATCGATCTTCACGGCGTCGAGGCCGAGGCGGTGCGAGATCCTGACGGAGAAGTCGATGTCCTCGTCGCGCTCGTCGATCGCGGTCCGCTCGATCCCGCCGGTCGCCAGATAGGCCGAGGAGCGGACCGCCATGTTGTGGCCGGCGACGAAGCGCAGGTAGGCGGGGTCCAGGTGCTGGACCGCCATCATGATCCGTAGCGTCGCCAGCGCACCCGGCATGAGGAGGTCGTCGCCCCACCGGAAGTATTCGTCCCGCAGCGGGATGCTCGTGCCGCCGACCAGCTGCACCTCCGGGTGGTGCGCGAAGAGGGTGCGGATGCGGCCGGTCCAGTCCGCTTCGGGCTCGCTGTCGCCGTCGGTGCGGGCGACGAGCGTGGAACCGTCCGCGATGGCCGCACGGAACCCGGTATCGCACGCCGCGCCCGTGCCCTTCTGCCGCTCCACGAGGACGCGGATGTCGAGGGCGGTCTGGGCGGCCGCGAAGCGTTCGACGCGTCGCACGGTGTCATCCGTGGAGCCGTTGTCCACGACGTAGATGCGCATGTCCGCGGCGTCGTGCTGTCCGCGGAGCGCTTCGAGCGTGCGGGCGATCCCGGGTTCGTTGAACACGGGGACGACGACGGCGAGGCGGTCGGTCATGGATTGGTCCTTCGGGGACGCGGGGGTGTCGTCGGGCATGGGGTCACGGGCTGTCGAGGTCGGACGCGGAGAAGGTGTCGCAGGACTGCAGGTCCCCGGTCTCGAATCCCTGCGAGAACCAGGCCTGGCGCTGGGCGCTGGAGCCGTGCGTCCAGCCCTCCGGGTCGACCTGCCCGGTCGCTGACTCCTGGATGCGGTCGTCGCCCACGGAGGCCGCCGCCGAGAGGGCGTCCTGGAGGTCCGTGTCCGAGAACGGCCGGAGGAACGGCTCACCGGATTCCGCGTCGGGGACGGAGACGGCGTGGGCTGCCCACATCCCGGCGAAGCAGTCCGCCTGCAGCTCGACGCGGACGCCGCCCGATTCCGCTCCCTGCGGGTCCTGCTGCGCGGCGCCGAGGGTCCCGATGAGGTTCTGGATATGGTGGCCGAACTCGTGGGCCACCACGTACTCCTGGGCGAGTGGTCCGCTGGAGGAGCCGAAGCGGGTGACCAGGTCGTCGAAGAAGGCCGTGTCGTAGTAGGTCTGCTCGTCCGCCGGGCAGTAGAAGGGGCCGACGGCGCTCGTCGCCGTGCCGCAGCCGGTGTCCTCCTGGCCGGTGAAGAGGACCACGCCCGGCTGGGTGTACGCCACGTCGAACTGGTCCAGGTAGGGCAGCCAGAACCCGTCGAGGCTCTCCGCTGTCGCGAGGATCCTGCAGTCGAGCTGCTCGTTGGCGTCGGCGCCCGTGAGGCACTCGCTGATCGCGCCGCCGGCTGTGCCGGCACCCTGGTCCTGCGCGGTGGCGGACCCGTCGTCGAGCCCCAGCTGGTCCACCACGCCGGGACCGAAGATCAGCGAGAGGATGAGGAGGAGTCCGCCGCCAATGCCGCCGCCGACGGCCGCACCGCGCCCCCGTCCCCGCCGGTCGCTGACACGCGAGGGGTCGAGTTGGACCTTGTCATTGAAGCTCATGATCCAACCATAAGCCGACTTAGCGTTCATCGGTGTCGCGGCCCGCCCGTCCGCGTCGGGTGCTAGGCGAGCGGCGTGAGCACCGCAGTCGGCGGTGTCCGTGCGGCGATCACGTTCGCGGCGCTCAACCGCAGTGCCCGGAGGTCCTCCTCGAGGACCACCGCCGCGCGCCGGTGGCCGCCGGCATTCAGATGGACCTTGTCGGCGAGGAAGGCCTCGAGACCGTAGGTCGTCAGCCAGTCACCCGCCGAGACGAACGGTATGCCGCGCTTCTCCGCGAGGTCGCCCAGGAGGGCGTCGACCTGGTTGCGCCGGCCGCCGCCGTCCCCGGCGCTGCGGCTGAGGGTGCCGACCATGACCAGGCGCGACGACGGATACGTGCGCTGGAGGTCGAGGATCAGGGCATTCGCACTCCCGAGGATGTCGCCGTCGGACGCCCCGAGCGCTGCATCGTTGCCTCCGCCGCCGATGACGACGAGCGCGGGATCCCCGTGCGGCAGGATCCACCGGTTGCTCGTGAGGGAGTCGTAGTAGTTGGGGACGCGGTCGCGCTGGTTCGAGGCGACGAAGCCGGTGCCGCCCGCTCCCATGAATTTCACCGAGTAGCCGAGGTTGCGCAGGGCTACCTGCGGCCAGCTCTCGCGCCCGGAGGATTGGGAATCCCCGATGAGGACGGCGGTGTGCTGGAGATCCGCGACGACGACCTCCCGCCGGTCCGTGGAGGGGTTCTTCACGATGCTGCCGACCGGGAGGGGCTTGTCGGGGGTGTCCGCGGCGGCGGGAGGAAGGCATCCGAGCAGGAGGCCGAGGGACACGAGGGCCGACAGGGCCGCGGCACGGGCACCACTGGTCCTGCCGTTCATCGAGCCCCCCGATCCTCGCACCCACCGCCCCCACAGGCGTCTGCACCAGCATATCGCCGAGGGCTCCGCCTCTGCACCGGCGCGCGGCGAACCAATGGACCGTGTCGGGTCCTAGTGCAGGGGCGCCGGGGCGTCGTCGGCGATCCGGGGTGCCCGGACGAAGAACGAGGCGACGACGGCGAGCAGGAAGATGACCGCTCCGTACAGGAACGCCGCCCGGATGCCCCCGGCGAGCGCGACGTCGGCGGCAGCCCCGCCCTCCGCCAGTGACGTGCTCCGGAGGGTCATGACCGAGATGAACAGCGCGGTGCCGGCGGCGCCGGCCAGCTGCTGGACGGTGCCGAAGACCGCGCTGCCGTGCGAGTAGAGCCGTGGCCGCACCGAGCCCAGGGCCGAGGTCAGGAGCGGCGTGAACATCAGCGCGAGGCCGATGCTGAGCAGGACGTGCGCGGTGAGGACCAGGGGTACGGGGGTCGTCTCGGTCACCTGCGTCATGGCCCAGAAGACGGCGCTCACCAGGAACGCACCCGGGACCAGGAGGACGCGGGGGCCGCGACGGTCGTAGATGCGTCCCACGACCGGTCCGAGCAGTCCCATGGCCAGTCCGCCCGGGAGCAGGAGCAGCCCGGACTGGAAGGGGCTCAGGCCGAGGACGGACTGCGCGTAGATGGGGATCAGGATGATGGTGCCGAACAGCGCCATCATGCTGACCGCGATCGCCACGATCGAGATGGAGAAGTTCCTGGAGGTGAACACCCTCAGGTCCAGGAGGGCGGCGTCGCGCCGCTGCAGGACGAGCTGGCGGGTCACGAACACCGCGAGGCCGGCCAGGCCGACGACGAGGGGGACCCAGGCGGGGATCGCGCTGCCCGTGGACGCCTCGCCGAGCTGGCTCAGCCCGTAGATGATGCCCCCGAAGGCGACGGCGGAGAGGACGACCGACGGGACGTCGATGGAGGACCGCCGCGGGGTGGCCACGTTCTGCATCTTGGCCGAGCCGATCGCCAGTGCCGCGAGCGAGATCGGCAGGACCAGCCAGAACAGCCAGCGCCACTCGAGCGCGCTGAGGATGGCGCCGGAGATGGTGGGGCCGAGGGCGGGCGCGACGGAGATGACGATCGAGATGTTGCCCATCACCTTGCCCCGGGATGCCGGCGGCACGAGCGTCATGACCGTGGTCATGAGCAGCGGCATCATGATGGCGGTCCCGCTGGCCTGGACCACCCGTCCGACCACCAGGATCTCGAAGCCCGGGGCCATCGCCGCGATGAGCGTGCCGAGGCTGAACAGGCTCATGGCCGCCATGAAGACGGGCCGCGTGTTGAACCGCTGCAGGAGGAACCCGGTGATCGGGATGACCACGGCCATGGTGAGCATGAACGCCGTGGTCAGCCACTGGCCCGCTCCGACCGTGATCCCGAGATCCGAGACGAGGCGGGGGATCGCGACACCCATGATCGTCTCGTTGAGGATCACCACGAACGCCGAGATGAGCAGGAGCGTGATGACCAGCTTGTCGCGGGCCGGGAGGGCGCCTGCGGTCGCGGCCGGCGCACCGCCGGTCCGACTGACGGTGTCCGGGCGTGGTGCGTCCCGGCCGGGATCGGCGTCCGTGACGCGGGACGGGGGGCTCTGGGTCATGGGAATCCGCTCGGTTCTGTGTGCTGTGCGGCTCGTCGGGGCTTGCGCCGGCCGGATGCCGTCCTCTGTCTGTCGTGTACTGGACCGGAACCCGCGATGGTTGATCCGGTCAATCAACTGAACCCCGGGCGGGCGGACTCTATTCCGGCCCGTGGCGCGCCCGCTCCGGGGAGCGCGCCCGTCGTCGCCTAGCATGGGCTGGGTGAATTCTTTCTACCGCGATCTCGGCAGCGGAAAATTCGAGTCGACGATCCACGCCCAGGGCGCCTGGAATCCGCAGGAGCAGCACATGGCCCCGATTTCGGGGCTGCTCACGCAGTGCCTGCTCGAGTGCGAACCGCGCGAGGGGATGCAGCTCAGCCGGGTGAGCTTCGACATCCTCGGGATGATCCCGGGCGGCGAGTTCTACGTGACCGCCGCCGTCGTCCGTCCCGGGCGGACCATCGAACTGGTCGAGGCCCGCATGGAGGCGGCCGGCCGGACGGCGATCGTCGCCAGGGCCTGGCGGCTCAGCACACAGGACACCGCCGACGTCGCCTGCGTGGAGGACCCACGGATGCCCGGTCCCGACGACGCCGGCCCCCACGAGGGCATGACCGCGTGGCCGGGCGGTTTCATCCGGTCGCTCGAGGTCCGCGTGGTCCCCGGGCACCGGCCCGGCCGGGGCCAGGTCTGGATGCGCAACCCCCACGCGATGGTGGAGGGCAGGCCGTCCTCCGACGTGGTGCGTCTTGTCGGGATGATGGACGCCGCGAACGGGATCGCCTCCCGCGTGGCCCCGGGCGGTGACAGCTGGATGTTCCCCAACGTCGACCTGCAGGTCCATCTCCACCGCATGCCGCGGGGTGAGTGGCTGGGCCTGGACACCCGCGTGACCTTCGGCGGGCACGGCGTGGGCCTGACCTCCAGCGTGGTGCACGACCTCGACGGGCCCTTCGGCCGGCTCGAGCAGATCCTCACGGTGCGCCGGCTCTGACGCACACCGGAATGCCCCGGCCCGCCCGGGGGTTGCACGGGATACGCAGTCCGCGCCGCACGGCGGGACGCCGTCGAGGAGGAGAAGGCATGCCGAAAGCAATCTGGAAAGACACGGTCGTGGCCCAGTCGGACGAGACCGTGATGGTCGAGGGGAACCACTACTTCCCCCCGGAGTCCATCGTGCAGGAATTCTTCCGACCCACCGAGTCGCACACGGTCTGCCCCTGGAAGGGGACGGCCGGCTACTTCACGCTGACCGTGGACGGCCAGCAGAACACGGACGCGGCGTGGACCTACCCGGAACCGAAGGAAGCGGCGGAGAACATCCGCGGTCACTACGCTTTCTGGAAGGGCGTCACGATCAGCGACTGACACCACCCGAAAGGGCGCCGTCCTGTCGACGGCGCCCTTTCGCGTGTCGCTGATGAGCGGACCCCCACCGACGACGGCGCCGACCGGCGCCCTGACGAAGGAGCACCCATGCAGTATCGGAAACTCGGCAACAGCGGCACCTCGGTGTCACACCTCGCCCTCGGGACGATGACCTTCGGTGCGGAAGCGGACGAGGCGGGCTCCCATGCCATCCTGTCGGACTACGCCGCCGCGGGCGGCAACCTCATCGACACCGCCGACGTCTACACGGCCGGTGCGTCGGAGGAGATCATCGGGCGCTGGCTCGCGAAGAATCCCGCGGAGCGGGACCGGATGGTCCTCGCGTCCAAGGGCCGGTTCCCGATGGGCGAGGACGTCAACGACCTCGGCCTGTCCCGGCGCCACCTCCGCCGCGCCCTGGACGCATCGCTCACGCGCCTGGGCGTCGACCACATCGACCTCTACCAGGTGCACTCCTGGGACCCGCTGACGCCGCTCGAGGAGACCCTGGGCTTCCTCAACGAGGCCGTCGTCCAGGGCAAGATAGGCTACTACGGGTTCTCCAACTACACCGGCTGGCAGCTCACGAAGGCCGTGATGATCGCCCGCCGGCGCGGCTACTCCCTCCCGGTCACACTGCAGCCCCAGTACTCCCTGCTCGTCCGTGAGATCGAAGCGGAGATCGTTCCGGCCGTGCTCGACGCCGGCATGGGGATGCTCCCGTGGTCCCCGCTCGGCGGTGGCTGGCTGACGGGGAAGTACACGCGCGACACCGAGCCGACGGGCGCCACCCGCCTGGGCGAGAACCCGCAGCGCGGCATGGAGGCCTGGGAGCAGCGCAACGCCCAGGAGCGCACCTGGCGGATCATCGACACCGTGACCGGTATCGCCTCCGAGCGCGGCGTCAACGCCTCGCACGTGGCGCTCGCGTGGGTCGCCGCGAAGCCCGGGGTGACGTCCGTGATCCTCGGTGCCCGCACGCAGGAGCAGCTGGCCGACAACCTCGCCTCCGCCGACCTCGACCTCACGCCGGAGGACCTCGCCCGCCTGGACGAGGTCAGCGCGCCGACCTTCTCCGACTACCCGTACGGCGGCCCCGGCATCGAGCAGCGCAGCCGGGCGATCGACGGCGGCCGCTAGCCTCGGCGCCCCGGCGCGGCCGGGGCCGTCGACTGCCTACGATGGAAGGATGAGCACTCCGTGGCAGGGCGCAGTCGACATGGCACTGGTCCCCGATCCGGTGTCGGACGATGCCGCCGCCGAACTCGACCGGGGGATCGGACTCCTCCGCGAGGTCGCCGCGGGGGACCGGCCGCCGACCCTGCGCCTGTACCGTCCGAGCCCCACCGTCGCGTTCGGGCAGCGCGACGCCCGGCTGCCCGGCTTCGGGGAGGCCGCGACCGCCGCGACCCGGCACGGCTTCGCGCCGCTCGTCCGGCGCGCCGGCGGTCGCGCCGCCGCCTACCACCGGGGGTGCCTCGTGGTCGACCACATCGAACCGGCGCCCGACGCCGTGGCGGGCACGCGGACGCGCTTCGCCGCGTTCGGCGATTTCTTCGCGGGCGTGCTCGCCGATGTCGGAGTCGACGCCCGCGTGGGCGAGGTGCCGGGGGAGTACTGCCCGGGCGAGTTCAGCGTGCACGGGCGGGTCGACGGCGTCCCGGCGGTCAAGCTCGTCGGGACCGCCCAGCGGGTCGTCGCGGGCGCCTGGCTGTTCTCGTCGGTGATCGTCGTGGACGATGCGGCGTCCCTGCGGGCGGTCCTGGCTGATACCTACTCGGCGCTGGGTCTCGCCTGGCGGCCGTCCACCGCGGGTGCGGCCGAGGACCTTGTGCCCGGGGTGACGGTCGACGACGTCGAGCACGCGCTCCTCGCGGCGTACGCCGGCATCGTCAGCCTCGACCCCCGGCCGACCCACGCCCACCCGAGCGATACCCGCCTGCGCAGTGACCCTGTGCTCGATCCGCCTGCGCCCGACACCCGAGCGGCGTCCGGCCGGTCGTGAGGCCGGACGCCGGGAGCGTCAGGAGCCGCGCCGGATCCACTCCTGCAGGTGCGGGGCCTCGTCGCCGATCGTGGTGCTGTCCCCGTGCCCGGTCCGGGCGATGGTCTCCGGCGGCAGCGTGAGCAGCTTCGTCCGGATGGATTCGATGATCGTCGGGAAGTCGCTGTAGGAGCGGCCCGTGGCGCCGGGTCCGCCCTGGAACAGGGTGTCGCCGGTGAAGACGGTGCCCGCCTCCTCCAGGTGGTAGCACACGGAACCCGGGGAGTGGCCCGGCGTATGCAGCGCCCTCAGGGTCGCCCCGGCCACCTCGATCGTGTCGCCGTCCCCGATCGACCGGTCGGGGCTCAGCTCCGGGAACACCATGTCCCACAGCGCACGATCGCCGTCGTGCAGGTAGATCGGCGCGTGGACGGCGTCGGCCAGGTCGCCGACCGCGCGGATGTGGTCGTCGTGCGCGTGGGTGAGCAGGATCGCCCGGACCGTACGGCCGTCGATCTGCTCGATGATCGCCGACGCGTCGTGCGGGGCGTCGATGACCACGCACTCGTCGTCGTCGCCCACGATCCAGACGTTGTTGTCGACGTCCCAGGTGCCGCCGTCGAGCGAGAAGGTGCCCGAGGTGACGAGGTGCTCGACCCGTGCGGCCATCAGAGCTCCACCACCGAGCGGAGCACGGCGCCGCCGTGCATCTTCCCGAAGGCCTCCTCCACCTGGTCGAGCCGGATGCGCTCCGTGACGAAGGCGTCCAGGTCGAGGTTGCCCTGCAGGTAGTGGCTGACGAGCATCGGGAAGTCCCGGCTCGGCAGGCAGTCCCCGTACCAGGAGGACTTGAGGGAGCCGCCGCGCCCGAAGACATCCAGCAGCGGCAGTTCGACGGTCATCTCGGGGGTGGGGACCCCCACGAGCACCACGGTCCCGGCGAGATCGCGTGCGTAGAAGGCCTGCTTGTAGGTCTCGGGGCGCCCGACCGCGTCGATCACGACGTCCGCGCCGTTGCCGCCGGTCAGCGCACGGATGGCCTCCACCGGGTCGTCGTCCTTCGAGTTCAGGACGTGCGTGGCACCGAGGCCCCTCGCGAGCTCCAGCTTCCGGTCGTCGATGTCGACGGCGATGATCGTGGTGGCTCCGGCGAGCTTCGCTCCGGCGACGGCGGCGATGCCCACACCGCCGCAGCCGATGACGGCGACCGAGTCGCCGCGGGAGACGTTGCCCGTGTTGATCGCCGCGCCGATCCCGGCCATGACGCCGCAGCCGAGCAGGCCCACGGCGGCGGCGTCGGCATCGGCATCCACCTTGGTGCACTGGCCGGCGGCGACGAGGGTCTTCTCGGCGAACGCGCCGATCCCGAGGGCCGCGGAGAGGACGGTCCCGTCCTCCAGGGTCATCTTCTGGGTGGCGTTGTGCGTGTCGAAGCAGTACTGCGCCTCGCCCCGGCGGCAGGCCCGGCACTCGCCGCAGACGGCACGCCAGTTCAGGATCACGCGGTCGCCCGGGGCGACCGTCGTGACGTCGTCGCCGACGGCGCTCACGACGCCGGTGGCCTCGTGTCCGAGGAGGAACGGGAACTCGTCGTTGATGGCACCCTGCTTGTAGTGCAGGTCCGTGTGGCAGACACCGCAGGTGAGGATGTCGACGAGCGCCTCGCCGGGCCCGGGATCCGGGACCAGGATGGTCTCGATGGTGGCGGGGGCATCCTTCGCCCGCACCACGACTCCCTGAACTTTGTGCACCATGTGTTGCTGTCCTTCCGCTGGGGGCGGCGGGCCGGTGACCGACCTGCCGCTCCCAGCATATGGGGGACGGCGCTGGTGCGCGGCGGGTGCGTCCCTAGACGGAGAGCCTGGTCTTCACCTCGGCGACGGACGGGTTCGTGGCGGTGCTGCCGTCGGGGAAGATCACGGTCGGCACGGTCTGGTTGCCGCCGTTCAGGGACGCCACGAGGTCGGCGGTCCCCTCGACCTCCTCGATGTTGATCTCGGTGTAGCCGATGCCCTGCGCGGAGAGCTGTGACTTCAGGCGACGGCAGTACCCGCACCACGTGGTGGAGAACATGGTGATGGATCCTGCTTCTGGCGTGTAGTCCACGGTGCTCCTCGTCTGTGCGCGCGGATCCACCGCGCGCAGGTGTTGGAATAGAACGGGCCCGGTGTTGCCCGCATCGTCGACAACGCCTGATCCTGCCGGCCCATTCCTGCGGGCCGGCCCGTTGCTGCAGCCCCCTTGCCGTCGGTGGTGGTCCGGGTAGGCTCACGCCATGGCTGAAGCAGAGGAAGAACAGAGCGCGAAGCAGCTGGCCGCGGTCCGGGTGGCCATCGACGAGGTGGACGAGCAGATCGTGTCCCTCATGTCCCGGCGCGAACGGCTCGTCCGCCGGGCCGGTTCCCTCAAGCACGATGACGCCTCGGTGCGCGCCCCGGCGCGGGTGGAGCGGGTCATCACCAACGTGCGCGAGTATGCCTCGAAGCAGGGCGTCGACCCGAGCGTCGTCGAGCAGACATACCGCGCGATGATCGCGGCGTTCATCGAGTTCGAGCTGCGGGTGCGGCGGGAGCAGTAGGGCGCGCCCGGACGACGCTCCGCCGTCGTCCGGTGGCGGGCGTGTTGGTCGGCCCTGTGCCCACCCGATACGATCAGCACGGCGGTCCCCGGGCTCACCGGGTGCCGTCACGCCCTGTCGGGCACCCCTGTTCCGATTCCCCGAGGAGACCCTCCGTGTCAGCGCCCCAGCCCATGAAACTCATCGTCGACGGCGAAGAGACGCAGGCGACGACGGGCACCACCGGTACGGAGCTGTTCGGCGGGCGGCGCGACGTCGTCGTCATGCGGGTCGACGGCGAACTGAGGGACCTGGACCAGGAACTGCCCGACGGCGCCGCCGTGGAGGGCGTCACGCTCGAGGACCCCGCGGGGCTCGAGGTCCTCCGCCACTCCGCCGCGCACGTCATGGCCCAGGCCGTGCAGCAGCTGCGTCCCGCAGCCAGGCTGGGCATCGGCCCGTACATCACGGACGGCTTCTACTTCGACTTCGACGTCGAGGAACCTTTCACGCCGGACGAGCTCAAGCAGCTCGAGAAGATGATGCTGAAGATCGTCAACGCCAACCAGCGCTTCGTCCGCCGGGTCGTGTCCGAGGACGAGGCCCGCGAGGCGATGAAGGACGAGCCGTACAAGCTGGAGCTGATCGGCCTCAAGGGCGGCGCGACGGACGAGGACGGCGCCTCCGTCGAGGTCGGTGCCGGCGAGCTGACCATCTACGACAACGTGGACCGCAAATCAGGCGACGTCGTGTGGAAAGACCTCTGCCGCGGTCCGCACCTGCCCAACACCAAGCTCATCTCCAACGCCTACTCGCTCACGCGCTCGGCGGCCGCCTACTGGCGCGGCAGCGAGAAGAACAAGCAGCTGCAGCGGATCTACGGCACGGCATGGCCCACCAAGGACGCCCTCAAGGCCTACCAGGAGCGCCTGGCCGAAGCCGAACGGCGCGACCACCGGCGCCTCGGCACGGAACTGGACCTGTTCTCCTTCCCCGACGAGCTCGGCTCCGGCCTTCCCGTGTTCCACCCGAAGGGCGGCACCATCCGCAAGGCGATGGAGGACTACTCCCGCCAGCGGCACACCGACGCCGGATATGAATTCGTGTACACGCCGCACATCACGAAGGGGCACCTCTACGAGGTCTCCGGGCACCTCGACTGGTACCGGGACGGCATGTTCCCGGCCATGCACGTCGACGAGGAGCTGAACGAGGACGGCACGGTGCGCAAGCCCGGGCAGGACTACTACCTCAAGCCGATGAACTGCCCCATGCACAACCTGGTCTTCCGGTCCCGCGGACGGTCCTACCGCGAACTGCCGCTGCGCCTGTTCGAATTCGGCTCGGTCTACCGCTACGAGAAGTCCGGCGTGGTCCACGGCCTGACGCGTGTCCGGGGCATGACCCAGGACGACGCCCACATCTACTGCACCCGCGAGCAGATGAAGGACGAGCTCACCGGGACGCTGGACTTCGTGCTGGGCCTGCTCAAGGACTACGGCCTCGACGACTTCTACCTCGAGCTCTCCACGCGCAACCCCGAGAAGTCGGTCGGCTCGGAGGAGATCTGGGACGAGGCCACCCGCACCCTCGCCGAGGTCGCCGAGGCGTCCGGCCTCGAGCTGGTGCCCGATCCCGGGGGAGCCGCGTTCTACGGCCCGAAGATCTCCGTCCAGGCGCGTGACGCGATCGGCCGGACCTGGCAGATGTCCACCATCCAGCTGGACTTCAACCTGCCCGAGCGCTTCGAACTCGAGTACCAGGCGGCGGACGGCTCCCGGCAGCGCCCGGTCATGATCCACCGGGCCCTGTTCGGCTCCATCGAGCGCTTCATGGCCGTCCTCACCGAGCACTACGCCGGAGCGTTCCCCGCCTGGCTGGCACCGGTGCAGGTGCTCGCCGTCCCCGTGGCGGAGGCGTTCAACGACTACCTGTTCGACGTCGTCGACAAGCTCAAGGCCGAGGGCATCCGCGCGCAGGTGGACGCCGGCTCCGACCGCTTCCCGAAGAAGATCAGGACGGCGAGCAAGGAGAAGGTGCCCTTCGTCCTCATCGCGGGCGGCGAGGACCAGGAGGCGAACGCGGTCTCCTTCCGTTTCCGGGACGGCAGCCAGGACAACCAGGTGCCCGTCGACGAGGCGGTCCGCCGGATCGTGGAGGCGGTTCGCAGCAGGGAGGCGACGGTCTGATGGCCGACGCCGACAGTCCGGACACGACCTCCCTCGGGCAGCCGGCGGCTGCCTACCCCGGTGACCATGAGGTCACCGACGGGTTCGAACTCGCCGGCGTGCCCGACGCCTTCCAGCGGCTGTGGACCCCGCACCGCCTCGCCTACATCAAGGGCGGACAGGAGCAGGTGACGACGGAGGAGTCGTGCCCGTTCTGCCGCGCGCCGCAGCTGAGCGACGAGGACGCCCTGATCGTCCATCGGGGCACGCACGCTTTCGTGCTGCTCAACCTCTTCCCGTACAACGCCGGGCACCTCCTGGTCTGCCCGTACCGGCACGTGCCCGACTACACGGACATCGACGACGACGAGACCGCGGAGATCGCCGCCCTCACCCAGACGGCCATGCGCGTGCTGCGCCGGGTCTCCAACCCCTCCGGGTTCAACCTGGGCATGAACCAGGGCGCCACCGGTGGCGCCGGGATCGCCGCCCACCTCCACCAGCACGTGGTGCCGCGCTGGGGCGGGGACGGCAACTTCCTGCCGATTATCGCGCAGACCAAGGCCATCACGCAGACACTCGGCGACGTGCGCGGACAGGTCGCCGCGGCGTGGGCCGACGGTGACCCCACCGGGCCGGCCTCCTGATGCTCAACAGGTACGCGCGCGGCTTCTTCACCCGGCTGTTCACGCCCCTCGCGCGACTGCTCCTGAAATGGGGCGTGACCCCCGACGCCGTGACCATCGCGGGCACCCTCGGCGTGGCCGGCGGCGCGCTCGTGTTCTATCCGCTCGGGCAGCTGTTCTGGGGCACGGTCTTCATCACCCTGTTCGTGTTCTCCGACGTCGTCGACGGCATCATGGCCCGGATCAAGGGCCATGGCGGCCTCTGGGGCAACTTCCTCGACTCCACGCTCGACCGCATCGCCGACGGCGCCCTCTTCGCCGGTGTCGCCATCTGGTTCTTCACGGGCGGGCAGAACACGGCCGTCGCGATCGCGGCCCTCGCCTGCCTCGTGCTCGGCATGATCGTGTCCTATGCGCGGGCCAAGGCGGAGTCGCTGGGGTTCACCGCGAACGTCGGGGTGGCCGAGCGCGCCGAACGCCTGGTCTCCGTCCTCGTGGTCACCGGGCTCACGGGGCTCGGGCTGCCCGAGGGTTTCCTGTTCGCGGTGCTCGTGATCCTCGCCGTCGCGAGCCTCGTCACGGTCTACCAGCGGATCAGGACCGTGCGGCGGCAGTCACGGGAGCCGAAGCCGGCGTCCTGAGGCCGGCCGGCCGATCCGGTGTCGGCGCCCCGGGTGCCCAGGTGGGGTGGGTCCCGTCGCCAGGACCCCCGTGTGCACCCTCGGGCCGGCGGGACGGGACAGGGCCTAAGTCCCTAGGGCCGCCGGGCCGCCGCTCCTAGCGTCGGGTCATGTCGTCACCGTCCTGGCCCGAAGCCCCCGCCTGGCGGCCGCTGTTCCGGGTCGCGGGGATCGCTGGGATCCTCCTCCTCGTCGTGTCCTACCTGGCCACCCTCGTCCTCTTCACGCTGGACCCGCCGCCGGTCTCCGGCGGCGAGGCGACGCCGCGCTTCATCGCCGATCACCGGGCGTCGTACATCGCCCAGCAGCTCCTCTGGCTCGTCCCGTCCCTCTTCGGACTGATCGTCTTCGTCGCCCTCCTGGTCGCCCTGTTCCCCGCGAGTCCCAGCCTCGCGGTCCTCGGGTTCACGGTCGGGGCCGCCTCCTGGACCGCGCTGCTCGCCGTCCCGGTGACGACCGAGGGCACGCTGTCCCTCGTGTACCTGAGCGACCGGTTCACCGCCGAGACCGACGCGGCAGCACGGTCCTCGTTCAGTGCCGCGGCCGAGGCGTTCGTGGCGGAGAACAACACGGTCTCGCTCGCCGGTGCCCTCACGCCGCTGGGGCTCCTCCTGATCTCACTGCCCATGACCCGGGGTGCGCTGCCCCACTGGATCGGATGGCTCGGGATCGTCACCGGCTCGCTCGGCCTTCTCAGCGAGGTGCTCGGTTTCGCCGTGCCGGGCCTCTACGCCGTGTACGGCCCCCTCCTGTGGGCGTGGTTCACCGCCGTGGGCGTCGCGCTCCTGCGGTTGCCCGACCGGAGGCCGACACATGATCAGCACGGTGTCCGGTGATACCGGGGCGGAGCCGGACGGTTGGTGCCTCAGGACGCGGAGGCGAGGGCCGGCCGGACGCCGGTGAACGCGGCCGCGTGATCGCGGAGGGGCGTCAGCGCGGTCCCCAGGGCCGAGAGGTACTCGGCGCGCCGCTTCGGTGCCACCCGGGAGGTCGCTGCGGGGGACGCGCCCGGGGTGTCGGAGTAGTGGGTGGCGAGCCCGTCGTGCAGCAGCCGGAGCGCCTCGGATTTCTGCTGCGACACCGCCGAGTGCGTCGTGCCGAGCTCGGCTGCGACGTCGGTCACCGAGCGGCCCTCGAAGAAGACCTGCTCGATGATGTGCCGCATGCGCGTGGGAAGGTGGACCACCGCGGCACGCAGGTGACGGATCTGCTCGTCGGCGAGGAGCGACGCCTCGGGAAGCTGGTCCAGCGACGGGACGAGGTCGAGCACCGTCTCGTCGAGCACGTGCACGGACCGGGCGGCGTCGTCGAGCGCCGAATGGACCTCCTGCCGGGTGACGCCGAGCGTCATGGCTAGCTCGTCGGTGGTCGGCCTGCGCCCGAGGGAGGCCGCGAGGGCGTCCTGCGCGCCCAGGGTGTCACCGATCCGCCGTCGGACGGACCGCGGAGCCCAGTCGTTGGACCGCATCTCGTCCGCGAACGCACCGGTGATGCGGCGCCGCGCATAGGCGCCGAACGGCACCCCGAGCGTGGGATCGAACGAGTCCGCCGACGTGATAAGCGCGATCGCGCCGACGGACGCCAGATCCTCCCGCGAGAGATGTGTGGCGCGGGCGCACAAGGAAGAGACGAGATACCCGACCAGTGGCAGGTTGTCGACGATGAGTTCTTCACGGTCCCGTGAATGCATGAGCAAGCTCCCCAGCTGCTTAGTCGCATTGCTGCTCCTGGCTGCCCGGTGAGGGGCTGCCGGGGGCGGCAGGTGTCGTGTCGAAGCTATCAGCGGCTTCTCGGTGCACGGGCGCCTTAGGCCAATCCTGCCCAAAGGCTGAGCTTTGTCTGCTTACGCCCGGAAACCTGCGGCCGGCGGCCGTGGGTCCTGCACGACGGCGGCGGCCGAGGGACCCGTGCCGGACGCGTATCATGAAGTGTCAGCTTTTATCTACCTTTTAGGGGCAAGTTGTGTCCACCGTTGAAGGAAACTCGGCAACCACAGCACAGACCGGTGGAAACCGGGTGAAGCGCGGTATGGCCGAAATGCTCAAGGGCGGCGTCATCATGGATGTCGTCACCGCAGAGCAGGCCCGCATCGCCGAAGATGCCGGCGCGGTCGCGGTCATGGCCCTCGAGCGGGTGCCCGCGGACATCCGTGCCCAGGGCGGTGTGTCGCGCATGAGCGATCCCGACATGATCGACAGCATCATCGCGGCCGTCTCCATCCCGGTCATGGCCAAGGCACGGATCGGCCACTTCGTGGAGGCGCAGGTCCTGCAGTCCCTCGGCGTCGACTACATCGACGAGTCAGAGGTCCTGACGCCCGCCGACTTCACCAACCACATCGACAAGGGGAAGTTCACGATTCCCTTCGTGTGCGGTGCCACCAACCTCGGTGAGGCCCTGCGGCGCATCAACGAAGGTGCTGCCATGATCCGGTCCAAGGGCGAGGCCGGCACCGGCGACGTCTCGAACGCCACGATGCACATGCGCAAGATCCGCTCGGAGATCAACCGCCTGTCCTCGATGGCCGAGGACGAGTTGTACGTGGCCGCGAAGGAACTGCAGGCCCCGTACCAGCTCGTGAAGGACGTCGCCGCCGCAGGCCGGCTGCCGGTGGTGCTCTTCACGGCGGGCGGCATCGCGACCCCCGCGGACGCCGCCATGATGATGCAGCTCGGCGCGGACGGCGTCTTCGTCGGCTCCGGCATCTTCAAGTCGGGCAATCCGGCCGAGCGTGCGAACGCCATCGTCCAGGCGACGACGTTCCACGACGACCCCGACATGATCGCCAAGGTCTCCCGCGGCCTCGGCGAAGCCATGGTGGGCATCAATGTCGACGAGATCCCGCAGCCGCACCGCCTGGCGGAGCGCGGCTGGTAGTCCACCGGAGCCTCACGAAGGGTCGCAGCCGAGAGGTTGCGGCCCTTCTGCGTCGTCAGGCACGGCCGGGGACGGCGTGCAGCACGAGCCTCGGGAACAGGGCGGAGTCAGAGACCCAGGGCGTAGGTCTTCCCGCGGCCGAGCAGGACGAACCCCCGCCGGGAGAAGAACGCGTGGCCCGCGGGGGTGGCGTTCACCGCGACATCGACCGCGCCCGCCTCACCCGCGGCGCGCGCCGTGGCGCTGAGCAGCGCCGTGGCCAGCCCCCGCCGCTGGTAGGCGGGGAGGACCTCGAGGTGGTGGATGCCTCCGAGCCCCGTCAGCCCGGCGACCCCGGCCGGGTAGAACGAGTACGCGGCACCCGACACGTTGCCGTGCTCGGGATCGCGCGTCACGGCGTGCCACGCCTGCCGCGGCTCGGCCCGGATCACCCGCAGTTCCTGCCGCAGCGGCCCCGAGTAGTCAGGCACCTCCGTGGTGAGGACCGCGGCGTCGTCCCCGGGCCCGACGACGGCGGAGACGGGCGCCGCCATCCACCACGGCTGCCAGCTCGGGCTGAATCCGAGGTCACCGAGCTCGACGGCGTCCACCGCGCCGTTGAGCCAGACCCTCACGGAGGAGGCGCCGAGCCTGGCCCCCTCGGCCAGGGCGGGCCGGACGGCGTGGGCGCGCACCGTCTCGGGGAACATCATCATGAGTTCGCTCCGCGCCGGCAGCCACACCCAGGTGGCACCGTGCGTGGAGAAGGTCTTCCCGCCCGTCGCCGTCGCGAGGGCCGCGTACCAGGCGGACTGCAGCCGCTGGCACGCTGCGATGCTCACCACGCGGTACCGCCGGCGGAGGGTCCGCTCATGCGAGGCCGCGGCGGACGAGCAGGGGCTCGAGGTCGGCGTCGCGGCCCCGGAACCTCCGGAACGCCTCCAGCGGATCGATGCTGTTGCCGCGGGAGAGCAGTTCGCGCCGGAAGTGGTCGCCGTTCTCCCGGGTGAGACCGCCCGAGGACCTGAACCACTCGACGGTGTCGGCGTCGAGCATCTCGCTCCAGATGTACGCGTAGTAGGACGCGGCATACCCGCCGGCGAAGATGTGCTTGAAGTAGGACGTGCGGTACCGCGGCGGGACCGGGGCGAAGTCGATGCCGGCGTCCGCGAGCGCCGAGGCTTCGAAGGCCAGCGGGTCCTCGATCACCGTGCCCGCGGGGATGGAGTGCCAGGCGAGGTCGAGCAGGGTCGCGCCGAGGTAGGCGGTCGTCTCGAAGCCCTCGCCCCAGGCGCCCGCGGCGTGGATGCGGTCGATGACGTCCTGGGGGAGTGCCTCCCCCGTCTCGTGGTGGCGCGCGTAGTGTGCGACGATCTCGGGCCAGAGGATCCACATCTCGTTGACCTGCGACGGGTACTCGACGAAGTCGCGCGGCACGGACGTCCCGGCGAAGAGCGGGTAGGTGACATCGGAGAACAGGCCGTGCAGGGCATGGCCGAACTCGTGGAAGGTGGTCACGACCTGGTCGTAGGAGAGCAGCGTCGGCTCACCGGTCCCGGGCTTCGAGATGTTCAGGTTGTTGATGACGACCGCGCGCGTGCCGTCGAGCCGGGACTGGTCCACGAAGGAGTTCATCCACGCGCCGCCGCTCTTGGTGTCGCGCGTGTAGAAGTCGCCGAGGAACAGTCCGAGCCCGGCCCCGTCCTCGTTGAAGACCTCCCACACGCGCACGTCGGGGTGGTAGCCCACCAGGTCGGGTCGCTCCGTGAACGTCAGGCCGTACAGGCGGTTCGCCGCGTAGAAGACACCGTCGGTCAGGACGCGCTCCAGCTCGAAATAGGGGCGCAGGGCGTCCAGGTCGACGTCGAACTTCGCCTTCCGCACCTTCGCGGCGTAGTAGGCCCAGTCCCACGGCTCGATTCCGTGACCCGCCTCAGCCTCGAGTTCCGCGGCCTCGGTCCGCGCGTTGCGCACCGCCGGAGCCGCGAGCTCCCGCATGCGGTCGAGGATCGCCTCGAGCGACGGCGCCGTCTGGCTGTCCGTCGCCGCGGCGGCGTGCGAGTCGAAGCCGAGGAGCGCGGCGCGCTCGGCGCGGAGCGTGGCCATGCGGGCGGCGACGGCGAGGGTGTCGGCCTCGTTGCCGCGTGCTCCGCGGGTCACCGACGCCTCGTGCAGGCGGCGGCGGACGTCCCGGTCCGTCAGTGACTCCAGCGCGGGCTGCGCGGTGGGCAGGATGAGGGTCAGGAGGTACTTCCCCTCCTTGCCGGCCTCCGACGCCGCGGTCGCCGCGGCGGAGATCGCATCGGCGGAGAGCCCGTCGAGTTCCTCGGGTGAGTCGAGCAGCAGGGCTGAATCGTTCGTGTCCCTCAGCAGTTTCTGCGAGAACTCGGTGCTCAGCGCCGACAGTTCCGCGTTCAGCCCGCGCAGGGTGGCCTGTGCGTCGTCGTCGAGCTCCGCCCCCGCCCGCACGAAGCTCCGGAGGTACTCCTGCACGAGGCGCGTCGACTCGGCGTCCAGCCCCTCGAGGGGGATCTGCCGGACGCGCTCGACCAGGGCGCGGTTGAGCTTGATGTTGTCCTCGTGCTCCGCGAGGCGGGGCGCGATCTGCTGCTCGAGCTCCTGGATGGCCTCCGTCGCGTGGCTGACCGAGTTGCTGAAGAAGACGCGCGCGACGCGGTCCAGCGTGCTGCCCGCGCGTTCGAGGGCGATGAGCGTGTTCTCGAAGGAGGCCGGTTCCCCGGAGCCCGTGATGCTGTCGATCTCGGCGAGGTGCTCGGCGAAACCGGCATCGAACGCGGGCAGGTAGTGCTCGTCCCGGATGGCCGCGAACGGGGGCAGCTGGTAGTCGAGGGTACTGGGCTCAAGGAAAGGGTTGCTCATGGGAACTAACTTTTGCACGTTGTTGCAGGTACGCGCACCACCCTTGACCCCGTCGCACGTACCTACCTACTGTCGGAATGCTTCGCTGCCTGATGATCGCCCGTCCTGCCGGACCGGCGAACCCCGGGCGGGGGCGCACGGCACCGAAGCCGCTGCGACGCGGAGCGCGCCGGGCAACGCAGCCCGGCCTCGAGAAGGAGCACTGATGAGAACCCGTTCCCGAACGTCCATCCTGCTGACCCTGTCCCTCGCGCTCACCGGTCTCGGCGTGTCCGCCGGTCCCGCGGGCGCGGCTCCGCCCCCGCCGACGGTCGAACCGGCGCCGGACGGCACCACGCCGGTCCCCTCCGTGCGGGGCCCCCTCGCCTCCACCGCGGAGTCCTACCCCTTCGGGGCAGCCGACCACCAGGAGGTGCCGCAGGACCTGTCGCGGCTCGGCTACGTGGAGGAGGAGTACCTGGTCAGCGGCACCTCGAACGTCTACACGTGGCCGTCCGCCGGACCCGCCCAGATCCGCACCGACGACGCCCCGTACACCACCCGCGTGCTCGTCCGGAAGCCGGCCAAGGGCCAGAAGTTCAGCGGCAACGTCGTCGTCGAGATGCTCAACCCGAGCAACCTCTTCGACCTCAACATCGGCTGGGCCATGGCGCAGGAGCAGATCGTGGCCAACGGGGACGCCTGGGTGGGGATCACCGCCAAGCCGATCGCCGTCGACGCACTGAAGACCTTCGACCCGGAGCGGTACGCGTCCCTCTCCTTCGCGAACCCGCTGCCGCTGGATGATCCGCGGAACTGTGCGACGGTCGCCGCCGATTCGGACAGGACCACCGAGAACGGGCTGATCTGGGACATCTACTCCCAGGTGGGGGCGTGGCTGAAGAGCAGCGACGCCGCGAACCCGCTCCGGTACGGGGCACGGCACTCCCAGGTGGAGCACGCCTACGGCTTCGGCTACTCCCAGACCGGCGGGTACCTGGTCAACTACATCAACGGCGTGCACCCGCTCGTCGTCGAGTCGGACGGTGAGCCGGTCTACGACGCCTACATCGTCGCCGTCGCCGGTGGTGCGTTCGCCGGCGCCTACCCGATGAACCAGTGCGAGCCGGCGCCTCCGGCCACCGACACCCGCCGCCAGTTCGAGGACGTCGGCGTGCCCATCATGCGCATGATGTCCCAGTCCGACTACCTGCGCGGCATCGGTTCCCGGCGCGCGGACAGCGACGAGCCGGGCGACCTGTACCGGCACTACGAGATGGCCGGCGCCGGACACGCGACGCCGGACGAGCTGACGTACTCGGCGTCCTCCGCGGACATCATCGCCGCGGGCCGGGACGTGCCGCCGGCGTCGTGCAACGAGGGACCGCGCAGCAGGTTCCCCAGCTCCATCTTCTTCAACGCAGCACTCCGCAACCTCGACCTCTGGGTGCGGGAGGGCGTCGCCCCGCCGCGTGCCGAGCCGATCCTGGTGCGGGACGGGGCACCCGTGCTGGACGAGTTCGGCAACGTCCAGGGCGGTCTCCGCTCGCCGTTCCTCGACGCGCCGACCAGCACCTGGTACGGCACGGCGACGGGGGCGTCGTTCTGCTTCATCGCGGGCTACGAGCGGCCGCTGTCCCAGGAGGTGCTCGACGGCCTGTACCGGAATCACGGCAGCTACGTGAAGGCGGTCAAGGACAGCGTGCGGACGCTCGAGGACGAGGGGTTCCTGACCAGCTACGACGCCCGCGACCTGCGACGCGACGCGGCACGGAGCGACATCCCCTGATCAGGGTCGACGCCGGGTAGGACGACGAAGGCTCCCGCCACCGCGGGAGCCTTCGTGGTCTGCGCTTCCAGGGCCTTCCCGGACGGGGGCGGGCGTTCCGCCCGCGTCCTCCTACCGGGGCCGGGCGCCGGCGTGCCGGCGGGCGAGCTCGGCGAGTGAGTCGTCGACGCCGCCGTCGTCGAACGCACCGAACTTCCGGACCGCCGCGGTCCGCAGGAGGAAGTCGGCGATCGCCGGGTTCTTCGGCAGCAGCGACCCGTGCAGGTAGCTCGCCACGATGTTCCGGTAGCGGGCGCCCTCGTGCTTCTCCTCGGCGTTGTTGCCGGCGCCCTTGACCACGGTGGCGAGGGGCCGGAGCCCGCTGCCGAGGAACGTCTGCCCGCTGTGGTTCTCGTAGCCGTGGATCTCGCCGAACTCCTCGCTCGTGGCCACCACATTCCCGATCAGCCGCTCGGAGCCGCCGCGGGTCTCGAGGTCGAGCACCCCGATACCGGGGATCACGGTGCCCTCGTACGTCCGGAAGGTGTTGCCGAAGAGCTGGTACAGCCCGCAGATCAGGAGCATCGGGGTGCCGTCCTCGGCCAGATCCCGCAGCCGCGGCGCGATGGCCTGGAGATCCTCCTGGATGACCACCTGGCCGCTGTCCTGGCCCCCGCCCCCGACGATGATGTCCACGTCGTCGGGGAACGGATCGCCCGCATTGTGCTCGAGGACCTCCGCGCCGTAGCCACGCCAGGCCAGGCGCTGCTTGAGCACGAGGACGTTGCCGTAGTCGCCGTAGATGTTCATCTCGCGGGGGTACAGCTGCAGGATGCGCAGCGATCCCTTCTGCGGATCGGCGGGCGCCTCGGTGAGGGCGCCGGCGGATGGGGCGTCACTCATCAGGAGACCACCTCGACCTTCGTGATCTTGGAGAGCTCGCGGCGCACCGCGAGCATGGCGGTGTAGGTGCAGAAGATGCGCCTCGGGCGTCCCGCGGAGCCCCGGATGAACTGCCGGAGCGCTTCGGTCGTGTCGGGCTCGACGGCGCCGACGCGGACGTCGTCGTACTTCAGGCGGAGCGCCATGTCGTAGGCGCGGACCCCGCTGACGACGTCCACCCCGCCGAGGCCCAGCGAGTCGAAGTCGACGTCCCACAGCCAGGACATGTCGCGTCCGTCGGCGTAGTTGTCATTGATGGCGATCATCGTCGCGCAGCCTGCGGGGTCGAAGGACTTGAGACCGAGGCGGAAGCCGCTCGGATTCTTGACCAGCACCAGTTCGAGGGCCTGGCCGTCGACGACGAGGCTCTCGCCCCGGCCGAACGCCGGTTCGACGGCGGCGAGGGAGGAGAATAGCCGCTCGGCGTCCGCACTGCCGCCGAGGACCGCGCGGGCCGCCGCGAGGGCGGCCGCCGCGTTGAAGATGTTGTAGACGCCGCGCAGCCGGAGATCGGTGCGCGTCGTCGTGCCCTCCACCTCGAAGCAGGCGGAGTTCCCGTCCACGGACGCGAGGACGACGTCGGCGGGCAGGGCCGAGGCCGGCGCGGTGCCCGCGGCGCCGCGCAGTTCGTCGTCGTTAGGGAAGGTGCTCCGGAGGGAGGCGTCGAGGCCGAAGTAGACGACGTCGGCCGCCGTGATCGACGACGCCAGGCCCGCGACCCGCGGATCCTCCCGGTTCAGCACCACCGTGTCCGTGGTGGCGAGCGCGATCCGTTCGAGCAGGCGCGTGGTCGCGTCGATCTCCCCGAACCGGTCGAGCTGGTCGCGCAGGACGTTCAGCAGCAGCGAGTACCGGGGCGGGACGAGCTTCACGAAGTGCACGGCGTGCGCCTCGTCCAGTTCCAGGACGGCGACGTCGGCCGTGAGGCGTCCGCGCCAGTCGACCTCGCCGAGCAGGGCCGCCGCGACGCCGCGCGTGAAGTTGCTGCCCGTGCGATTGGTGAACACCGTCAGGCCCTGGCCCTCGAGCAGTTCCACCACCATCTTGGTGGTGGTCGTCTTGCCGTTCGTACCGCTGACGACGACGACGCCGCGGGGGAGGGTGGACAGGGCGCGGCCCATGAAGCCGGGGTCGAGGCGCTCGACCACGAGGCCCGGGAACGCGGAGCCGCCGCCGCGCAGGCGGGAGGCGAAGCGCGCAGCCTTACCCACGAGGACTGGAAGGGGATTCATGCCTCCAAATTATCGCAGGCCCGCCCGCCTTCCCGGGACGCGGCGGGGAGGCGCTCCTCACGCCCGCGGGAGGCCTGGGCCGGAGAACCTAGAATTGGGGGATGACAGCCCCGTCCTCCCCGGCTCCCACGCCCCCGTCCGGCGTCGTCGTCGGCGTCCTCGCCGTCCAGGGCGACGTCCGTGAGCACATCGCGACCATCGAATCGCTGGGCGGGCGCGCCGTGCCGGTGCGGCGGGCCTCGGAGCTGGCCGGGATCGACGGCCTGATCATCCCCGGCGGGGAATCCACCACGATGGACAAGCTCACGCGCACCTTCGGGCTGGCAGAACCGCTGCGCGGGCTGATCGCCGGCGGGCTGCCCGTCTACGGGTCCTGTGCCGGCATGATCATGCTCTCCGACGTCCTCGCGGATCCGTCCGCGGACCGCCTCGGCAACCCGCAGCAGACCCTGGGCGGACTCGACATGGTGGTGCGCCGCAACGCGTTCGGGCGGCAGCGCGAGTCGTTCGAGGCCGATCTCGCCTTCGATGGGCTCGCCACGACCGGGAGCGCGGACGGCGGGGATCCGGTGCGTGCCGTGTTCATCCGCGCGCCGTGGGTGGAGAAGGTGGGCGAGGGCGTCGAGGTGCTGGCGCAGGTGCCCGCGTCGGAGACGCCGCAGCCCGGGCCCGCCCCGGACGGGGACGGTGCCCGCACGGACTTGGAGCCGGTCGCTAGAATTGTCGCAGTGCGTTCAGGGAACCTGCTGGCCACGAGCTTCCACCCGGAGGTCACGGGTGAGCGGCGGGTCCACGAACTGTTTATTCGGATGATCAGAGGAGAAGCGTAGGTATGTCGGGGCACTCCAAATGGGCAACAACGAAGCACAAGAAGGCTGCGATCGACGCCAAGCGCGCGAAGTCCTTCGCCAAGCTGATCAAGAACATCGAGGTCGCGGCGCGCGCCGGCGGCGCCGATGTCGCAGGCAACCCGGGGCTCGAACTGGCCGTCTCGAAGGCCAAGAAGACCTCCGTCCCCATCGACAACATCAACCGCGCGGTCAAGCGCGGGGCAGGGCTGCTCGGCGAGGCCGTCGACTACCAGACCATCATGTACGAGGCCCGCGGCCCCCAGGGGTCGGCCCTGCTCATCGAGTGCCTCACGGACAACAAGAACCGCGCGGCCTCCGAGGTGCGCCTCGGCATCTCCCGCAACGGCGGCACCGTCGCCGATCCGGGCTCCGTGGCCTACCTGTTCGCGCGCAAGGGCGTCATCACGCTGCCGAAGAAGGACCTCACCGAGGACGAACTGCTCCTGTCCGTCCTCGATGCCGGTGCGGACGAGGTCAAGGAATCCGCCGAGTCGTTCGAGATCATCTCCGAGCCGCAGGACCTCCGGGCCGTGGTTGACGCGCTCGACGAGAGCCACATCGAGTACGAGACCGACGACGTCGAGTTCGTCCCGTCCATGCAGGTGGACCTGGACGCCGACGGCGCGCGGAAGTTCCTCAGGCTCGTGGACGCGCTGGAGGAGCTCGATGACGTCCAGAACGTCTACTCGAACGCGCACCTCCCGGACGAGGTCCTGGCCGAGCTCGAGAACGACGACTGACATCGTCCCTCCCGGCCCCGGGCGGCGGACAGCCCCGTGACCTTCCGCGTGATGGGCGTCGACCCCGGGCTGACCCGCTGCGGGCTGGCCGTCGTCGACATCGAGCCGAACCGGCGCTCCACCCTCGTGGCCGTCGGCGTGGTCGGCACCGACGCCGGGCAGAGCCTCGATCAGCGGCTCCTGGTCATCGCGGAGGCCGTCGACACCTGGCTGGACCTGCACGAGCCGCAGGCCCTCGCCGTCGAGCGCGTGTTCAGCGGGACCAACATCAGCACCGTCATGGGCACCGCGCAGGCGTCCGGGGTCGTCATCGTGTCCGCCGCCCGGCGGGGCATCCCGGTGGCCCTCCACACGCCCACCGAGGTGAAGGCCGCGGTCACGGGCAACGGGCAGGCGGACAAGGTCGCGGTCACGAAGATGGTGACCAAGATCCTGCGCCTGGACACGCCGCCCCGGCCCGCCGACGCCGCCGATGCCCTGGCCCTGGCCATCACGCACGCGTGGCGCCGGGGCGTGGGGACTCAGGGTGCGGCCGCGGCCGGCGGGTTGGTCACCCCCGCGCAGCGCCTCTGGGCCGAGGCGGAGGCCCGGGCCCGACGCCGCTAGCCCGACCATCCGCGGTGTGGCGACTCGCGCCTCCGCCCTCGCCGCCGCATCGCGAGGGTCGCCGTCGGCTCAGCGCGAGCTGCGGACGTCCAGGACGGACGGCACCCCGGAGAGTGCTACCCCGATCCGCACCTCCAGGCCCGGGCCCTCGTCGTCGGCCAGCCAGGCATGGAGGCACTGCCGGAACAGCGCGAACCCGATGGCCGCCAGGACGTCGGACTGTTCGGGCGGGAACCCGCGATCGATCAGGGCCACCGTCACGTCCTCCTGCCACCGGGCCTGCTTGGCGAGTTCCCGTCCGGACAGTGCGATGTGCGAATCGATGATGCGCCGGCGCCGCTTCAACAGGTCGCGCCGGGACTCGACCGCCGACGCGAGCGTCCCGAGCGCCTTCCCCATGTGCACGTCCGCGCGGACGGGACCGGTGTCCTCGGCGATGACACCGATCAGCAGGGGCAGGAGGCCGTCGTCGTCGGCGAAGAGCACTTCCTCCTTGTCCGCGAAGTAGCGGAAGAAGGTCCTCGGGGTCACGCCGGCCGCGAGAGCGATGTTCTCGACGGTCGACTCCGCGTAGCCGTGGTCGACGAACTGGCTGATCGCCGCGTCCACGAGGCGGCGGCGGGAGTCTTCGGGCCAACGGGGCATTCACCGATCCTACCCTTGTGTCACTTTGTGACATCGACTATATTCCTTGCCATGTCACAAACTGACGTCACACCGCCGACGATCGTCCTGACCGGCTTCACGAGCGGCATCGGCGCGCGGCTGTTCGAGGAGCTCCTCGGGCACCCCTCACGGCCGAACCTCGTGCTCCTTGCCCGCGATGCTGCCGGCCTCGGGCACGCGCTCGAGCGCGCCCGCGCAGCGGGGCTCGTCGCCATCGGTGCACTCGCCGATCTCGGCGACCTCGGCTCCGTCCGCACTGCGCTGGAGCAGGTCCACGCTGCGCAGCGACGCGACGAGGTGCGCCTCATCGATGTCGCCCTTCTCAACGCCGGCGCACAGTTCACGAGCAGGCGGAACGCCGGAGCGCAGGGGCATGAGCTGACCTTCACCGTCGACGTGATCGCACAGCACCTGCTCCTGCGCGGGCTGGAACCGCTCCTCGCCGCGGGTGCCCACGCGGTTCTCATGGGGTCCTCCACCCATCGCGGCAGGAAAGCGAGCTTCAACCTCATCCCGGACCCGCAGTGGCGGGATCCCGACGATCTCGCCCGGGTAGAACCTCCTGCCGATGGTCCGACCCGATTCGCCGACGAGCGCCGGAAAGGCGGCGTCGCCTACGCCTCGAGCAAGCTCGCGCTGGTGACCCTCGCCCACGGATGGGCGGAGCGACTCGCTGCGTCCGGGCGTCGACTCAACACCTACGATCCCGGGCTGGTCGCCGGGACCGGGCTGGGCCGGGACATGCCGGCCCCCATGTACTGGGTCTGGAAGAACGTGATGCCGGCGATGAGCGTCCTCCCGGGAGCCTCGACGCCACGGGCCACCGCCCGCCACGCTGTCCGGCTGGCCCTCGGAAACGCGCACGGGTCGTTGAACGACGGCTACGTGGAGATCGGCCGGGTCACCCGTGCGGAACCGGTCACGTTCGCGACCGATCGCCGGGAGCGGCTGTGGGCCTGGCTCGAGGACGCGGTCGAGGAGTACCTGCCGACCTATGCCGCGTCCGGGGGCCCCCGGTGATCCTCGTCTCGCTCGGACTGAACATGCTCGTCCTCGTCCCGGTGACGGTCCTCCTGGCCCGCGAGGCGCCGGGGTTCCGTGAGGTGTTCGGGGAGAGGACACCGGCCCGTGACATCCTCTTCGCCATCTATCTGGCGATCCTCACGTCGTCGGCCGTACTCATGGGCGCATGCCTCGTGCTGCCCGATGCACCGTGGCTGACGGGAGCGGTAGCGGCCCTGCTGACGGTCCAGGTCGTCTACAAGGGCCTCACCGCACTCACCGTGCGGAACGGTCTGCGTCACCCCGTCGTCCTCGCGAACCTGACAATCGCCGCCGTGCACACGCTCACCGTCCTGGGGATCGCGCAGGCCCTTCCGTGACCAGGGTGGCGCGGGCAGGTGTCGGCCGGATCAGGGGAAAGGATCACGGGCAAGCCCGGACCCTGCGCATCCCGCGCGGCGGCGGATCCGGTGTGGCGGCTCGATCGCGGACCGTTTCGCCGGTACCGTAGAGGATTAGAACGTATGTTCGACGTCGGGTGGATGCCCGGCGGTCCCGCCCGCCAGTGCCCTTGGAGCTCCTCATGATCAGTTCCCTCCGCGGAACAGTGACCCACGTGGGCCTGCACTCCGCCGTCCTCGACGTCAACGGCTTCGGCATGCAGGTCCAGGCGACCCCCCAGACCCTGGCCGGGCTGCGCCTGGGGGAGCAGGCCTCCGTCGCCACGGCCATGATCGTCCGCGAGGACTCGATGACGCTCTTCGGCTTCGAGGACGCGGGCCAGCGCGAGGTCTTCGAGACGCTCCTGGCGGTCAGCGGCGTCGGGCCCCGCCTCGCACTCGCCGTCCTGGCCGTCCACACGCCCGAGGCCATCCGCGTCGCCGCGTCCTCGGGTGACGACAAGGCTTTCAGCAAGGTGTCGGGGATCGGTCCCAAGGGCGCCCGCCGGATCGTGCTCGAGCTCGCCGGCAAGCTGGTCCCGCTCGACACGAAGCCCGGGGTGTCCAAGCAGACCTGGCAGGGCCAGGTCCTCACGGCCATGATGGGCCTCGGCTGGTCGGAGAAGGATGCCGGAGCGGCCATCGACGCCGCCGTCGACGAGGCGCCCGAGATCGCCGCGACCGGTGACGTGGGCCAGATCCTGAAACTCACGCTGCGCAGGCTCGGCCAGGACGGCGCCCGCAGCTCGGCTCGGACGAGGGTGACTACATGACGGACCAGCACCCGGAGGAGGCGCCGCTCGTCGCGCCGGCCGCCGACCCCGAGGACCGCGCCGTCGAGGCGGCTCTCCGGCCGAAGAACCTCGACGACTTCGTGGGCCAGAAGCGCGTGCGCCGGCAGCTCTCGCTCGTCCTCGAGGCGTCCCGCCTGCGCGGACGCAGCGCCGACCACGTGCTCCTGTCCGGTCCTCCCGGCCTCGGCAAGACGACGCTGGCGATGATCATCGCCGCCGAGATGAACGCGCCGCTGCGCATCACGTCCGGTCCCGCCATCCAGCACGCCGGCGACCTCGCGGCCATCCTCTCCTCCCTCACCGAGGGCGAGGTCCTCTTCCTCGACGAGATCCACCGCATGTCCCGGCCCGCCGAGGAGATGCTCTACATGGCCATGGAGGACTTCCGCGTCGACATCATCGTCGGCAAGGGACCCGGCGCCACGGCGATCCCGCTGGAGCTGCCACCCTTCACCCTCGTGGGCGCCACGACACGCGCGGGGCTCCTGCCCGGCCCGCTCCGGGACCGCTTCGGCTTCACCGGGCACCTCGAGTTCTACTCGACGGAGGAACTCGAGCTCGTGCTCCGCCGCTCCGCCATGCTGATGGACATGAAGGTCAACTCGGCCGCGTTCGCGGAGATCGCCGGCCGGTCGCGTGGCACGCCCCGTATCTCCAACCGCCTGCTCCGGCGCGTCCGGGACTGGGCCCTGGTGCACGGCATCGACCTCATCGACGCCCGGTCCGCGAGTGCGGCGCTGGACATGTACGAGGTGGACGCGCGGGGCCTCGATCGGCTGGACCGGGGTGTGCTCACCGCACTCATCACCAAGTTCAACGGCGGGCCCGTGGGCCTGTCGACGCTCGCGATCGCCGTCGGCGAGGAACCCGAGACGGTCGAGACCGTCGCCGAACCCTACCTGGTCCGCGAGGGCATGCTCGGGCGCACACCGCGCGGCCGGATCGCGACGGCGGCCGCGTGGCGCCACCTGGGGATCGAGATGCCGCCGAACGTCGCCGCCGCGATGCCCGAGGACCTGTTCTCCGTCACGCCCGAGGACCTGATGGCCGCGGAGACGACCGTCGACAGCTGGGCGCAGCCGGACTCCTGACGCGGGGACGCTCAGGAAACGGCTTTACACTGGTGTTTCACGATGTGTGCCGCGGCACAGTCCTGCCATCCATACCCCAGCCCCAGGAACGGATCCTCCAGTGCTTGCACCCGTAGTCGCCCAAACCACCACCGGACAGAGCGGCGGCTTCGACGTCTTCGGTCTGCTGCTCCCGCTGGCCCTGGCCTTCCTCATCTTCACCATGTTCCGCAGGCAGCGGAAGGCGCAGCAGCAGGTCAAGGACATGCGCACGCAGATGGAACCCGGCACCGAGGTCATGACCCAGTTCGGTCTCTTCGGCACCATCGTGTCGATCGACCAGGAGAACAACAAGGCCGTCCTCGAACTGTCGCCCGGCACCCTTGCGACCGTCCACACGCAGGCGCTCTCCAAGGTGGTCCAGCAGGAACCCGCCCTCGCCACCGAGGACGCGGACACGGACGCCGCCCTGTCAAATCCGACCGACCGGACCGGCTACGACGGCACCGCGGTGCCCGACGACGTGTCCTCGATCGACGGCGTCGACCGCCGCCCGGCCGGGGGGTCCACCGCCGCGGCGACGCCGGGCTCCCCGTCCGGCGTCGAGACCCCCGAGGAGACGCTGGAGCGCCTCAACCGGGAATCGCAGCGGGAAAACCGCGACGCGCGCGACGCCCGCGACCCCAGAACGAACCCTGACAACTAGCATTCCGTAGGGCGCCGGTACCTGTACCGGCGCCCTCACGATCCACCGGCGCACCCGACGCGCCACTGCATAAGGACATGCCACCATGCCTCGTACCGGCCCCGGGACGGCAGCCAAGCGGACACTCGTCTGGCTGGGCGTACTGACAGCACTGCTCGCTACCCTGCTGGGAGCGGGCGCCCACTGGAGCACCGCGAGCTGGAGCCCGCGCCTGGCCCTCGACCTCGAGGGCGGGACGCAGATGATCCTGGCCCCCCGCGTCCAGGACGGCAGCGAGATCACGCCGGAACAGCTCGACCAGGCGGTGGAGATCATCCGCCAGCGCGTCGACGGGTCCGGTGTCGCGGAAGCCGAGATCAGCACCCAGTCCGGCCAGAACGTGATCGTGTCGCTGCCCGGCACCCCCGACGCGCAGACACGCGACCTCATCCAGGCCTCCGCCCAGATGGAGTTCCGCCCCGTCCTCGCCGGCGGGCCCGGCCAGGCCCCGGCCGCCGAGACGCCCACGCCGGAGGACCAGCTCCCCACGCCGGCCGCCGAGCCGAAGGACGCGAGCGATCCGAACTGGATCACCCCCGAGCTGTACAAGGAGTTTGAGGCCCTCAACTGCCTCGACCCGGCGGCACTGGAACCGGCGGAGGAACCCGCACCCGCCGACAAGCCGATGGTCGCCTGTGAGCCGGACACGCAGGGCAAGTACATCCTCGGCCCCGTGGAGGTGCCGGGTACGGACATCACGACGGCGAGCTATGGGCTCGAGCGCAGCGCGGGCGGCCAGACCCTCAATTCCTGGGCCGTGAACATTGACTTCAACGACGAAGGCACCAAGATCTTCCGCGAGGTCACCGAGCGCCTCTACGCCTTCGGTGAAGGCGATCCGCGGAACCAGTTCGCGATCGTCCTCGACGGCCGGATCGTGTCCGCGCCGACCACCAACGCCGTCATCCCCGACGGCAACCCGTCGATCAGCGGCAACTTCACGGAGGAGTCCTCGGCGGCCCTCGCGGAGCAGCTCAAGTACGGTGCACTGCCGATCAGCTTCGAGATCCAGAGCGAACAGCAGATCTCCGCCACGCTGGGCGCCGACCAGCTGCGCCTCGGGCTCATCGCCGGCCTGATCGGGCTCCTGCTGGTCGCCGCGTATTCGATGTTCCAGTACCGTCTCCTCGGCCTGGTCACCATCGCGTCGCTGGTCGTCGCCGGCATCCTGACCTACCTGGCCATCTGCATCCTCGGCTGGACGGAGAACTACCGTCTCTCGCTCGCCGGCGTCGCGGGCCTCATCGTCGCCATCGGCCAGACCGCGGACTCGTTCATCGTCTACTTCGAGCGCATCCGTGACGAGCTCCGTGAGGGACGCGGCCTCGTCTCCGCCGTCGAGAACGGCTGGCGGCGTGCCAAGCGCACCGTCCTCGCCTCGAAGGCGGTGAACCTGCTGGCCGCGCTCGTGCTCTTCTTCGTCGCCGTCGGCAACGTCCGCGGATTCGCGTTCACCCTCGGCCTCACCGCCATCGCCGACCTCATCGTCGTCTTCCTCTTCACCCACCCGGTCCTCCGGCTCCTGGCGAGGACGAAGTTCTTCGGCGAGGGCCACCCCTGGTCCGGCCTCGATCCGAGCCGCCTCGGAGGCATCCCGCTGTACCGCGGCGCCGGCCGCCTCCGCCAGCCGGGCGAGGGCACCGCGAAGCCGGTCGCCGTCGCACGGACCAAGAACAAGGGCGCCTCGGCCGAGGCCGAGCGGCGCCTCACCATCGCCGAGCGTCGCCGTGCGGAACAGCAGAAGGCCCTCGCGGGCCGCACCGGTTCTTCCCAGAAAGAGACCAACGAATGAGCCGCACGAACTTTGCCACCTTCGGCAACGAGCTGTACTCGGGGAAGCGCTCCTACCCCTTCGTTGCCAAGCGGAACCTCTGGTTCCTGATCGCCGGCATCGCCCTCCTGATCTCGATCATCATCCCCGTGGTCAAGGGCGGCTTCAATCTCGGCATCGACTTCCGGGGCGGCTCCGAGTTCACCGTGTCCTCCACGGGGAACACGGACGTCGCGGTCGGCGAGCGGGCCGTGACCGACGTCGTCCCCGAGGCCGTACCGCGTGTCACCAACATCGCGGGCGACACCATGCGCATCCAGACGGAGCGGCTCTCCGACGACCAGACGCTGAGCGTTCGGGGCAACCTCGCCGACGGATACGGTGTGGGCGAGGACCAGGTCACCTCGAGCTACGTGGGACCCACCTGGGGTGAGGACGTCAGCCGGCAGGCCCTGATCGGGTTCGGGGTCTTCGTCCTGCTGGCCGCGATCCTCATGGCCGTCTACTTCCGCACCTGGAAGATGGCACTCGCCGCGATGGCCGCCCTGGTGGTCGTCATGGTCGTCACCGCCGGGCTCTACTCGCTGAGCAACTTCGAGGTCACGCCGTCGGCGATCATCGGCTTCCTGACGATCCTGAGTTACGCCCTGTACGACACCGTGGTGGTGTTCGACAAGATCCGCGAGAACACCGCGGACATGAAGACCTCCACCGAGCGGACCTTCGCCGAACAGGTCAACCTCGCCGTCAATCAGACGCTGGTCCGGTCGATCAACACGTCCGTCGTCGCGATCCTCCCGGTCGCCTCGATCCTCTTCATCGGGTCCTTCCTGCTCGGCGCCGGTACCCTCCAGGACCTGTCGCTGGCCCTGTTCATCGGCATCATCCTCGGCACCCTCGGGACCATCTTCATCGCCGCGCCGCTCTACGCCGCACTCCGGCTCAACGAGCCCGAGCTGAAGAAGCAGGAGGAGAAGGTGCTCAGCCGACGCTCGCTGGAAGCGGCGTCCGCCTGAGCCGCCTCACGACGCAGCACCGGCATCGGCCGCAGGAGACCCGTCCGGGTCACCTGCGGCCGATGCCGTTCCAGGCCCGGCTAGAATTGGACCGTCGCATGACCGGTGGCATCGCGGGCCCCCAGGGGCCCGGGATCGAGATTGAGGGATGGCACATGGCTGAAGCGGTGAACCCCACGGGAGGGCCCGACGGCGGCCCGGGCGCCTCCACGGCGGGCGGACAGGGTCCGATCGCCACCGACGCTGCGCGCCCCGGACCGTCCCGCGGCCTCGTGCAGCCCGAATCGCCGAACTCCGCACCGTCCGCGACGAGCGCCGACCAGGTGGCTCCCGGCAGGCGTGGGCGGACCCGCGCGCGCATCGCCCGGCTCACCGGCCGCGGGTCCTCCGGCTACTCGCCGGTCCTCGAGCCGCTCCTGCGCACGGTCCGGGCCAACAACCCGAAGGAAGACCTCGACCTCATCCAGCGTGCCTACCTCGTCGCGGAGCGCAGCCACGAGGGCCAGACGCGCAAGAGCGGCGACCCGTACATCACGCACCCCGTCGCCGTCGCCACCATCCTCGCCGAGCTGGGCATGACCGGGACGACGCTCGCGGCCGCCCTGCTGCACGACACCGTCGAGGACACCTCATACACCCTCGAGGAGCTCAAGCGCGACTTCGGTCCCGAGGTGGCCATGCTCGTGGACGGCGTCACCAAGCTCGACAAGGTGTCCTTCGGGGACGCCGCGCAGGCCGAGACGGTGCGGAAGATGGTCGTCGCCATGGCGAAGGACATCCGCGTGCTCGTTATCAAGCTGGCGGACCGGCTGCACAACGCGCGCACGTGGCGTTTCGTCTCGCCCGCCTCCTCCGCCAGGAAGGCGCGGGAGACCCTGGAGATCTTCGCCCCGCTCGCGCACCGGCTGGGCATGAACACCATCAAGTGGGAGCTCGAGGACCTCTCCTTCGCCGCCCTGCACCCCAAGGTGTACGAGGAGATCGTCCGCATGGTGGGGGACCGGACCCCTGAGCGGGAGAAGCACCTCAGCCTCGTCCGGGACCAGATCGAGGAGGATCTGCGCACCGTCAAGATCAAGGCGACGATCACGGGGCGGCCCAAGCACTACTACTCCATCTACCAGAAGATGATCGTCCGGGGTAAGGACTTCGACGACATCCACGACCTGATGGGCGTGCGGGTCCTGGTGGACAGCGTGCGCGACTGCTACGCGACCCTCGGCTCCCTGCATTCGCGCTGGAACCCCCTGCCCGGGCGGTTCAAGGACTACATCGCGATGCCGAAGTTCAACATGTACCAGTCGCTGCACACCACAGTGATCGGTCCGGGCGGCAAGCCCGTCGAGATCCAGATCCGGACCCACGACATGCACCGCCGCGCCGAGTACGGCGTCGCCGCCCACTGGAAGTACAAGAGCGGCGGCCGGCAGCTCGAGGCGCAGGACGGCGGGGACATGGGGTGGCTGCGCAGCCTCGTCGACTGGCAGCAGGAGACCTCCGACCCGAACGAGTTCCTCGACTCCCTGCGGTTCGAGATCAACGCGCGTGAGGTCTTCGTCTTCACCCCCAAGGGCGAGGTCATGGCGCTGCCGGCCGGGTCGACACCGGTGGACTTCGCCTACGCGGTGCACACCGAGGTGGGCCACCGGACCATCGGGGCGAGGGTGAACGGGAAGCTCGTCCCGCTGAACAGCGAACTCAACCACGGTGACTCGGTGGAGATCTTCACCTCGAAGGCCGAGGGCGCGGGGCCGAGCCAGGACTGGCAGGGCTTCGTCAAGAGCCCGCGCGCCCGGAACAAGATCCGGCAGTGGTTCACCAAGGAGCGGCGCGAGGAGGCCGTGGACAAGGGCAAGGACCTGCTGACGCGCGCCATGCGCAAGCAGAACCTGCCGTTGCAGCGCATGATGACGCACAGCGCCCTGATGACGGTGGCGGAGGAACTCCACCACCAGGACATCTCGGCACTGTACGCCGCCGTCGGTGACGGGCACACCTCCGCCCAGAATGTCATCGAGCACCTCGTGGCACTCATGGGCGGCCATGAGGGTGCGGAGGAGACCATCGCCGAGACCGTCGTCGCGACCCAGCCCCGGCGGCCCAAGTTCTCCGACTCCGGCGTGACCGTCCGCGGGGTCGGCGACGTCTGGGTGAAGCTCGCCCGCTGCTGCACCCCCGTCCCGCCGGATCCGATCATCGGGTTCGTCACCCGGGGCTCGGGTGTGTCGGTCCACCGGAGCGACTGCCGCAACGTGGAGGAGCTGCGCGACCAGCCGGACCGGATCGTGCCCGTGGACTGGGCTCCCACGCAGTCGAGCGTGTTCCTGGTCGAGATCCAGGTGGAGGCCCTCGACCGCAAGAGCCTCCTCTCCGACGTCACGAGCGTGCTCGCCGAGAACCACGTGAACATCCTGGCGGCCAACGTGAACACGTCCTCTGACCGGGTGGCCATGTCGCGCTTCGCGTTCGAGATGGGTGACCCCAAGTACCTCAACCACATCCTCAGCGCCGTCCGGCGCATCGACGGCGTGTTCGACGTGTACCGGACCACCGGCTCGCAGCGCCGCTCCTGACGGCACGCACGGGGCGGCGACGACGGCTGAACCTGCGCCGGCCCATCCGGGCCGGCTCATCCTGTGCCCGGTTCATCCTGCGCCCGGCTCATCCTCTGCCGTCCGGCGGCCGTCGGGCGGCCCGCACCCTCGACAGGGCCCGCGTCTTGCCCGGTACCCGGGAGGCGTTGACGAGCGCCGCCTCCACGAGGCGGAGCGGGCAGTCGAGGTCACGGTCCCTGCTGATCGACCGCAGGATCGCCACGGCATCGCGGTCCTCGCCGTGCACCGCGATGTCCAGGGCGGTGCGGAGCGGGGTGGTCACGGACACCCCGCCCACCGTGTTCACGTCGAACGGACCCAGCGCCGCCTGGTGCATGACGGCGGCACTGAAGGGCGGCAACGCCGTGGTGCGACGCCGGTGATCCGTCACGAGGCTGATGACGGCCGGCCGAGGGGCGCACCCGTAGATCCAGGCCGCGCAGGAGCGCCCCAGCGCCACCCGCGGTCGCACCGATGGCGGGACGCTCCGGACAGCGGCCCGCGACCTCGTGGCGGGATCCTCCCGGAAGTCGCTGCGCAGGTAGGACTCGCCGATCACGAGGTGCACCAGACCCTCGAGACGCATGGCCTGCAGCTCGGCCGAGGTGAAGATGTCCCCGGCGTGGAAGAGGGCGCCGCCGGTCGACGTGACCGGGGGGTGCGCCGCTTCCGGGTAGCGTTCCGGAGGTGCTGCGGCGGAGGCACTGTGCAGGGGAGCCATCACCTCAGCATGGGGACTGCACCGCCCACGCAAAAGCCCTCCGGGACCGATGTGGACAAGGGTTCCGGAGGGCTTTCGGGGCTCGCGGGGGCGGAGGGCGCTAGGAGAAGTCCTGCGCCGACCTCTGCAGCATGTCCATCCACTGCTCCCGGGCTGCCAGCGCCTCCCGGGCCGAGGCGATCTTCTTGGCATCGCCGGCGCGTTCGGCGACGGCCAGGTCGTCCTTGAGCTGCGCGATGGTCGCCTCGAGCTGGCTCAGGGCGCTGTTGGTGCGCGCCTTCGTCTCCGGGTTCGTCTTCGTCCACTGCTCGTCGTCGGCAGCCTTGACGGCATCCTCCACCTTGCGGAGGCCGGCGTCGATACGCCCCATGTCGGCGCGCGGGACCTTGCCGGCCTCGTCCCACCGGTCGCGGACGGACTGCAGGGCCTTCTTCGCGGTGGCGAGGTCCCTGATCGGCAGGATCTGCTGGGCCTCCCGCAGCAGGGCCTCCTTGGCCACGAGATTGCCTGCGTACTCCTCGTCGACGGCTTCGTTCGCGGACTTGCGCGCCTCGAAGAAGCGGTCCTGGGCGGCACGGAAGCGAGCCCAGAGGGCGTCGTCGTCCTTGCGGCTGGCGCGCTTGGACGCCTTCCACTCGTCCATCAGGTGCCGGTACTCGGCCGCTGTCTGGCCCCAGTCGGTCGAGCCGGACAGCTGCTCGGCGCGCTTGATGAGCGCCTCCTTGGCCTGCTTGGCCTCGGCGTTGTCGCTGTCCAGCTGCGAGAAGTAGGCGCGGCGGTGGCGGTCGAAGATGGTGCGGGCGGACCGGAAGCGCTTCCAGAGCGAATCCTCCGTGCCGCGTCCCAGCCTCGGCCCGTTCTTCTGGGCGGCCTTCCAGAGCTCGAACAGCTCGTTCATCCGGGTGCTGCTGGCTTTCCACTGCACGGTGGAGGGATCCCGGTTCGCGAGTTCCTCCGCTTCCGCGACGATCGCCTCGCGCGCCGCGAGTTCCTTGGCCTTCAGCTCGTCCTGGACGGCGCGCTCGGCCTTCTCGAGGCCGCCGATGGCCTCGAGCAGGGCGTCGATGCGCGTTTCGAGGGCGATGACATCGCCGACCACCTTCCGTTCGCCGACCTGCGCGCGCAGGTGCTTGGCCGTCTTGGCCATGTCCGACGCCGGCGCCTTGACCTGCACCCGCTGCTCGAGGAGCGCCACCTGGCTCACGATGTCGTCGTACTTGCGCACGAAGTAGGCGAGGGCTTCCTCGCGCGTCGCGTCCGGGTACTGGCCGACCGGGTGCTCCTCGCCGTCGACGAGCAGGAAGACGTGGCCGTCCTCCTCGACGCGGGCGAACCTGCCGGCTTCGGCGAGGGGCGTGCTGTGGGCGACGGGGGCTGCCACCGACGTGGGGGCCTTCAACGGGCGCGGTGCCATCTTCGTGGGAAGCGGCGGGCGGGGCGCGGTCGGCTGCGGCGTGGTGGGCGGCGTCGCCTCCTCGGCGAGGGGCTGAGTGTCGACCGGCACGCCCGAAGGGGCGGCGTCCGAGGGTGCAGCAGACTCTTCCGGCGCCTCGGCTGCTGCGGCGTCCGACGGGGCGGCAGGCTGGGCGGGCTCTGCGGGCTCGACCGGCGCCTCGGCTGCTACGGCGCCCGGGTGCTCCGCTGGCGCCTCGATGGTCGGAGCGGCCGCATCCTCGGCAGGCGTCTCGGCTATCGCGGCGTCCGGGTGCTCGACCTGCTCGGTCGACCCCTCTGCAACTGGTTCCTGCGCAGCCGTGCCGGGCTCTGCCACGACGGATGGTGTGTTGGTGCCGTCGCCCGTCGCAGCATCCTGCTGCGAGTCCTGGCCGATGGTCGTGTCGTCGGATTGCTGACTGTCTGTCACCGCTAGAAGTCTTTCGCTCGTCGGATGGCCGTGAGCAACGCCGGGGCCATTTCGTGCAGGGTCTAGGAGTCTATCGGTCATGCCGGTCGGAGTCCGGCGGCAAGGGCCTTCCGGCCGACCTCGCTGCGCACCCCGCCCCGACCTTGAAACCGGGAACCTGCCCTGAGGCTACTTTACCCACTGGCCCCCGTTCCGCGGCATGGCGGGAGGCCGGCGCACCGGGCTGGACGAACCGCACCCGCCCGGCCCGCGCTTTTCCCGCGGAGGGTACCCGGCACCTAGGATTGAGGCCGCAGAACCGGATCGTCCCGCCGTCGGGGCGAGGACCGGAAAACCCCGCACGAGGAGATCCCCCTAATGGCCCGCAAGGCATCACTGTCCGGCTTTCCTGAGTGGCTCCCCGAGGAGCGCCTGATCGAGCTCCACGTGCTCGAGGTGCTGCAGCGCACGTTCGAGCTGCACGGGTTCTCCAGCATCGAGACACGCGCGGTCGAGACCGTGGACCACCTCCTCCGCAAGGGCGAGATCGACAAGGAGGTCTACGCCGTCTCCCGCCTGCAGGCCGACGAGGCGTCCAGTTCGGAGAGCGGTCTGGCCCTGCACTACGACCTCACCGTGCCGTTCGCACGCTACGTCGTCGAGAACGCCGGCCACCTGGCCTTCCCCTTCCGCCGGTTCCAGATCCAGAAGTGCTGGCGCGGTGAGCGGCCCCAGGAGGGCCGCGCCCGTGAGTTCACGCAGGCGGACATCGACGTGGTCGGCGACGGCGTCCTGCCGTTCCGGTACGACGTCGAACTCGCCCTCGCCGTCGTCGAGGCCCTCGGCGCCCTCCCGATCCCCGCCTTCACGCTGCGCGTCAACAACCGGAAGCTCGCGGAGGGGTTCTACCGTGCGATCGGGCTCGAGGACACCGCGGCGGTCCTGCGCAGCATCGACAAGCTCGAGAAGATCGGCCCCGACAAGGTGGGCGCGCTGCTGCGCGACGAGGTCGGAGCAGACGAGGAGCAGGTGCGCCTGGCCCTCGAGCTGGCAGGCATCCGCACCGCGGACACCTCCTTCGTGGACCGTGTCCGTGATCTCGGCGTCACGAACGAGCTCCTCGAGGAAGGACTCGAGGAGCTCCGGCAGGTCGTCGGCGAGGCGTCGCGGCGTGCGCCGGGCCGGGTGGTCGCGGACCTCAGCATCGCCCGGGGGCTCGACTACTACACCGGGACCGTCTACGAGACGGTGCTCGACGGGCACGAGGGTCTCGGCTCCATCTGCTCCGGCGGCCGCTACGATTCGCTCGCCCGCAAGGGCAACCGCACCTTCCCCGGCGTCGGGCTGTCCATCGGTGTCACCCGGATCGTCTCGCGGATCCTCAGCCAGGGCTTCGCCACGGTCTCCCGCGCGGTCCCGACGGCGGTCCTGGTGACGCTCGCGGACGACGACGCCTGGTCGCAGGCCCAGGACGTCGCGACCGCGCTCCGGAAGCGCGGCATCTCCGCGGAGGTGGCGGCCGGCGCCGAGAAGTTCGGGAAGCAGATCAAGTTCGCCGACCGCCGCGGCATCCCGTTCGTCTGGTTCACCTCCGCCGACGGCTCGCACGAGGTGAAGGACATCCGGTCGGGCGACCAGGTGGCGGCGGACCCCGCCACGTGGACCCCGCCCGCGGACGACCTCCGGCCCGTCGTCGCGAGGGCCTGACCGACCCGTCGCCCGCGCGTCGGGGTCGTACGCTTCAGTCCCGGCGACGACGGCGAACGAGCACGGCAGCCCGCACGGCGACTCCCGCGGCGAGCACCGCGAGCATGGTCAGCACCGACGTCGCCGGCAGCGTGAACGCGAGCACGAGGCAGGCCGCCGCCCCGACGGCGTTGAGCCACCGCGGGGCGTACCACTGCCGGTCGGCGAGCGTGAAGGCGGCGATGTTCGCGATCGCGTAGTACACGAGCACCCCGAAGCTCGAGAACCCGACGACGGTGAGGACATCGGTGGCGAGCAGCAGGACCACGACGACGGCGGCGGTCGCGACGTCCGCCACCCAGGGCACCGCGAAGCGCCTCGAGATGCGGGAGAGCGCCGACGGCAGGTCCCCGGTGCGGGCCATGGCCAGGCTCGTGCGGCCCACGCCGGCGATCAGGGCGAGCAGCGCACCGAGGCTCGCCAGCGCCGCCGCCACGGTGACCACCGTCCCGAGCACTCCGGCGGCCCCGCCGGGCGGCGCCTCCGCGTCGACGACGTCCCGCAGCGGCGCCGTCGAGTCCGCGAGGGCCTCCGGGCCGAGTGCATGGAGCAGCGAGAGCGCCAGCAGGACGTACAGCACGAGGGTGAATCCGAGGGCGCCGAAGATCGCCCTCGGGATGTTCCGGCGCGGTTCCCGGACCTCCTCGCCCATGGTCGCGATGCGTGCGTAGCCGGCGAACGCGAAGAACAGCAGGGCCGCGGCCTGCAGGACGCCGGCCGCGCCCCCCGACCCACCGGAGCCGCCGGCAGTCGAGGGGGCTGCGGGGGCGGTGAAGGCCACGACGATGACGAAGGCCAGGACGGGGACGACGAGCGAGACGATCACGCGCGTCGCAACGGCCGTCCGCGTCACGCCGAGAAGGTTCACCACCGTCAGGCCGACGACGGCGGCCACGGCGGCGGCCTTCTCCGCGCCCGGAGCGGCGTACAGTCCGAAGGTGAGGGCCATCGCCGCGCAGGAGGCCAGCTTGCCGGTGACGAAGCCCCACCCGGCGAGGAACCCGGGCCAGGGCCCGAGCTGTTCCCTGCCGTAGACGTAGGTCCCGCCGCTGGAGGGGTAGCGGACGGCGAGCGACGCCGTCGCCGCGGCGTTGCAGTAGGCGACGAAGCCGGCGATGACCACGGCGACGGGGAGCAGCGCCCCGGCCGCGGCGCCGGCGGGGGAGAAGACGACGAAGGCGCCGGCGCCGATCATCGCGCCGACGCCGACCGTGGTGGCATCGAAGCCGCCCATCGCACGGCGGAGTCCCGGCTGCTCGGTCATGGTCCTCCTCGATGGTTCCGGACCAGGCTGTCCGGCCGGTCAGGGCCGGACCGGTAAAGTTGGACCGGTTTGAACCAACTCTAGGCAGGCGAAGCTCGCCTGCGACTCATCGAACGTATCTGTGGGAAGGAATGCTGTGCTCCGCACGCATGAACTCGGCTCGCTTCGGCCCGAGCACGTAGGACAAACGGTCACCTTGGCTGGATGGGTCGCCCGTCGCCGGGATCATGGCGGCGTCGCGTTCCTCGATCTCCGGGACGCCTCCGGCTTCGCGCAGGTCGTGGTCCGCGAGGAGGACGTGTTCTCGTCCCTGCGCAACGAGTACGTCCTCCAGATCGTCGGCGAGGTCCAGCAGCGCCCCGAGGGCAACGAGAACCCGGCCCTCCCCAGCGGCGCCATCGAGGTCATCGCGGACACCGTGACCATCCTCAACACCTCGGACCCCCTGCCCTTCCAGATCGACGAGCACGTCGAGGTGGGCGAGGAGGCGCGCCTGCGCCACCGCTACCTCGACCTCCGGCGGCCGGGCCCCCAGGCGAACCTGCGCCTCCGTTCCGAGGCCAGCCGGATCGCGCGCGAACTGCTGCACGCGGACGGGTTCGTCGAGATCGAGACGCCCACGCTGACGCGCTCCACCCCGGAGGGCGCCCGCGACTTCCTGGTGCCCGCGCGCCTCGCGCCCGGCTCCTGGTACGCCCTCCCGCAGTCCCCGCAGCTGTTCAAGCAGCTCCTGCAGGTCGGCGGCTTCGAGAAGTACTACCAGCTCGCACGCTGCTACCGGGACGAGGACTTCCGTGCGGACCGCCAGCCGGAGTTCACCCAGCTCGACATCGAGGCGAGCTTCGTCGAGGAGGACGACATCATCGCCCTCGGCGAGCAGCTCGTCGCCGCGCTGTGGAAGCTGATCGACGTCGAGATCCCCCTGCCGATCCGCCGCATGACCTACGCCGAGGCGATGGCGAGGTACGGCTCGGACAAGCCCGACCTCCGCTTCGGACTCGAGCTGACAGAACTGACCGAGTTCTTCAGGGACACCGGGTTCGGCGTGTTCAAGGCCCCCTACGTGGGAGCCGTCGTCATGCCCGGCGGCGCGTCGCAGCCGCGCCGGCAGCTGGACGCCTGGCAGGAGTGGGCGAAGCAGCGCGGCGCCAAGGGCCTCGCCTACGTCCTGATCGACGACGACGGCAGCCTGCGCGGTCCCGTCGCCAAGAACCTCACCGACGCCGAGCGCGAGGGCCTGGCCGGTGCGACCGGCGCGAACCCGGGGGACTGCATCTTCTTCGCTGCCGGCGACCGTGCGTCGTCGCGCGCCATCCTCGGTGCCGCCCGGGTCGAGATCGGCCGACGGACGGGCCTCATCAAGGAGGGCGACTGGGCCTTCGTGTGGGTCGTCGACGCTCCCATGTTCGAGCCGGCCTCCGCTGCCGTCGCCGCGGGCGACGTCGCCGTCGGAGGCGGTGCGTGGACGGCCGTCCACCACGCCTTCACCTCCCCGAAGCCCGAGTTCCTCGACACGTTCGACACCGATCCGGAGAACGCCGTCGCGTACGCCTACGACATCGTCTGCAACGGCAACGAGCTCGGCGGCGGGTCCATCCGAATCCATCAGCGCGACGTGCAGGAGCGCGTCTTCGCGGTCATGGGCCTCGGCAAGGAGGAGGCGCAGGAGAAGTTCGGCTTCCTGCTCGAGGGCTTCAAGTACGGTGCGCCCCCGCACGGCGGCATCGCCCTGGGCTGGGACCGCGTGGTATCGCTCCTCGCGGGGACTGACTCCATCCGCGATGTCATCGCGTTCCCGAAGTCGGGCGGCGGGTTCGACCCCCTGACCGCGGCGCCCGCGCCGATCACGGCGCAGCAGCGCAAGGAGGCCGGCGTCGACGCCAAGCCGAAGGCTGCCGCCGAGGGCTGATCCGCACTCCTCTCCCCAAAAATGCAGCGCCGGCGGGTGCGGGTTCATCGCATCCGCCGTCACTGCGTCCTGGGGTCTCTCGGGAGGGGCCCGGCAGCACGGCTCCTGCGCTCTCGGACGAATTGTGACCGCTGGGCGGAGGGTTCCGATGCGCTGTGAAATAATCGGGGGAGTACGTGCTCCGGGGTCGGTGTAAGTCCGAACCGGCGGTGATAGTCCGCGACCCGCCCAACGTCCCGCACCCGCGGGATGGCGGCGGTTGAGCCGGTGGAATTCCGGGACCGACAGTCAAAGTCTGGATGGGAGAAGCACGAACAGCAGGGACTCACCGCTGCCCGTCGTCGGGTTGCGGCACCTGTCGTGGCACGAGCCGCGGCGGGACGTCCCTTCTGCTGCCGTTGCCCGGAGCCGTCGACCCGGTGAAGGATCGGCATGGATTTTCTGCAGTGGCTCTTCGAAGCCCGCATCCCCGTAGGCAGCGGTTCCGTCCTGCTGCGCGAAGTGGTGGGCAACATCTTCGGTCTCCTCAGCGCCTTCGGAGGCATGCGCCGGCGCGTCTGGGCCTGGCCTGTCGGGATCATCGGCAATGTGCTGCTCCTCACCGTCTTCCTCGGATCCCTCTTCGGCGCCGCGAGCGCCGCCAACCTGCTGGGGCAGGCAGGCCGGCAGGTCATGTTCATCGCCGTCTCGATCTACGGGTGGCGCCGGTGGAGGGCCAGCCGCGACCACGGCGGCCAGGCCGTCGAGCCACGCTGGGCCGGGACGAAGGCGCGCATCGGCATGGTCTCGTTCATGATCGTCGGTACCTTCGCCCTGACCCCCCTGTTCCGCGTGCTCGGCTCGTACGAGCCGGTCTGGGCCGACGCCTGGACGTTCGTCGGGTCCCTGCTCGCCACCTACGGCATGGCCAAGGGATGGGTGGAGTTCTGGCTCGTGTGGGTCGCCGTGGACATCGTCGGGGTTCCCCTGCTGTTCAGCGCGGGCTACTACGCCAGCGCCTTCATGTACGTGTTCTACGGGGCGTTCACCCTCATCGGCTTCTTCGTGTGGGCACGCGCCCAGCGCACCGCGAAGCCGAGCATCGAAACCCTCCTCCCGGATCCGACGCTGCGATGAGCACGACCCCCGGCACCCGGGCCACCCCCGCGGAGGCAGCCGCCATGCTGCGCGCCCTCGACCTCGCCGGCCGCGGGGTGCGCGGCGCCAACCCCCTGGTGGGCGCCGTCCTGCTCTCCGCCGACGGCGCCGTCCTCGGTGAGGGCCACCACCGCGGGGCGGGCACGCCGCACGCCGAGCCCTCCGCCCTCGCCGATGCCCGCCGGCGCGGCAACGACCCGCGCGGCGCCACCATGGTCGTGACGCTGGAACCGTGCAACCACACCGGCCGGACCGGTCCGTGCAGCGAGGCACTCATCGACGCGGGCGTCGCCCGCGTGGTGTACGCGGCGGACGACGTCAACGGTGCCGCCGCCGGTGGGGCCCGGCGGTTGCGGGACGCCGGCGTGGACTGCGTCGCGGGCCTCGAGGCCGCCCGTGCGCGGCACCTCAACCAGCGCTGGACGGCGTCCGTCCTCGCGCGGCGCCCCTTCGTCACCCTCAAGTCCGCCCAGTCCCTCGACGGGCGCGCGGCTGCCCGCGACGGCTCCAGCCAGTGGATCACGGGCGCGGACGCCCGCGCCGACGGCCACCGGATCCGCTCCCTCGCCGACGCTGTCCTCGTCGGCACCGGGACCGTCCTCACCGACGATCCGCGCCTCACGGCCCGCGCCGGCTCCGCGCAGGCCGCGCAGGACGACGCCGGCCCGGCCGCGCCGGCGCAGAACCCCGGCCTCCGCGTCGTCCTGGGGCACACCCCCGTGCCCGACGACGCCCAGGTGCGGGGCGAGGGCTTCCTCCACCTGGCCACCCGGGACGTGGAGGCGGCACTCGGCGAGCTCCACGCCAGGGGAGTGCGGCACATCCTCGTCGAGGGCGGCCCGCGCGTCGCCTCCGCGTTCCTCCGGGCCGGGGTGGTGGACGAGCTGTTCAGCTACGTGGCGCCGCTGATCCTCGGCGACGGGGCTCCCGCCTTCCCGGACCTCGGCGTCGGCACCCTCGCCGAGGCCGTCCGCTGGGCGCTGGACGACGCCGGCGGTCCCGCCGTCCGGCAGTTCGGCCCCGACGTGAGGCTGCACTTCGGGCCTCCACCGCCGACCGCCGTTTGACCCGGCACACCCGCCCACCACTCGCGAAGGAAGTACCAGTGTTCACAGGAATAGTGTCCGAGCAGGGCAGCGTGGTCTCCCTGGAGGTCACGCCCGACGGCGAGAGCGCGCTCCTCGTCTTCGAGGCGCCCGGAACCGGCCGTGACCTCGCCCCGGGCGCCTCCATCGCCGTCAACGGGGTCTGCCTGACGGCGGTCACGCTCGACGGCGGCCGCGTGGGCGTCGACGTCATGGGGGAGACCCTGCGCCGCACCACCACGGGCGGGCTGCAGCCCGGCGCTCCCGTCAACCTCGAGCGATGCGTCCCCGCCGGCGGGCGCCTCGACGGCCATGTGGTCCAGGGCCACGTGGACGGCATCGGCGAGCTGCTGGAGCGCGAGGATCTCGGCGCCTGGCACCGTCTCCGCTTCGGACTGCCCGCCACCCTGGGACGCTACGCCGCGGAGAAGGGGTCCGTCGCGATCGACGGCGTCTCCCTGACCGTCACCGCGGTGAGCCCCCCCGAGGACGGCGAGCAGTGGTTCGAGGTGGGGCTCATCCCGACCACCCTCCGGGAGACCGGCCTCGGCGCGAAGGCGATCGGCGATCCGGTGAACCTCGAGATGGACGTGCTCGCGAAGTACGCCGAGCGCCTCCTCGGCTTCGCCGCCGTGGACGCCCGGCGGGACCGGGCCGCCGGGGGCACGCCGTGACGGGGACCGCACCGGTGCGCCTCGATCCGATCGGCGACGCCGTCGCCGCCATCGCGGCCGGCCGCGCCGTCGTCGTGGTGGACGACGAGGACCGCGAGAACGAGGGCGACATCGTCTTCGCCGCGGAGGATGCGACGCCCGCCCTCGTCGGCTGGACGGTGCGCTGGACGTCGGGCGTGCTCTGCGTGCCGCTGCGGTCCGACGACGCCGACCGCCTGCTCCTGCCGCCCATGACGGCGGTCAACGAGGACTCGAAGGGCACGGCCTACACGGTCTCGTGCGACGCCGCGACGGGCGTGAGCACCGGCATCAGCGCCGCGGACCGCGCCCGCACGGCGCAGGTGCTGGCCGATCCGGGCAGCGGCCCCCTGGACCTCACCCGGCCGGGCCACGTCTTCCCGCTGAGGGCGGCGCCCGGCGGCGTCCGCGAGCGTCCAGGGCACACCGAGGCCGGTGTGGAACTCAGCGTCCTGGCCGGCAAGCGCCCGGCGGCCGTCATCGCAGAACTCGTCCACGACGACGGCGACATGATGCGCCTGCCCGCGCTGCGTCGCTTCGCCGACGAGCACGGACTCCCCCTCGTCTCGATCGAGGACCTCGTCGCGCACCTCCGGGCACGCGAGGACCGCCGCGACAGCGCCTGACCCGCAGGACACCCTGCTGCACCCGCAGCATCCCGGCAGTACACGAACCGAAGGAGAACCATGAGCGGCCACGGAGCACCCAGCATCGACATCAGCGCACTGTCCACCCAGGACGGCGCGCCCCTGCGCCTTGCGATCATCGCCGCGAGCTGGCACACCGAGATCATGGACGGGCTGCTCGACGGCGCCCGCCGCGCCGCGGCGGAGGCCGGCGCCGAGGTCACCGAGGTCCGGGTGCCCGGCAGCTTCGAACTGCCCGTCGCGGCCGCGCGCCTCGCGCCCCGGTTCGACGCCGTCGCGGCCCTCGGCGTCGTGATCCGCGGCGGCACGCCGCACTTCGAGTACGTGTGCCAGGCGGCCACGTCGGGCCTCACGGACGTCAGCGTCCGCACCGGGGTACCGGTGGGCTTCGGGGTGCTGACGTGTGACACCGAGCAGCAGGGACTGGACCGGGCCGGACTGCCGGGCTCCTCCGAGGACAAGGGGCACGAGGCCGTCTCGGCCGCCCTGGCGACGGCCGCCGTGCTCCGCGCGTCGGAGCGATGAGCACGGAGGCGTCCGTCACAGGGCCCGGCCCGCGTGCGGCGGCGGCTGCGCGAGCCGATAACCTAGGAGGTGTGAAAACCTTTGATTCCCTGTTCGAGGAACTCAGTGCGAAGGCGGTCGAGCGCCCCACGGGCTCGCGGACCGTGGCGGAGCTCGACTCGGGCGTGCACGGCATCGGCAAGAAGGTCGTCGAAGAGGCCGCCGAGGTGTGGATGGCCGCCGAGTACGAGTCCGTCGAGGACGCCGCGGAGGAGATCTCCCAGCTGCTCTACCACCTGCAGGTCCTGATGATCGCGAAGGGACTCACGCTGGAGGACGTCTACAAGCATCTGTAGCCGCACAGGGCGCCCCACGCACCCGCCCGCGGCTCCTGCCCGTCCCGTCCTCCCGACCAGCGAAAGATCCCTCATGCTCCGTGTAGCAGTCCCCAACAAGGGCGCCCTCTCCGAGGCCGCCTCGTCCATGCTCGCCGAGGCCGGCTACCGCCAGCGCCGCGACTCCCGCGAGCTGGTGCTCGTCGACCCCGAGAACGAGATCGAGTTCTTCTTCCTGCGCCCGCGTGACATCGCGGTGTACGTGGGCTCGGGGACGCTCGACGTCGGCATCACCGGCCGCGACCTCTTCCTCGACGCCCAGGTGAAGGCCGAGGAGCTCATGCAGCTCGGCTTCGGCGCCTCCACCTTCCGCTTCGCCGGACCCGTCGGGGACTTCTCCTCGCTGGAGCAGCTCGAGGGCCGACGCCTGGCGACCAGCTACGAGGGACTCCTGAACGACTACCTCGCCGCGCGCGGCATCACCGCATCGGTCGTGCGCCTCGACGGCGCCGTGGAGTCCTCGGTGCGCCTCGGCGTGGCCGACGCCATCGCCGACGTCGTCGAGACCGGCAGCACGCTCCGCGCCGCCGGCATGGAGATCTTCGGTGAGCCCATCCTGCAGAGCGAGGCCGTGCTGATCGGCCGGTCGGGCGCCGAGGCACCCGCCGGCCTCGACGTGCTGCTGCGGCGCCTGCAGGGCGTCCTCGTGGCCCGCCAGTACGTGATGATGGACTACGACATCCGGAAGCACCTCGTGGACGAGGCCGCGGCCCTGACGCCGGGTCTGGAATCCCCGACGGTCTCGCCGCTGCGCGACTCCGAGTGGGTCGCCGTCCGTTCCATGGTCAAGCGCCACCAGACCAACCGGATCATGGACGAGCTGTACGAGCTCGGCGCGCGCGCCATCCTCGTCAGCACCATCCACGCCTGCCGGATCTAGGGGAACGGCAGCCATGACCGTCGCAGTCCGCGTCATCCCCTGCCTCGACGTCGACGCCGGGCGCGTGGTGAAGGGCATCAACTTCGAGGACCTGCGCGATGCCGGCGACCCCGTGGAGCTCGCGCACCGGTACGACCGGGCCGGCGCCGACGAACTGACCTTCCTCGACGTCACCGCCTCCTCGGGCAACCGCGAGACCACGTTCGACGTCGTCGCCCGCACCGCGGAGGAGGTCTTCATCCCGCTCACCGTGGGCGGGGGAGTCCGCGAGATCTCCGACGTCGACCGCCTTCTGCGCTTCGGCGCGGACAAGGCGTCCATCAACACCGCCGCCGTCGCCCGCCCCGCCGTCATCGACGAGATCACCGCGCACTTCGGCGCGCAGGTCCTCGTGCTGTCCCTCGACGCGCGGCGGACGCGGGACGCGCGCACGCCGTCCGGTTTCGAGGTCACCACCTACGGTGGCCGCAAGGGCACGGGGATCGACGCCGTGGCCTGGGCGAAGGAGGCCGCGGACCGCGGCGTCGGGGAGATCCTGCTCAACTCGATCGACGCCGACGGCACCAAGGAGGGCTTCGACCTGGAACTCATCCGCGCCGTGCGCGCTGCCGTCGGGGTGCCCCTGATCGCCTCGGGCGGTGCGGGTAAGCCGGAGCACTTCCCGCCCGCGGTGGCGGCCGGCGCCGACGCGGTGCTCGCCGCATCGGTGTTCCACTTCGGCCCGGTGGACGCGATCGCACAGGTCAAGGCGGCCATCCGCGCAGCAGGTTTCCCCGTCCGCTAGGGGTGCCGGGTACGGACGCCGGGAGGCGTCCGGCTCCGGTCCGGGGCTCAGATGCCGACGTCGGCGCTCTGGAGCAGGGCGACGGCGTCCGGCTGACCCTCGAAGGTGACCAGGGCCTGGCCGCGTCCGTGCGCGTGCATGAGCAGTTCACCCGGGTCGCCGACGATCGCCACCGACACCGGTGCGCGCCTGGCGACGTGCCGGGCCCCCTCGGGGCGCACCAGCACGATCCCCAGGTCCACGCCCCGGTAGAGGAACGCCGCACGCTTGACGAGTTCCTCCCAGAGGGCGTTCGCGTACTCGACGTCGAGGGCCCGTGGCGCCCAGCGCGTCGTGGCGCGACGGACGTCCTCCGTGTGCACGAAGTACTCGATCAGGTTGGCGCTCCTGTTGATCGCGCCGACGCGCATCGGCGACAGCGCGGGCGGGCCTGCCAGGAAGCGGCTCACGAGGGCTTCGTAGGCCGCGGGCGAGGCCGCCCGTTCCGCCGTCTCCCGCGTGGCGCGCTCCGTCACGGGGGAGAGCTTCCGGATCACCATCCCGAGACCCAGGGCGGGCCGGTGCTCCCGGAGGTAGAGGTGCGCTGCCAGATCGCGAGTCTGCCACCCCTCACACAGGGTGGGGGCGTCGGGGCCGGCTGCAAGGAGCGTCTCGGCCAGGACCTCGCGGGACGGGGTTACGTAGTGCATCACTGCTGAAAGTAGCATGGAGGGCCCGCTCGGGGGCAGGGCCCTCCGCCGCTCGTGCGTCGCCCGCACTAGAATCAGGACTGATGCTCTCCTCTTCCTCCTCCCCGAACCACGCCGGCACCTCCGCCGACTCCGCCGATCCGATCGCCCCCGGCGCCGGGGGAGACGGCCCCGTCCTCGATCCCGCGATCGCCCGCGCGCTCAAGAAGGACGACGCCGGGCTCGTCGCCGCCGTCGTCCAGCAGTACGACACCCTCGAGGTGCTGATGCTCGGCTGGATGGACGAGGAGGCGCTGCGGCGCACCCTGGCCACCGGTCGCGTGACGTTCTACTCGCGGTCCCGCGCGGAGTACTGGCGCAAGGGCGATACCTCCGGGCACCGGCAGTGGGTCAAGGGCGTGGCCCTCGACTGCGACGGCGACGCCCTGCTCGTGACCGTGGACCAGGAGGGCGCCGCGTGCCACACGGGCACCCGCACATGCTTCGACGGCAGGGCCCTGCCCGTCGAGACCGCCGATCGTCCCGACTCCGAAGGACTCTGACTCCATGCAGCAACTGGGCACGATCAGCCCCACCCTCGAGGAATTCCGCGAGCTGGCCCGGGCCCGCCGTGTGGTCCCCGTGCACCTGACCGTCCTCGCGGACGCGCACACCCCGATCGGCATCTACCGCAAGCTCGCCGCCGGGCAGCCCGGGACATTCCTCATGGAATCCGCCGCCGTCGGCGGGGTCTGGTCGCGGTACTCCTTCATCGGCTCGCACTCGCGCGCCACCCTCACCACGCGGGACGGGCAGGCGCACTGGCTGGGTGAACCCCCGGCCGGCGTCCCCGTCGGCGGGAACCCCGTCGAGGCCCTGCGCCTCACGGTCGAGGCGCTGCGGACCGAACGCTTCGAGGACCTCCCCCCGTTCACCTCCGGGATGGTCGGCTTCGTGGGATGGGAGGCGGTCCGGCACTGGGAGCGGCTCACGAGCCCCCCGGAGGACGATCTCCTCCTGCCCGAGCTCGCGATGTGCCTCGTGTCCGACCTCGCCATCCACGACAACTCGGCAGGTTCCCTCACCCTGGTCGCCAACGCGATCAACTTCGACAACACCGACGAGCGCGTCGACGAGGCCTGGCACGACGCCGTCGCACGTGTCCAGGAGATGCTCGCGAAGCTCGTCGCACCCGCCGAGCTCGCCGTCTCTGTGATGGCGGCCGACGCCCGGAGCGCCGAGGCGTCGATGGACCGTGTCCGCGAGTCGTGGTTCCAGCCCGACTACCTGGCGGCGATCGAGCGCGGCAAGCGGGCAATCGTCGACGGCGACGTCTTCCAGGTGGTCATCAGCCGGCGCTTCGAGATCGAGTGCGACGCCTCCGCCCTGGACGTCTACCGGATCCTGCGCACCACGAACCCCAGCCCCTACATGTACCTGTTCAGCCTCGAGGACGCCGACGGGCGGGGCTATTCGATCGTGGGCAGCTCGCCCGAGGCCCTCGTCACGGTGACCGGGGACGAGGTCATCACCCATCCCATCGCCGGATCGCGGCCCCGGGGGAGGACCACGGAGGAGGACCGCGACCTGGCCGTCGAACTCCGCGCCGACACCAAGGAGAAGGCCGAGCACCTCATGCTCGTCGACCTCGCCCGCAACGACCTCTCCAAGGTGTGCACCCCGGGCAGTGTCGACGTCACGCAGTTCATGGAGGTGGAGAAGTTCAGCCACATCATGCACCTGGTGTCCACGGTGGTCGGTCGGCTCGCGCCGACGAAGAGCGCCTACGACGTCCTGGCGGCGACCTTCCCGGCCGGCACGCTCTCCGGAGCGCCGAAACCGAGGGCCCTGCGCCTGATCGACGAGGTGGAACCGCACCGGCGCGGGATCTACGGTGGCGTGGTGGGCTACCTGGACTTCGCGGGCGACATGGACATGGCCATCGCCATCCGGTCGGCCCTGCTGCGGGACGGCAAGGCGTACGTGCAGGCCGGCGGCGGTATCGTCGCCGACTCCGTGCTCGAGGCGGAGGCGCTCGAGACGGTCAACAAGGCTGCGGCGCCGCTCCGGGCGGCGCTGACCGCGGCCGGGCTGCGCCCGGCGACGGCGGACGTCCTGTGAGCGCCGCCGAGCGCAGCTCCGCGGGTCGCTTCACGCGCCGCGGCATCGTCGTACTGGGGATCGTCGTGCTCGCGCTGATCGCGTTCGGCACGACGACGCAGACCTGGCTCACGGTGCGCCTGCCGCAGGACGCCGTCCAGACCCCCGACCTCGCCATCGCCGGCAGCGACGCGGCGACGCCCGTGACGGCGTTCGCCCTCGTCGCGCTGGCCGCTGCCCTCGCCGTCTCGATCGCCGGCCGTGTGGCCCGCTGGATCATCGCCGTCATCCTCGTCCTCTCGGGGGTGGGCATCGCGATGTCCAGCGCAGCAGTCGCGCTGGATCCCTCCTCCGCCGCCGAACCCGCCGTGGGAACGGCGATCGGTGTGAGCGGCCTGGCAGGAGCCGACGCAGCGTCCACGGCCATGCCCTGGCTCGCCGCCGCGGCCGGGGTCCTCCTGGTGCTCGCCGCCGCCTGGGTGGTGCTCGCCGGGCGGACCTGGGGAGTCAACCGGCGGTACGACGCCGGGGCATCCCGCACGGTCCACGCCGCCCCGGGAAGCGCGCAGCCCGGAGCGCCGGCTTCCTCGCCGGGCGACGTGCCGCCCGGCGTCGTGCCCGGGGCAACGGACGCCTCCCCGGATGCGACGCCTGGTGCCCGTCCGGACGCCGCCGTCGACCCGGGCACGGCACCGGACGCCTCCCCGAGCTCTCCGACGGACCCCCGGATGGACCCCTCGACCGGCGAGCCGGAACCCGAGCAGGCCGGGCAACGACCGGCGCGGTCACAGCGAGGGAGCGCGCACGCCGATGAGATCGACAGCTGGGACGAGCTCTCGCGCGGCAACGACCCGACGCGCTGACCGGCAGCACCGGCCCGACGCGGTCCGCCGGCGGATCCCGGCCCGGTGGGGCCCGGACGCAGACCCCGCCATGACCAGACCACCAGCCCCGTCCACCAGCCCTGCCGGAGCCCGCGGCGTGCCGCCGTGCCGCTCCATCAATGGCAGAATGGGACACGACCCGTTCGAAGGAGATTACCCATGGCATCCGAGACCCGCGCCAGCGCCACCCGCAACACCCCGGCCAGCCACGCCCAGATGGGTGACGAGACGATCGGCCACGGCAACAGCCCCGCCGCGTGGACCTGCGTGCTGATCATGCTGGTCGGCGCCGCCATCGCATCCTTCGCCTACATCCTCGCGAGCACCGAGGGCAACCACGACTTCGGGACCCTCCTGTTCTGGGGCGGTATCGGGATCATGGTCGTCGGACTGATCGTCGGTTTCATCATGCGCAAGATCGGCTACGGCGTGGGTGGATCGAAGCTCAAGAACAACGGCCACTAGATGACGGTCCTCGACGACATCATCGCCGGCGTCCGCGAGGACCTCGCGGAGCGCCGGCGCGCGCTGCCCCTCGACGACGTGCGCGCGGCCGCCCTCGCGGCCCCGGCGCCGCTCGATGCCTTCGAGGCCCTCGGTGCCGGACGCGGCGGAACCGTGATGGTCATCGCCGAGGTGAAGCGCAGCAGCCCGTCCAAGGGCGCCCTCGCGGACATCGCGGACCCGGCCGCACTGGCGGCCCGATACGAGCAGGGGGGTGCGGCGGTGATCTCCGTGCTCACCGAGCAGCGGCGCTTCGGCGGATCGCTCGCCGACCTCGACGCCGTCCGCGCGGCGGTGGCGCTCCCCGTGCTCCGTAAGGATTTCACGGTCGACGAGTACCAGATCTGGGAGGCGCGCGCCCACGGCGCCGACGTCGTCCTGCTGATCGTCGCGGCACTCACCGACGAGGACCTGGGCGCGTTCCTCGCGCTCACCACCCGGCTCGGGATGCACGCGATCGTGGAGACGCACACGGCCAACGAAGTACGGCGGGCCGTGGCCGCCGGCGCCGCGATCATCGGCGTGAACGTCCGCAACCTGAAGACCCTCGACATCCACCGCGGAGTCTTCGCGGAACTGGCGCACCTCATCCCGTCGGGGACGGTCGTCATCGCCGAATCAGGGGTCCGCGACGCCTCCGACGTCGCCGACTACGCTGCCAGCGGTGCGCATGCCGTCCTGGTGGGGGAGGCCCTCGTCCGCCACAGCGACCCGGCGGCGACCATCGGCGGGTTCACGCGCGCGGGCATGGAGGCCTGGCAGGGCATGGACACGCCGGCACACGGCTGACGGATCTCCACACGCCGGACCCCCGCCGATCGCACCGGGACCCGGCAGGGTCCCGAGGCCGGTGTGACGCGCAGGACAGGACAGCGAGCAGCACACGGACCGGTCACCCCCGGTCCGCCAGGGACCCGGGTGGCACCGCCGGCCGAGTCAGGACCAACAGGACAGGAACGCTGAAGTCATGACCGATATGCACCAGGACACGGGCCTCGAAGGCGCAGGCATGCACGCCGAGGACTCCATCGACGCCGGGACGGCCGAGGCATTCCTCAGCCATGACGAGAGCCTCCGCCACGCACCCGGGCCCTACTTCGGCTCGTACGGCGGCCGCTGGATGCCCGAGTCGCTCATCGCCGCCCTCGACGAACTGCAGGACACCTTCGACAAGGCCAAGGCCGATCCCGAGTTCACCGCGCAGGTCGCCGAGCTGAACAGGAACTACGCCGGCCGTCCCTCCCTGCTGACCGAGGCGCAGCGCTTCGCCGAGCACTGCGGCGGCGTGCGCATCTTCCTCAAGCGTGAGGACCTGAACCACACCGGATCACACAAGATCAACAACGTGCTGGGCCAGGCCCTGATCGCCAAGCGCATGGGCAAGACCCGCGTCATCGCCGAGACCGGCGCCGGCCAGCACGGTGTCGCCAGCGCGACGGCGGCAGCCCTGCTGGGGCTCGAGTGCGTCGTCTACATGGGCGCGGAGGACACACGCCGCCAGGCCCTGAACGTCGCGCGCATGCAGCTGCTCGGCGCGACGGTCATCCCCGTGACCAACGGCTCCCAGACCCTGAAGGACGCCATCAACGAGGCGCTGCGCGACTGGGTGGCGAACGTCGAGACCACGCACTACCTGCTCGGCACCGCGGCGGGCGCCCATCCGTTCCCGTCCATGGTGCGGTACTTCCACGAGGTCATCGGTGAGGAGGCGAGGGAGCAGATCCTCGAACAGACGGGCAAGCTCCCCGACGCCGTCTGCGCGTGCGTCGGCGGCGGCTCCAACGCCATCGGCATGTTCCACGGCTTCCTCGACGACCGCGACGTCGCCCTGTACGGCTTCGAGGCCGGCGGCGACGGCGTCGAGACCGGCCGCCATGCGGCCACCATCACGCTGGGCCGCCCAGGGGTGCTGCACGGAGCACGGTCCTACCTCATGCAGGACGAGGACGGCCAGACGATGGAGTCCCATTCCATCTCCGCGGGCCTCGACTACCCGGGTGTCGGCCCCGAACACGCCTACCTCGCAGACATCGGCCGGGCGCACTACGAGCCCATCACCGACGCCGAGGCGATGGAGGCCTTCAAGATCCTCAGCCAGACCGAGGGCATCATCCCGGCCATCGAGACCGCACACGCCCTCGCCGGTGCCATGAAGGTCGGCCTGCGCCTCGCGGCGGACCTCGGACCGGGGGAGAAGGGTTCGGACAAGATCGTCGTCATCAACCTCTCGGGCCGCGGCGACAAGGACGTGGCGACCGCCGCCGAATACTTCGACCTCCTTCCGGACGACAGTGCCGAGCAGGAAATCGCCCAGGAGGGTGAACAGCTGTGACCACGCATCCCACCACCGGTCCCTCGGCCGGACCGGCCACCGGCTCCAAGGCCGCGGCCGCCATCGAGAAGGCACGCAGCGAGGGCCGCGCCGCGCTCATCGGCTACCTGCCCGCTGGCTTCCCCGACGTCCAGACCACCATCGACGCCGGCATCGCCATGGCGAAGAACGGCGTGGACCTCATCGAGATCGGCATCCCGTACTCGGACCCGGTCATGGACGGGCACGTCATCCAGGAGGCGACGGTCGAGGCGCTGGGCAACGGCTTCACCGTCCCCCGCATCTTCGACGTCGTCGCAGGCATCACGAGTGCGACCGACGCCGCCGTCCTCGTCATGACCTACTGGAACCCGGTCATGCGGATGGGCGTCCGCGAGTTCGCCGAGCGGCTTGCAGCAGCGGGCGGCGCCGGACTCATCACGCCGGACCTCATCCCCGACGAGGCCTCCGAGTGGATCGCGGTCTCCGAGGAACTCGGCCTCGACCGCGTGTTCCTCGTGGCCCCCTCCACCTCCCCGCAGCGCATGCAGAACACCGTCGACGCCAGCAGGGGATTCGTCTACGCCGTGTCCGTGATGGGCGTGACCGGGGCGAGGACCTCGGTCGGCGCTGCAGCACGGGCCGTCGTCGACGCCGCGCACGCCGCCGGAGCAGAGCGGGTCTGCGTGGGACTCGGCGTCTCGTCCTCGGCCCAGGTCCGCGAGATCGGCGCGTACTCCGACGGCGTGATCGTGGGCACCGCCCTCGTCGCCGCCCTGCGCGACGGCGGAGTGGACGCCGTCGCCGAGCTCGCCCGCGAACTGAGCACCGGCACGGGCAAGGCGCACGCGTGATCGGCGGAAGCCTCGCCGCGTCGATCCCCAGCCCGCCCGCGGAATGGGCGAGCTTCAGCCTCGGCCCCATCACCATCCACGCCTACGCCCTGTGCATCCTCGCCGGCATCATCCTGGCGCTCCTCCTCACGCAGAAGCGCTTCGTGTCCTTCGGCGGGCATGCGGACGCCGTGTGGGACATCGCCATCTGGGCCATCCCGTTCGGCATCGTCGGCGGGCGGCTCTACCATGTGTTCTCCTCGCCGGACGCCTACTTCGGCCCGGACGGGGACCTCGCGCGCATCCCGCAGATCTGGCAGGGCGGCCTCGGGATCTGGGGTGCGATCGCCCTCGGCGCCGTCGGAGCCTGGATAGGCGCCCGCCGCGCCGGCGTCAAGCTCTCCGCCTTCGCCGACGCCGCCGCGCCCGGGGTGCTGCTCGCCCAGGCCGTCGGACGCCTCGGCAACTGGTTCAACCAGGAACTGTTCGGTGGTCCCACCACGCTGCCGTGGGGCCTGGAGATCGACGCCGACAACCCGAACTTCCCGCGGGGCGCAGAACCCGGCACGCTGTTCCACCCCACGTTCCTCTACGAGCTCCTCTGGAACCTCGCCGGCGTGGCCCTGCTGCTGCTGCTCTCGCGGAAGATCACCCTGCGCGGTGGCCGCATGTTCTGGCTCTACGCGGCCTACTACACCCTCGGCCGCGTCTGGATCGAGGCGCTCCGCATCGACGACGCCGAGATGATCACGCTCTTCGGGATCACCCAGCGCCTGAACGTCTGGACGAGCATCGCCGTGTTCCTCGTGTCGGTCGCCGTCCTCGTCTACCTGTCGGTCACGCGGGATCGTGTCGAGGAGCTGGCGGTCTACCTGCCAGGTCGTGAGCCGAAGCCGGCCGCCGTCGCCGGTTCGGACGGCGACGCCGACAGCAGCGCCGGGACCGGTGCCGGCGGCGATGCCGCGACGGCCGACGACACGGCGGACGGCACGCCTCCCGCCGGGGGAGAGGACGCCTCCGCTGAGCCGAGCCCGGCCGCCGGATCGGGCCCGACGGGCCTCTCCGGAGCAGCCCCGCGAGGCACCTCCCGTAACGCTTCAGCCACAGGTGGCCACGCCTCGGACACGGGGCAAAGCGGGCGGAATGACCGTGGTAACCTGTCCGAAACAGACGGCTCCTGAGTAGACGATCGGCGTACTCGGGGCCCCGCGCAAGCGGAGCCGCGGGAATCGGTCCCCGACTGCAGTCCCCGGGCCACCGCCCCTCAAGGACGCAACACCACACCGTTGTGGACCCCAGGTGCGGCGGCCGGATCACCCTCCGGACCCGCACCTGCATCGCCGCCACAGGCGCCGGACGCCCACAGCGCTTGCCCGCCAACAGCGTCGGGTCTGCCGGCGGACGTGGTGGGACTCGAGATACACACGACGGCGACCGCTCCCTGACAGCGGCGCCCCGGGGCCAAGGCTGTCCCCTCCCGACGCTCCATCATGGGGGAAGGATCCTTATCTGATGACTGCTTTGACGCCAGGAAAGCCGACCGAGGCCGCACCACGGGCGACGCCCGGGACGGGTGACGCGCCCGAGGCCGTGACCTCGCCGTTCACACGGTTCGCGTCCGTCCCGGAGGCCTCCGGTCTCTACAACCCCGAGAACGAGAAGGACGCGTGCGGCCTCGCCGTCATCGCGACCCTGCGCGGAGAGCCCGGGCACGACATCGTCGACGCGGCCCTCACCGCACTGCGGAACCTCGAACACCGCGGCGCCGTCGGGGCGGATGAGGGCACCGGCGACGGCGCGGGCCTGCTGACCCAGGTCCCCGACGAGTTCTTCCGGGCCGTCGTCGACTTCCGGCTGCCGCCCGCCGGCTCCTACGTCGTCGGCACCGCCTTCCTCCCCACCGAGGGCAAGGAGCAGGCCACCGCACGCGCCGGGCTGGAATCGCTCGCCGAGGCCGAGGGCCTCGAGGTGCTCGGCTGGCGGGTCGTGCCGATCGTCGCCGACCTCGTCGGCGCGATGGCCCGCGCCTGCATGCCGCACTTCGTCCAGCTGTTCCTCGCACCGACGGACGGCATCGCGTCGGACCTCGACGCGAGGGCGTTCCGGGTGCGGAAGCGCGCCCAGAACAAGTACGGCGTGTACTTCCCGTCGCTGTCCTCCAAGACCATCGTCTACAAGGGCATGCTGACCACCGCGCAGCTCGAGCCGTTCTACCCCGACCTCTCCGACGAGCGCTTCAAGACCTGCCTCGGCATCGTCCACTCGCGGTTCTCCACCAACACCTTCCCCTCGTGGCCGCTCGCCCAGCCGTTCCGCACCATCGCCCACAACGGCGAGATCAACACGGTGAAGGGCAACCGCAACTGGATGCGCGCGCGGCAGTCGCAGCTGTCCAATCCCCTGCTCGGGGACGACCCTGAGGAGCTCTACCCCATCTGCACCCCGGGCGCCTCGGACTCGGCGACGTTCGACGAGGTGGCCGAGCTCCTGACCCTGTCCGGACGCCCGATCACGCATTCGATCATGATGATGATCCCGGAGGCGTGGGAGAACCACGCCACCATGGATCCGGCGCGCCGTGCCTTCTACCAGTACCACTCCATGCTCATGGAGCCGTGGGACGGGCCCGCCGCCGTGTCCTTCACGGACGGCCGCCTCGTCGGCGCCGTCCTCGACCGCAACGGCCTGCGCCCCGCGCGCTACTGGGTCACCGAGGACGGCCTCGTCATCCTCGCATCCGAGGTGGGCGTGCTCGACGTCGAACCCTCCCGCGTGGTCCGCAAGGGCCGCGTCTCGCCGGGCAAGATGTTCCTCATCGACACCGAGGCTGGCCGCCTCATCGAAGACCAGGAGATCAAGGCGGAGATCGCCGCTGCGAACCCGTGGGGCGAGTGGGTCAAGGAGAACCTGATCCAGCTCGAGGACCTCCCCGAGCGCGAGCACGTCGTCCACACCAAGGCGTCCATCAGCCGTCGCCAGCGCACGTTCGGCTACACGCAGGAGGAACTGCGCATCCTGCTCGGTCCCATGGCGAAGACCGCCGCAGAGCCCCTCGGCGCCATGGGCTCGGACACGCCCATCGCGGTGCTGTCCAAGCGCCCGCGCCTGCTCTTCGACTACTTCGTGCAGTCCTTCGCGCAGGTCACGAACCCGCCGCTCGACTCCATCCGCGAGGAGCTCGTCACCTCCATGGGCGTCACGATCGGCCCGGACGGCAACCTGCTGTCCACCGGTCGCGTCCGATCCCGGCAGATCGCCCTGAAGTTCCCGGTCATCACCAACGACGAGCTGGCGAAGATCGCCAACCTCGAGACCGACGACGGCGACCGGCTGACCGTCCGTGTCCGCGGGCTGTACCGGCACGACGGCGGTGAGGCCGCCCTGCGCGCACGCCTCTCGGAGATCTGCGAGCAGGTCTCCAGCGCGCTGAACCGTGGCGTCGAGTACGTGGTGCTCTCCGACCGCGACTCGAACGCGCAGTGGGCCCCCATCCCGTCCCTGCTCCTGACCAGCGCCGTCCACCATCACCTCCTCCGGAGCGCCACCCGCACCAAGACGTCCCTCGTGGTCGAGGCCGGCGACGTCCGCGAGGTCCACCACGTCGCCGTGCTGATCGGATACGGCGCCTCCGCGGTGAACCCGTACCTGGCGATGGAGAGCTGCGAGGAACTGGTCCGCAACGGCGACATCACCGGCGTCACCGCGGAGGCCGCCGTCGCGCACCTCATCAAGGGCCTCGGCAAGGGCGTCCTGAAGATCATGTCCAAGATGGGCATCTCCACCGTCAGCTCCTACTGCGGGGCCCAGACCTTCGAGGCGCTCGGACTGTCGCAGGAGCTCGTGGACGAGTACTTCCACGGCACCCAGACCCAGCTCGGCGGGATCGGCCTGGACGTCGTCGCCGCCGAGACCGCGGCCCGGCACGACAGCGCCTACCCCGAGGACGGCATCGAGGACCCGCATCGCGGCCTCGACAACGGCGGCGAGTACCAGTGGCGCCGCGAGGGCCCGCCGCACCTGTTCAACCCGGAGACCGTCTTCCGGCTGCAGCATGCCACGCGTGAGCGCCGGTACGACATCTTCAAGGCCTACACCCGGGGCGTCGACGACCAGTCCAAGGAACTCATGACGCTGCGCGGGATGCTGCGGCTCCGCGGCGACGCCCGCGAACCGATCAGCATCGACGAGGTCGAGCCCGTCTCGTTGATCGTGAAGCGTTTCTCGACCGGCGCCATGAGCTACGGCTCCATCTCGCAGGAGGCCCACGAGACGCTCGCCATCGCGATGAACCGCCTCGGCGCGAAGTCGAACACGGGCGAGGGCGGCGAGGACGTCGAGCGCCTGCTGGACCCGGAGCGGCGCTCCGCCATCAAGCAGGTGGCCTCCGGCCGGTTCGGCGTCACGAGCCTGTACCTGACCAACGCGGACGACATCCAGATCAAGATGGCGCAGGGGGCCAAGCCCGGCGAGGGCGGACAGCTCATGAGCCAGAAGGTCTACCCGTGGATCGCGCGGACGCGGCACTCCACGCCCGGCGTGGCCCTGATCTCCCCGCCGCCGCACCACGACATCTACTCGATCGAGGACCTCGCCCAGCTCATCTACGACCTCAAGCGGTCCAACCCGAGCGCCCGCGTCCACGTGAAGCTCGTCTCCGAGGTGGGCATCGGCACGGTCGCGGCGGGCGTCACGAAGGCCAAGGCCGACGTCGTCCTGGTGTCCGGGCACGACGGCGGCACCGGTGCCAGCCCGCTCAACTCGCTCAAGCACGCCGGCATCCCGTGGGAGCTCGGCCTGGCCGAGACCCAGCAGACGCTGATGCTCAACGGCCTCCGCGACCGCGTGGTGGTCCAGGTGGACGGGCAGCTCAAGACGGGGCGCGACGTCGTCATCGCGGCGCTGCTGGGCGGCGAGGAGTTCGGCTTCGCCACGGCGCCGCTCGTGGTCTCCGGCTGCATCATGATGCGCGTCTGCCACCTGGACACCTGCCCCGTCGGTGTCGCGACCCAGAACCCCGAACTCCGCAGTCGCTTCACGGGCAAGCCGGAGTTCGTGGTCAACTTCTTCGAGTTCATCGCCGAGGAGGTCCGCGAGCTCCTCGCCGAGCTCGGCTTCCGGACCCTCGAGGAGGCCATCGGCCACAGCGAACTCCTCGACGCCCGGGCGGCGATCGAGCACTGGAAGGCCGACGGCCTGGACCTCGACCCGATCCTGCGCGGCAACGAATTCGGTTCGGCGGAGCCGATGCGGAACATGCTCAAGCAGAACCACGACCTGGACCAGCACTTCGACAACAAGCTCATCGAGATGAGCGCCGATGCGCTTCAGCACCGCGCACCCGTGCGCATCTCGGTGGACGTCGTCAACACGGACCGGGCGGTGGGCACCATGCTCGGCCACGAGGTCACCCGCACCTTCGGCCTGGACACCCTCCCCACCAACACGATCGACGTCACCCTCACCGGCCAGGCCGGGCAGTCGCTCGGCGCCTTCCTGCCCGCCGGCATCACGCTGCGGCTCCTCGGGGACTCCAACGACTACGTGGGCAAGGGGCTGTCCGGCGGGCGCATCATCGTGCGCCCGGACCGCGCCAACGTGTTCCGCGCGGACCACAACGTGATCGCCGGTAACGTCATCGGCTACGGTGCCACCAGCGGTGAGATGTTCCTGCGCGGCCAGGTGGGGGAGCGTTTCCTCGTCCGCAACTCCGGGGCCACCGCCGTCGCCGAGGGCATCGGCGACCACGGCTGCGAGTACATGACCGGCGGCCAGGCCCTGATCCTCGGACGGACCGGCCGGAACTTCGGGGCGGGCATGTCCGGCGGCACGGCCTTCGTGCTGGACCTCGACCGCGCCCGGGTCAACCGGCAGAGCCTCGAGAACGGAGACCTTCTGCTCGTGGGCCTCGACGCCGAGGACGTCGAGATCGTCCGGCAGCTGCTGATCCGGCATGTCGAGGAGACCGAGTCGAACCTCGCCGAGAGCCTCCTCGACTCCTTCGAGGACACCATCGCACGATTCACCAAGGTCCTGCCGCGCGATTACGCCGCAGTGCTGGACGCCCGCGCCACCGCCGTCGAACAGGGCCTCGACCCCGACGGCGAAGAGGCATGGACCAAGATCCTGGAGGTAACCGGTGGCTGACCCACGCGGATTCTTGAAGGTGCGAGAGCGCCAGACCCAGCCACGCCGGCCGGTCCCCGTACGCATCATGGACTGGAAGGAAGTGTACGAAGCGCAGGAGAAGGGCGTCCTGAAGGCTCAGGCGGGCCGCTGCATGGACTGCGGCATCCCGTTCTGCCACCAGGGCTGCCCGCTCGGCAACCTCATCCCCGAGTGGAACGACCTCACGTTCCGTGACAAGGGGCGCGAGGCGATCGAGCGGCTGCACGCGACGAACAACTTCCCCGAGTTCACCGGCAGGCTCTGCCCGGCACCGTGCGAGTCGTCGTGCGTGCTCGGCATCAACCAGGAACCGGTCACGATCAAGCAGGTCGAGGTGTCGATCGCCGACCTGGCGTTCGAGGAGGGCTGGGTGGAACCGCACCCGCCGGAGCGCCTCACGGGGCGCACCATCGCCGTCGTCGGATCCGGACCCGCAGGCCTCGCTGCCGCGCAGCAGCTCACCCGGACCGGCCACACCGTGGCGGTGTACGAGCGCGACGACCGCATCGGCGGCCTGCTGCGCTACGGCATCCCCGACTTCAAGATGGAGAAGATCCACCTCGAGCGGCGCCTGGACCAGATGAAGGCCGAGGGGACGCGCTTCCGCACCGGCGTGGATGTGGGCAAGGACATCAGCTGGGGTCAGCTCAAGCGGCGCTACGACGCCGTGATCGTCGCCACCGGCGCCACCGTGCCGCGCGACCTGTCCGTTCCCGGGCGGGACCTCGCCGGGGTGCACTTCGCGATGGACTACCTCGTGCAGGCCAACCGCGTGGTCGCCGGCGAGCGGGTCGACGAGCAGATCCACGCCGAGGGCAAGCATGTCGTCATCCTCGGGGGCGGCGACACCGGGGCGGACTGCCTCGGCACCGCGCACCGCCAGAAGGCGGCATCCGTCACGACGCTCGCCATCGGCCAGCAGCCGTCCACCGAGCGGCGTCCCGACCAGCCGTGGCCCACGTTCCCCACGCTCTTCGACATCGCCAGCGCCCACGAGGAGGGCGGGGAGCGCCGCTTCCTCGCCTCCACCGTCGAGTTCGTCGGAGAGAACGGGGTGCTGCGCGGCATCAAGGTCGCGGAGACCGAGTTCGTCGACGGCCGCCGCGTCCCGAAGGCAGGCTCGGAGCGCGAGATCCCCGCGGACCTCGTGTTCCTCTCGCTCGGTTTCACGGGCGCCGAGCCGGCGGGCATCACCGAGCAGGTCCAGGCCGAGTTCGACGATCGCGGGAACCTGGCGCGTGACGGTTACTACATGACCAACGCGCCCGGCGTCTTCTCGGCGGGCGACGCCGGCCGGGGCCAGTCGCTGATCGTCTGGGCCATCGCCGAAGGCCGCGCCTGTGCAGCCGCGGTGGACCAGTGGCTCATGGGGTCCACAAGGCTACCCGCGCCCGTCGCGCCGAGCGACCGTTCCATCGCCGTCCTCTGAACGGCTCCTCCACCTCACTCCCGACCAACACGACTAGGCTAGGTTTCATGAGACGCGCAAAAATCGTTGCAACATTCGGCCCCGCAATCGCCAGCTATGAGAACACGCTCGCCGTGCTCGAGGCGGGCGTCGACGTTGCCCGGATGAACATGAGCCACGGCGACTACGCCGTGCACCTCAGCACCTACGAGAACGTCCGCCGCGCCTCCGCGGAGCTCGGCCGCCCCGTCGGCATCTTCGCGGACCTCCAGGGCCCGAAGATCCGCCTCGGCCGGTTCCTCGACGGCCCGCACGCGCTCGCCCGCGGTGACGTCTTCACCATCACCATCGAGGACATCGAGGGCACCCAGGAGATCTCCTCCACCACGTTCAAGGGACTGCCGCAGGACGTCAGCGTCGGCGACCTGCTGCTCATCGACGACGGCAAGGTCTCCCTGCGCGCGACGGCGGTCGACGACGTGAAGGTCACCACCGAGGTCGTCGTCGGCGGCATGGTCTCGAACAACAAGGGCATCAACCTGCCCGGCGTGGCCGTCAACGTGCCCGCCCTCAGCGAGAAGGACGAGGACGATCTCCGCTGGGCCCTCCAGACCGGCGTCGACATGGTCGCGCTGTCCTTCGTCCGCGACGCCGGCGACGTCAAGCGTGTCCACGAGATCATGGACGAGGAGGGACGCCGCGTCCCGGTCATCGCCAAGATCGAGAAGCCGCAGGCCGTCGACGCCCTCGAAGAGATCATCGATGCCTTCGACGCGATCATGGTGGCCCGCGGGGACCTCGGCGTGGAGATGCCGCTGCAGGACGTCCCGATCGTGCAGAAGCGCGCCGTGGAACTCGCCCGCCGCTGGGCGAAGCCCGTCATCGTCGCCACGCAGGTCCTCGAGTCCATGATCGACAACCCGCGCCCCACCCGCGCCGAGGCCTCCGACTGCGCCAACGCCGTGCTCGACGGTGCGGACGCCGTCATGCTCTCGGGCGAGACGAGCGTGGGCAAGTACCCGATGGAGACGGTCCGCACCATGGCGGACATCATCGAGTCCACCGAGCGCCACGGCCTCGAGCGGGTGCCGCCGCTCGGCAGCAAGCCGAAGACCCGCGGCGGTGCCATCACCCGTGCCGCCGTCGAGATCGCCGACCAGCTCGACGCGAAGTACATCTGCACCTTCACGCAGTCCGGCGACTCGGCGCGCCGCCTCTCCCGCCTGCGCCCCAAGAAGCCGGTCGTCGCGTTCACCCCGGTGGAGTCGACGCTCAACGCCATGTCGCTCATCTGGGGCGTCCAGCCCCGCCTCGTCCCGTTCGTGGAGCACACCGACCAAATGACCGCGCAGGTGGACCGCGTCCTCTTCGAGCAGGGCCTCGTCGAGGTGGACGACCTCGTCGTGATCGCCGCCGGTTCCCCTCCCGGGCAGGCCGGGTCGACCAACTCCCTCAAGGTCCACCGCGTCGGCGACATCACGGACGCCGGTCAGCTCCCCGAGGACCACACGTCCTACATCAAGGAAGGTGTCGGCCCCTGGCCGCTCAAGAAGAAGTAGCCTGACCCGCAGGACAGACGAAAGGACCCCCACCCGTGCCGGGTGGGGGTCCTTTCGTCGTCGTGTCCGGGCCGGGGTTGCCGACCGGGCCCTCAGTTGACCTGGTTGATGATCGTCTCGGCGACCTCGCGCATGCTCAGGCGGCGGTCCATGGACGTCTTCTGGATCCAGCGGAAGGCCTCGGGCTCGGTGAGGCCCATCTTGGTGGTCAGGAGGCTCTTGGCGCGCTCGACGAGCTTGCGGGTGGCGAACTGCTCCTGCAGGTCGGTCACCTCCGCCTCGAGGGCCTTGATCTCCTCGTGCCGCGACATCGCGATCTCGATGGCCGGGATGAGGTCGGCGGGGGTGAAGGGTTTGACCACGTAGGCCATGGCGCCGGCGTCCCGCGCCCGCTCGATGAGCTCCTTCTGGCTGAACGCGGTGAGCAGGACCACGGGTGCGATGCGCGCCTTGACGATCTGCTCCGCGGCGGTGATGCCGTCCATGACGGGCATCTTCACATCCATGAGCACCAGGTCCGGCTTGTGTTCCTGGGCGAGCGCGACGGCCTTCTCGCCGTTGTCGGCCTCGGCCACGACCTCGTAGCCCTCCCCACGCAGGATCTCGATGATGTCGAGCCGGATGAGCGTCTCGTCCTCGGCCACGATGACCCGGCGTGCGGGTCCGGCGGGCGTGGATTCGGTGGGTTCAGACACTGTTGCTCCTTGATGATGACGGCGTTGCGGGGGGTCCGGGGGAGGCCTTGCTTCCGTGCCCGGAAACAGCCTATCGGCATGTAGAGTGGATTCGCGCACCGGCGGACCAGGAAGTCATTCCTGCCAGCGGCCGTGGCACGCACGGCCCGAATGGCGGAATTGGCAGACGCGCTGCACTCAAAATGCAGTATCGAGAGGTGTGTGGGTTCGAGTCCCACTTCGGGCACCCGTATCCTCGTCTCGTGTACGGCCGCACCGTCAGTCTGCTGCCGTTCCGTAACACCGGAACCTTCCCAAGCACACTGCTGTTCTCCGCGGACGCTGCGCGCGACGATACCCCCATGAGCAAGCAGCCCCGATGAGTGCCACCCGCTGCACGTGCGTCTGGACGGCCCGGCCGCTGGTCCGGCTGGTCGACGATCCGATGTGCCCTGCGTACACGCTGCATGTCCTGAAGGCCTCCGCCGGCGGGTCCCGCGATCACACGACGGAACCCTGAACGCCCGACCGACCCGTTCTGCGGATCCCGCCCGTCCGGCTGCTGCCCGCGCCCGGACGCCGGAGGGTACGCCGGGGGTACATTGAGGCCATGGCCAGCGAAGCGATGATCCTCGACGTCGACGGACCGGACGGCGTGCGGTCCGTCCGGCTGTCGAGTCCCTCCCGTGTCCTCTGGCCCCAGGCCGGGCTGACCAAGCTCGACCTCGCACGGTACCTCGTGGGCGTCGCGCCCGCGTTCCTGAGGGCGAACGGCGACCGCCCCGTGTCGCTGCAGCGCTTCGGCGGCGACGTGGACGGCGACTTCTTCTTCAGCAAGAACCCGCCCAAGGGGGCTCCCGGGTACGTGCGCAGCGTCGTGGTGACCTATCCCAGTGGACGCTCGCACCCGCAGCTCGTCCTCGACGAGCCCGCGTCCGCGGTCTGGGCGGCCCAGATGAACACCGTCGTCTTCCACCCGTGGGCCTCCCGGGCCGAGGCGCCGGACCTGCCCGACGAGCTGCGCATCGATCTCGATCCCCAGCCGGGCACCACTTTCGCCGACGTCGTCGCCGCCGCCCATGCCCTGCGGGCCGTCCTCGGCGAGGCGGGCCTGAACTCCTTCGTGAAGACCTCCGGCAACCGCGGCCTGCACGTCTTCGCCCCGATCGCACCGGTCCACGAGTTCCTCGAGGTCCGCCATGCCGTCATCGCCGCCGGACGCGAGCTCGAGCGCCGCATGCCGGAGGAGGTGACCACGGCCTGGTGGAAGGAAGAGCGCGGGGCGCGCATCTTCGTGGACTACAACCAGGCGAACCGCGACCGCACCATGGCCGGCGCCTACAGTCCGCGGGCCCTGCCCCACGCCCCGGTGTCCTGCCCGGTGACCTGGGACGAGCTGGACGACGTCGACCCCGCCGCCTTCACGATCGCGACGGTCCCGGACCGGCTGAGGACGGTCGGCGACCCGTGGGAGGACCTGCACGCCGAGCCGGGCAGCATCGACGCACTCCGCGGCTGGTGGGACCGCGACATCGGGAACGGCCTCGGCGAGCTCCCGTTCCCGCCGGACTTCCCGAAGATGCCCGGTGAGCCCATGAGGGTGCAGCCGAGCCGTGCGCGACACCGGGACTGACCCTATGGCGGCGCCGGATGCGGCACCTCGCCGGAGTAAACTCGGGGAATGACCGCCACAGATCTCCCCCGCACCGCCGTGGTCATCGAGGACGACGACGACGTCCGGGATCTGCTGCACACCGTCCTGACGGGATCGGGCTTCCGGGTGCACACCGCGCCCGCGGGCCTGGCCGGCGTGGAGATGGTCCGCCGGATCAGGCCCGACGTCGTCACCCTCGACGTCGGGCTGCCGGATATCGACGGATTCGAGGTGGCGGGACGGATCCGTCGCTTCTCCACGACGTTCATCGTCATGCTGACCGCGCGCGCCGACCCGTCCGACGAGAAGCGCGGCTACGACGCCGGCGCCGACCGCTACCTGCGCAAACCGTTCCGTCCGGCCGACCTGCGCCGGCACATCCAGGAGGGGCTCGCGGCGCAGCAGGCCTGAGTCGGCACGCCACCACCCGGTGGCGCCGTGCCGACGCCCCGGTGTCACCCGGGCAGGACGCCGTAGCGCGTCATCAGCCAGTCCACGTTGTCCTGCAGTCCCGCCTTCCAGGCCTCCCAGGTGTGCCCGCCCGGAACGGTCTGCAGACGGACCTCCACACCGGCCTTCTTCAGCGCGGCGGCCACCTCTTCGCCCTGCGGGCGGTAGAAGCTGTCGTCGGCGCCCACGGTGATGGTGCCGGCGGTGCCCGGCAGGGGCGTGGACCGGATGATGTCCAGGGGGTTCTGGGCGGCGAAGGCCGCGGCATCCCCCGAGAAGTAGTTGCGGATGAGGGCGTCCTGGCCGGCCCCGATCGTCGGCTTGTCCTCCCCGGAGATGTCGAGGAACGTCGGATAGCTGGCGGGATGCCCGGTCGCGAGGGTCAGGGCGCAGGTCCCCCCGTAGGAGAACCCGCCGACCGCCCAGTCTGTTGCGGCGTGCGTCCCCGCCTTCAGCGTGTCCTTCACCCATGTGGGGACGTCGACGGCGAGGTAGGTGCCGGCACGGCCGTAGTTGCTGTCCAGGCACAGCGACGGCGTCGGCCCCGTGCCGGCGGTCGAGTCCGGCATCACGACGATCGGCGCGAGCCCTTCGTGCGCTGAGGCGTAGGCGTCCATCACGGCCGGGAGCCGGCCGGCGGTGATCCAGTCACCCGGACCACCGGGGTCGCCGTGGATCAGGACCAGGACGGGGACATTGGCCGGGGTCGACGCCAGGTAGGCCGGTGGCAGGTAGACGTAGGCGGGTCTGGTCTTCACGCCGGAGACCGTCCCCGGGATCGTGGCCTGGTAGACCTTGCCCTCGGCCGGCATGTCGGCGGGCGCGGTCCAGTCGGCCGGCGTCGTGACGGGCCCGGTGTCCGTCGGGGTCGCGATCGCCCCCAGTACCGGGATGTCCTGGCCCCCGGCGACCGCGCGCAGCGTCGGGAAGGAGCCGAAATAGGCGTTCACGCCGCCGGCTGCCGCGGCGAGGACCACCATGGGCGCGATCACGGTGAGGCTGCGCTTCCACCAGCGGGGCGACACGCGGACCCTGCGCGCGGCCAGCAGGACGGCGGTGATCCCGAGCCCGCCGAGGACGTAGAACCACACGGGCTGCGGCGCCCCCCAGAGGTTCATCGCCTTCTCCGCGACGAACCACAGGGCGAGCCCGCCGATCGCACCGCCCAGCAGGGCAGGGAGCGTCGAGCGGAGCAGGTAGCGGCGAGGCCCGACGCCGAGCCACAGCAGGGCGGCACCACCGAGGACCGCGAACACCGCGATCGCAGGGCTGCCGATGAGGTTCCAGTCGAGGGGATTCACCGCGGCTTCTCCGTTCCTTTCGACGATGCGCCGGTTGCCGCCGTCGTCGTACGCTTCGTCCGCCGCGTCAGCGCCGTGATGAGCCGCCACACGTCGCCGATCGCCACGTCCGGGGCGTAGGCCCTGGTGATGGCCTGTCCGATCGCCGGCAGGCTTGCGGGGTCCTGATAGCACAGGTACAGCGGGACGTAACGGGGCCCGAACTTGGACTTGAAGGCGAAGAGCGACCGGAATCCGTAGACCGGTTCGAGCGCCCGGCCGATGAATCCCAGGACCCGGTCGAGTGCGTCGACGGCGGACGGGGACGTGTCCTTGCCGTCCGCCCGGGCCAGGGGGGCTCCGGACAGACTCAGCTCGCTGTAGCCCTCCGCCTGGAGGTCGAGTGCGGCCTGCGCGATGAGGACCTCGATGCTTCGCTTGAAGCCGGAGCTGCGGCGGCGCATGAAGTCGAGTGTCCAGCCCGTCACCCGGCCGTCGTCGTGGATGGGCAGCCAGGAGGCCACCGCGTGGACGGTGCGGTCGGCGTCGATGATGACGGAGCAGCGCACTGCCGGGTCGAGCAGCTCGTCGATGCCGCCGAGGGTGAATCCCATCTCGGGGAGCGACTTGTCCGCCACCCACTCCTCCGAGATGCTGCGGATCTGGTCGAGGATCACCAGCGGGATCCGCCGGGTATCCAGCCATTCTGCGTGGACGCCGTTCTTCCGGGCCTGGTTGAGGGAGGTCCGGATGTCCTGGAACCTCTTGCCGGTGAACGCGAGGTCGCCGAGGTCCATGACCGTCTCCTCGGCGACCTGCAGTCGGCGGAATCCCACGCGCCCCAACCGGTCGGCGACCTCGCCGGTGACCGAGTAGAAGCACGGCGTCCAGCCCTGCGCGGCGCAGTGGTCGGAGAAGCCGCGAAGCGCACGCTCCGTGTCGGCGCGGGGACCGACCGGCCCGGCCAGGGTGAGCGCGACGCCCGAGACGACGCGGTACGGGACGTAGGAGGTGTGATCGAACCAGTAGGAATTGCCGGGCCACAGACCCATCCAGGTCATGGAACCCCTGCCGTCCCGTGCGGCGATGGGACGCGCCCTGTCGCGGTCGGCGTCGTCCGCGCTGCGCCGCACGGACCGGAACGACCTCAGGAGGAGCACCGCGACGACGCCCCAGAAGGCGATGCCGATCCACTCGTACAGGAGGATCGCGGCGCTGGCCGACGGCAGGAACGCCGGGTATACATGGAGTGTGACCGCGATGGGCAGGAGCCGCTGGGGGAAGTCGGCCACGAGGGCCGGCAGCGTGGCGACGGGACTGAATTGGTCGGCGATAGCGAGGCCGAGCCCGAGGTAGGCGACCGAGGCGAGGACGAGGGCCCCGCCCATCCGCAGCGCGATGGACCGGTAGGTGCCGGGCGCCGCGCGGAGGGTGAAGAGGCGCCGGACGACGACGAGGAGGATCACGATCACGACGGGCTGCAGCGCGGGCACGACCAGGTCGACGATGACGCGTTCAGGCCGGGCACCCGCCAGCAGGGGCGCGAGGTCGCCGCTCGCGCCGTGCCGCAGGAACGTCACGAACGTCTGGACCGAGAGCAGCGCGAGGCCCAGTTGCACCACGATGGTCCCCGCCCAGGCGAAACGGCGACCACGGCGCAGACCGTCGGCGAGGACGAGCAGCAGCACGGACGGCAGGCAGGACATCACGACCCCGCCGAGACCGGCCCGGGCCTGCAGCTTGGCCTCCGCGCATTCGCGCACCACGCCGCCCGGCTCGCACACCGCCCGCACGGCCTCGGGCGTCGCTCCTTCCACGGAGGTGAAGAGGAAGCCGAGGACGGCGAATGGACCGGTGGCGTGGGGGGACAGGGCGGCCAGCACGGGTCCGACGGCGACGGCGGCGCAGATGAGCGCGACGAGGACGCGGGACTCCCGGATCGAGGGCGCGGCCGCGTGGCGCACCCGATGTCGGAGCAGCACCGGTCCGGCGGCGAGACCGATCAGCGCCGCCGTGAGCAGCGCTACCGACAGCAGTGCGCCGTTGTAGAGGACGAGGGTCAGGGGCAGGAGCACGCCCAGGATCCTGAGCCGACGGCGCCAGAGGGGTCCCAGGTCCGCGGTCGCCGCCATGGCCGCCCCGAGCAGTCCCACGGCCGGTCCGCCGAGCTCCGACGTGACGAAGAGCGCCGCCCAGCGCGGGAACAGCGGTGCCACCGCAGCGCCGACCACCAGGGACCCGAGCAGTGCCAGGAGATGCGTGGCGACGACGGTGGCGGCGAACCGGGACGTCCCGAGACGGCTTTCCGCGAAGACCCCGAGGGTCAGGAGTGCCGCGCTCGACCCCAGATAGGCGCCCGCGTCGGGGGCCCAGGCGAGCGACAGGACGAGTGCGAGCGGATTCTGCGCGATGGACCCGGGGTTGAACAGGACCGACGGCGCGAGTGCGGTCGGGGGGCCGTTCGGCAGCGATCCCGTTCCAAGTCCGAGGATCCAGAGAGCCGCGAGGACGGACAGGGTGAGCGGCGCCCGATGCGCCAGCGATGCCGCCCACGACCGGAAGGGCGCCACCCCGGCTCGGAGCGCGGCGCCGCGAGGGTGCCGCGCTTCCGGGGGTCCGTCGTCGTGCTGGTGCAGGCGCATCCTCGTCCTTCTGCGACGTCGGCCGTCCCGATCGAGCCGGGTGCCGTCGTGCTTCCCTCAGTATCCGAGCCCCGGCTGGGCGTCTGCTGGATGCTCCCTGCAGGTCATCCGGAGGACGCCGGGGTGCACCGCTCAGCCGCGGTCGTCGCGGATCATGTTCGTGATGCGGGCCGTGGAGAGCCTGCGGCCCTGCTCGTCCGTCATCACCACCTCGTGCGTGGTCAGGGTCCTCCCGAGGTGGATGGCCGTGGCGGTGCCGGTCACGAGCCCGGAGTCCGCGCTGCGGTGGTGGGTCGCGCCGACCTCGATGCCCACGGCGTGCCTGCCCGGGCCGGCATGGAGCCCGGCCGCGAACGAGCCGAGGGTCTCCGCGAGCACCACATGGGCGCCGCCGTGCAGGATGCCGGCCACCTGCTGGTTGCCCTCGACCGGCATCGTGGCGACCATGCGCTCGGCGCTCATCTCGGAGAAGACGATGCCCATCTTCACGGTGAGGGCGCCCACCCCGTAGCGACCCAGCCAGCCGTGCATCCCGGCAGGGATACCGGCGGCGACCAGTTCGGCCAGACGCTCCTTGGACGGTGGCTGGACGGCGTCGGGTCGGGTGCGGTTGTCTGTCATGGGAACTAGGCTGGCACCTGTGAGTGAAACAACCAAACCTGCTGCCACCCTGACCATCGCCCCTCCCGCCGACGGCGCCGCGGAGGCACCCACAGCAGCATCCCCGACGGCGGCAGGCGCGCAGGATCCCGGCCGCCGCAGCGACGGCTCACGCAACAGGCTCCTCGTCATCGACGGCCACTCCATGGCGTTCCGCGCCTTCTACGCCCTGCCGCCCGAGAACTTCTCGACCGATACCGGCCAGCACACGAACGCCGTGTACGGCTTCACGGCGATGCTCATCAACCTCATCAAGGACCAGCAGCCCAGCCACGTCGCGGTGGCCTTCGACCTCGACACCCCCACCTTCCGGTCGGAGGAGTACACGGAGTACAAGGCCGGCCGCTCCAAGACGCCCGAGGAGTTCCACGGGCAGGTGGACCTCATCATCAAGGTCATGGAGGCCATGCGCATCCCCACCATCTCGATGGACGGGTACGAGGCCGACGACATCCTCGCCACGCTCGCCAGCCAGGCGGCGGCCGCCGACTGGGACGTCCAGGTGGTCAGCGGTGACCGCGACGCCTTCCAGCTCGTCAACGACCGCGTCACCGTGCTGTACCCGAAACAGGGCGTGACCAACATCCCGCAGATGGACGCGCAGGCCATCGAGGAGAAGTACTTCGTCCCGCCGCACCAGTACTCGGACCTCGCCGCGCTGGTGGGGGAGAGCGCCGACAACCTGCCCGGCGTGCCGGGGGTCGGCCCGAAGACGGCGGCCAAGTGGATCAAGCTGTACGGCGGCCTCGAGGGCATCCTCGAGAACCTGGACAAGATCGGCGGCAAGGTCGGGGATTCGCTGCGTGCCAACATCGAGGACGTGAAGCGGAATCGGCGCCTGAACCGCCTGCTCACGGACCTCGACCTGCCCGTGGACCTGGCGGCGATGGTCTCGCAGCACCCGGACCGCTCCGCCGTCGAGGACCTCTTCGACGCGCTGCAGTTCAACACGCTGCGCAAGCGCCTGTTCGACCTCTTCGGGGAGGAGGAGACCGAGGACGAGGCGGATGAGCAGCACGCGCCCGCTCACGAGGTCCTCCAGGACGCCGCCGGCCTGACCCACTGGTTCAACGCCACCAACCAGGCGCAGGCCTCGGTCGCGCCGGCGACGGAGACGACGGCGGGCGCCACCGACGTCGTCGGGCTCGCCGTCGTCACCAGCCTCCACGCCGCCTTCATCCCGCTCGAACCGCTCGACGCCGACGCCGAGCAGGTGCTGGGCGCCTGGCTGTCGGACCGGGATGCGCCCAAGATCGTGCACGACTTCAAGACCGTGTCCAAGCTGCTCTCCGCCCGCGGCTTCCTGCTCGCGGGGGAGATCGACGACACCGCGATCTCCGGGTACCTCATCCAGCCCGATCGCCGCAGCTACGACCTCGCGGATCTCGCCCAGTACCACCTGCGCCTGTCCATCACGGCGTCCGCCACCGACTCCTCGGGACAGCAGGCCCTCGACCTCGGCGGCAACGACGTCGCGTCGCCGGCCGTGGTGGCGGCCTACGCCGCCCTGCGCCTCAGCGAGCACTTCGCCGGGCAGCTCGTGGAGCGCGGGGCGAACCAGCTCCTCGGCGGACTAGAACTGCCGCTCGCCGAAGTGCTCGCCCGCATGGAACTCACCGGCGTCGCCGTCTCCGTCGAGGGCCTGGACCGGTTGTACGACGACTTCTCGAAGACGATCAGCGCCGCGGGCGCGGAGGCCTACCGGATCATCGGCAAGGAGATCAATCTCGGCTCGCCCAAGCAGCTGCAGATCGTCCTGTTCGACGAGCTCGGGCTGCCGAAGACCAAGAAGATCAAGACCGGGTTCTCCACGGACGCCGACGCCCTGACCGACCTCATCGCCAAGACGGGTCACCCGTTCCTCGAGCAGCTGCTCGCCTACCGCGACGCCATGAAGCTGCGCCAGACCGTGGAGGGCCTGCGGAAGGCGGTGGGGGACGACGGCCGCATCCACACCACCTACCTGCAGACCATCGCGGCGACCGGCCGGCTGTCCTCGACGAACCCGAACCTGCAGAACATCCCGGTGCGCTCGGACGAGGGGCGCCGCATCCGCGAGGTGTTCGTCGTCGGACAGGGCCGGAACGGCGAGAAGTACGAGAGCCTGATGACGGCCGACTACTCCCAGATCGAGATGCGCATCATGGCGCACCTCTCCGGCGACGAGGGGCTCATCTCGGCGTTCCAGGAGGGCGAGGACCTGCACCGGTTCGTCGGTTCGCACATCTTCGGCGTCGCGCCCGAGGAGGTCACCAGCGCCATGCGCTCGAAGGTCAAGGCGATGTCCTACGGGCTCGTGTACGGGCTGAGCTCGTTCGGGCTCTCGAAGCAGCTCAACGTCTCCGTGGACGAGGCGCGCACGCTCATGCGCGACTACTTCGAACGCTTCGGCGCGGTGCGCGACTACCTGCGGGGCATCGTCGAGCAGGCCCGCAAGGACGGCTTCACCTCCACCATCGAGGGGCGGCGCCGCTACCTGCCGGACCTGTCGAGCGACAACCGCCAGCTGCGGGAGATGGCCGAACGCGCGGCCCTCAACGCGCCCATCCAGGGCTCCGCCGCGGACATCATCAAGAAGGCGATGCTCGGCGTCGACGACGCGCTGACGAAGCGCGGACTGGCGTCCCGCATGCTGCTGCAGGTCCATGACGAACTCGTGCTGGAGATCGCCGAAGGGGAGCGGGAGGAGGTCGAGGCGCTGGTCCGCGAGGAGATGGGCGGCGCCGCCGACCTCTCCGTCCCGCTCGACGTCTCGGTGGGGACCGGGGCGAGCTGGCACGACGCCGCGCACTGATACCCGGCCCGGGTGCGGCGCCGTCCGGCGCGCCCGCAGCCGTGCTGGTGCAAGCCGGACGCGCCCGTCTAGGCTGGTGGACTGTGAGCCAGTACACAGACCCCGCCCAGCCCGCCCACCAGCCGACCCTGAGGACCGAGATCTTCACTCCCGGCGCCGACGAGGACGCCTCGACGGACGGCCGCTTCGCGAAGTGGCTCGACGGCGAGAGCATCGGCTTCCACGAGGGGACGCTCGATCCCGAGGACGTCCCGCGCTACCTCGCGGCGTACCAGGCCGACCAGCGCGTGCTGTGGGGTGTCCATGACAGCTCCCAGCCCGCCGAGGCTCTCGGCCCCGGGCACCCTGTGGCCACCTACGGCACCATGGTGCACCCGCTCAATGTCGGTGCCGCACAGCTCGATGCGCACCAGATCACCGCGGTCACGGTCCGCCCCAGCCACCGCCGCAACGGGATCCTCCGGTCCATGATGACGCGCGACCTCCGCGAGGCGAAGGAGCGCGGACTCGCGCTGGCGATCCTCACCGCGTCCGAGGCCACCATCTACGGGAGGTTCGGCTTCGGCTGCGCCACGTTCACGCAGACCATCGAGGTCGACGTCCGCGAACGCTTCGAGGTGACGGCGCCGAGAAGCGGGACCACGGCGCTCGTCGCCCGGGAGCACGCCGTGGACCTCGCCGAGAAGATCTTCGAGGGCTTTCAGGCCGTGACCTTCGGCTCGGTGGGCCGGCAGTACGCCGTCGCGCGGCGCATCGCCGGCGCCTGGGGCCGCGAGCGGCCCGTCGAGGACCGCGCGGTGCGGATGGCGGTGCACTACGACGCCGCGGGGAAGCCCGCAGGGTTCGTGAGCTACCGGTTCGCGGGCTGGGAGACCACGCCGTACACGATGAAGGTCGTGGACCTCGTGGCCTCCACGCCGTCGGCCTACCTCGAGCTCTGGCGGTACCTCGGATCGCTGGACCTCGTGGAGCGCATCACCTGGGACGGCGCACGACGCGACGACGCCCTGCCCTGGGCGCTGCGGGACCGGCGCTGCTACCAGGTCAAGGGCACCGACGACGTGCTCTGGGTCCGGCTGCTGGACGTGCCGGCGGCCCTCGGGAAGCGGTCCTACCGCGGGAGCGGCAGGATCGTCCTGGAGGTGCTGGACGACCACGGGATCGCCGACGGCGCCTACGTGCTGACCGTCGTCGACGGCGTCGGGGAGGTCGAGCGGGTGGAGGATTCGGCCACCCCGGACATCACGGCGACCGTCAACGCGCTGGGCTCGCTCTACCTCGGCGGGGTGCAGGCGTCCACGCTCGCGGCGGCCGGGGGACTGACCGTGCACACGGACGATGCCGTCGACGTGCTCGATACCCTGTTCGGCCGCCCGCAGGAGCCCTACTGCATCACGCATTTCTAGGGCTTGCGGCACCCCCCTGTGCCGTCCCGACCGCCGGACGCCGGGGCCCCGGCGCTGCTTTGACGGTCTTGCACCCCGGGGCTAGACTAGACAGGCGCGTGGTGCGCTCTGGTGTCTTCCGGTGTTGAGCCGGCGGGTCATGAGGGTGCGCTACCTTTCCTGGACCTCACCGAGGTCCTTTCCATTTCGTCCACATCCGGACACAGGAAACCGCATCCGGCGCAGCCGGAACCGCGGGGTCCAGCGTGACCGGAGCAAGTAATCTTCCACAACGGAGCCCCAACTACATGACCATCACCACCACCGAGAAGCAAGGTGCCCCCGTAGTCGCGATCAACGACATCGGCACCGCTGAGGACTTCCTCGCAGCGATCGACGCGACCATCAAGTACTTCAACGACGGAGATCTCGTCGAAGGTACCGTCGTGAAGGTCGACCGCGACGAGGTCCTGCTCGACATCGGTTACAAGACCGAGGGTGTCATTCCTTCCCGCGAGCTTTCCATCAAGCACGACGTCGATCCCGGGGACGTCGTCTCCGTGGGCGATCAGGTCGAGGCTCTGGTTCTCACCAAGGAAGACAAAGAAGGCCGCCTGATCCTCTCCAAGAAGCGTGCTCAGTACGAGCGCGCCTGGGGCGACATCGAGAAGGTCAAGGAAGAGGACGGCGTCGTCACCGGCACCGTCATCGAGGTCGTCAAGGGTGGCCTCATCCTGGACATCGGTCTGCGCGGCTTCCTGCCCGCGTCCCTCGTCGAGATGCGTCGCGTCCGCGACCTGGCTCCGTACATCGGCCAGCAGATCGAAGCGAAGATCATCGAGCTCGACAAGAACCGCAACAACGTCGTGCTGTCGCGTCGTGCGTGGCTCGAGCAGACCCAGTCCGAGGTGCGCTCCACGTTCCTCAACAAGCTCGAGAAGGGCCAGGTCCGTCCGGGCGTCGTCTCCTCGATCGTCAACTTCGGTGCGTTCGTGGACCTCGGCGGCGTCGACGGCCTCGTGCACGTCTCGGAGCTGTCCTGGAAGCACATCGACCACCCGTCCGAGGTTGTCGAAGTCGGCCAGGAGGTCACCGTGGAGGTCCTCGAGGTCGATCTCGACCGCGAGCGGGTCTCCCTGTCGCTGAAGGCCACGCAGGAGGATCCCTGGCAGACCTTCGCCCGCACGCACGCCCTGGGCCAGGTCGTCCCGGGCAAGGTCACGAAGCTGGTCCCCTTCGGCGCGTTCGTTCGCGTCGAGGACGGCATCGAAGGCCTCGTGCACATCTCGGAGCTCGCTGTCCGCCACGTGGAACTGGCCGAGCAGGTCGTCTCCGTGGGTGACGAGCTCTTCGTCAAGGTCATCGACATCGACCTGGAGCGCCGCCGCATCTCGCTCAGCCTCAAGCAGGCCAACGAGGGCGTTGACGCCGACAGCACCGAGTTCGATCCCGCGCTCTACGGCATGGCCGCCGAGTACGACGAAGAGGGCAACTACAAGTACCCCGAGGGCTTCGACCCCGAGTCGAACGAATGGCTCGAGGGCTACGAGAACCAGCGCGCTGCCTGGGAAGCCCAGTACGCGGAGGCCCAGTCCCGCTGGGAGTCGCACAAGAAGCAGGTCGTCCAGCACGCGTCCGACGACGCCGCTGCGGCGAACGAGCCGGTCGAGTCGAACTCGACGAGCTACTCCTCCGAGCCCGTCGTCGCCGATTCCGGCTCCGGTTCGGGAACGCTCGCTTCCGACGAGGCGCTTGCCGCTCTCCGCGAGAAGCTGACCGGGGCGTAAGCTCCCGCGTCGACCGCAGTACCGTTGAAGGCCCCCGTCCACTGGACGGGGGCCTTCTCCGTATGGCGGGGGGCGACCGGTCGAGCGTGTACGTGAGGTGGATCCGGGGCGCTACGACCCACCGGAGGTGCGCTCTCGAGGCCGGACCCGGACTCGATCCCCCCGTGCCGCTGAGGGGCCTACCGGCGCGTCGACACCGTGACCGTGAAGCGGGGCGAGCGGTCCAGCTGGCGTGTGGTCCCGATGGTCCGTTCGAGGACGGGCCGGTAGCGGAGATGGCTGTTCCACACCGTGACGAGCTCCCCGCCGGGCCTCAGGACACGCGCGCAGGCATCGAAGAGCCGATGGGCGACGCCGGCGTGCACCGTGCTGCCGAGGTGGAAGGGCGGGTTGAGGATGATCAGCCCCACCGAGGCGTCCGGCAGTGCCGAGAGCGCGTCGTCCCTGCTCACCGTGATGCGATCGGCCACGCCGTTGGCCGCCGCCGTCGCTGCAGCGGATGCCATCGCCGAGGCGGACTGGTCCGTGGCGAGGACGTGGACGTCCGGATGGGTCAGCGCAACGAAGGCTGCGATGGCCCCGTTCCCGCAGCCCAGATCGACGACGTCGGCGGCCCCCGACGCGCCGGCCGGCGGGAGCCGGCGGAGGTGGGGGAGGAGCAGGCGCGTGCCGGGATCGAGCGCCGGCCCGCCGAACGTCGCCCCGCAGGCGAGGAGTTCGAGCGGACGGGCCAGCCCGACGTCGTGCTGCGCGCTGCGTGGGAAGGAGGACGCGCCCACCGCCAGGGGACCCGCCGCCGTGAGGACCCGTGCCTTCTGCCGGGCCAGGCCGGCCGTGACGTCGCCGAAGTAGCGGCCGAGCACGGTGTTCATGGAGACCGACATGTGCTTGACGCGTCCCGCCGCCAGGACCACGACATCCGGGCGGGCATGGGCGGCGATGGTCCACGCGATCTCGTCGAGCTCGTCGAGCGAGCGGGGGAGGCGCAGGAGGACCGTCGACACGCCGTCGAGCAGTCCGGCGTCGAGGGGAAGGGACCGGTACGCGCCCTGAAGCCCCTGGTCGGTGGCATTCAGCGCGAGCGCCCGCTCGTGGACCAGACCGTCCTGGAAGGCGCGGACGCCGCCCCGGTCGGAGAAATGGGCGGCGCCGAGGGTGAGTGCACCGTAGGCGTCGTTGATGGTCGCGATGTCACCGGGGAGGCGGAGTCGTTCCGCGGCGGTGTCGAGGAGCAGCCGGTCCGCTGCGTCCACGGCGACGAGTTCGGGTGTTTCCAGGTCGGGGCGGCGGCGCAGGTGGTCGAGGCTGAACGGGGTCACCGGATCAATCCTAGGTGCCGTGCCGTTGGACACGGCGCGGACTAGGGTTGGTTCATGCTGCGTATCGGACTGACAGGGGGCATCGCTGCCGGGAAGTCGGTGGTGGCCCGCCGGCTCGCGGACCTGGGCGCCGTGCTGGTCGATTCGGACGTCCTGGCGCGCGCCGCGGTCGAGCCGGGCTCGGAAGGCCTCGACGCCGTCGTGGCCGCCTTCGGGCCGGAGATCCTCGGAGCCGACGGCGCGCTCGACCGGCCCGCCCTGGGCCGGCTCGTCTTCGCCGACTCGGCCGCCCGCGAGCGGCTGAACGCCATCGTGCATCCACGCGTGCGGGCCGCGGCCGCGGCCCTGATCGAGGAGGCACCGGAGGATGCCGTCGTCGTCGAGGACATCCCGCTCCTGGTCGAGACCGGTCAGGCCGCGCGGTTCCACCTCGTCGTCGTCGTCGACGCCCCGGACGCCCTGCGCCTCAAGCGGATGGTGGAGCACCGCGGCATGGAACGGGGCGATGCCGAGCGGCGCATCGCGGCGCAGGCGTCCCGTGGGGAACGGTTGCGCGCGGCCGATGCCGTGATTCTCAACGACGGCGGGGTCGACGAACTCCTCGCGTCGACGGACGGCCTGTGGCGGATGCGCATCCTGCCGTTCCGCGACAACCTGGCCGCAGGAACGCCTGCGCGTCGGAGCGCTCCACGGCCGACCGCGGGCCTCGCAGGGACGAGCGGGCTGGCGGACCGCATCCGGGGGAAGCTGGACGCCGCCCTCCCGCCGGGCTGTTCCGTGGTCCCCGATGGGAGCCCCGGCGGGACGCCCGCCGGAACCGACGTCGTCGTGCGCGCGGGCCTTCATGTCCTGGTCCCGCAGGCCGGGGGCCTCGAGTCGGCGTCGGACGCCGTCGCAGCGGCGGGATTCCCGCGGGACGAGCGCACCGCCGGCCCCGGTCGGACCCCCCCGGCAGCACTCCATCGGGCGGCCGACCCGGCGATCGACGTCACGGTGATGGTGGGGGTTGCACCCGCCTCCGCCTGAGCCCGTTCGGAGGGATCGGGAGGCTTTCAGCCGCCAGCAGATCGGCGGCGAAGTGTCGGTGGCAGGGACTACCGTTGAGCCATGAGTCTTGCGCAGGAAATCAAGCGTGTGGTCGCCCCGTTCGAGGTCATCAGCGAGTACACACCGGCCGGTGACCAGCCCACGGCCATCAAGGAACTGGCGGAGCGCATCAACGCGGGGGAGAAGGACGTCGTCCTGCTCGGTGCCACCGGTACCGGCAAGAGCGCCACCACCGCCTGGCTGATCGAGCAGGTGCAGCGCCCCACCCTGGTCATGGTGCAGAACAAGACGCTCGCCGCGCAGCTCGCCAACGAGTTCCGCGAGCTGCTGCCCAACAACGCCGTCGAGTACTTCGTCTCCTACTACGACTACTACCAGCCCGAGGCCTACGTCCCCCAGACGGACACCTTCATCGAGAAGGACTCCTCCATCAACGAGGAGGTCGAGCGCCTCCGGCACTCCGCGACCAATGCGCTGCTGACGCGCCGCGACGTCATCGTCGTCGCCACCGTCTCCTGCATCTACGGGCTGGGGACGCCTGAGGAGTACATCAACAAGATGGTCACCCTGCGCCGCGGCGACCAGATGAACCGGGACGCACTGCTGCGGCAGTTCGTGGGCATGCAGTACACGCGCAACGACATGGACTTCCACCGCGGCACGTTCCGGGTGCGCGGGGACACCGTCGAGATCATCCCCATGTACGAGGAGCACGCCCTGCGGATCGAGTTCTTCGGGGACGAGGTGGAGAACATCTACACGCTCGACCCGCTGACCGGGAACGTGATCCGCGAGGAGGAGGAGATGTACGTCTTCCCTGCCTCCCACTATGTCGCCGGTGAGGATCGCATGACGCGCGCGATCAAGGACATCGAGGACGAACTGCAGCAGCGCCTCACGGAATTCGAGGCGCAGAACAAGCTCGTCGAGGCGCAGCGCCTCCGGATGCGCGTGACCTACGACCTCGAGATGATGCAGCAGATGGGATTCTGCAACGGCATCGAGAACTACTCGCGGCACATCGACGGTCGCGATCCCGCCTCGGCGCCCCATTGCCTGCTCGACTACTTCCCCGACGACTTCCTGCTGGTCGTCGACGAGTCACATGTGACCATCCCGCAGATCGGCGCCATGTACGAGGGCGACTCCTCGCGGAAGCGGACGCTCGTGGACCACGGGTTCCGCCTGCCGTCGGCCATGGACAACCGTCCGCTGAAGTGGGACGAGTTCCAGGACCGCATCGGGCAGACGGTCTACCTGTCCGCCACCCCGGGCAAGTACGAGCTGGGCAAGGCCGACGGATTCGTGCAGCAGATCATCCGCCCCACGGGCCTCATCGATCCCGAGGTGGTCGTCAAGCCGACCAAGGGCCAGATCGACGACCTGCTGGACGAGATCCGGAAGCGCGTGGCGATCAACGAACGCGTCCTGGTCACCACCCTCACCAAGCGCATGGCCGAGGACCTCACCGGGTACCTGCTCGAGCACGGAGTGAAGGTCGAGTACCTCCACTCCGACGTCGACACGCTGCGCCGCGTGGAGCTGCTGCGTGAACTGCGGATGGGCACCTTCGACGTCCTGGTCGGCATCAACCTGCTGCGCGAGGGGCTCGACCTCCCCGAGGTGTCGCTCGTCAGCATCCTCGACGCGGACAAGGAGGGCTTCCTCCGGAGCGCGACGTCGCTCATCCAAACGATCGGACGTGCGGCACGCAACGTGTCCGGCGAGGTGCACATGTACGCGGACCGCATCACGGACTCAATGGCGCGAGCGATCGACGAGACCAACCGGCGCCGGGAGATCCAGGTGGCCCACAACCTCGAGCACGGCATCGACCCCACGCCGCTCAGGAAGCGGATCGCGGACATCACGGACACCATCAACCGTGAGGACGCCGACACACGGGCGCTGCTCGAGGAAGCCGGCAAGTCCCGGAAGCCGAAGAAGGGTGCCGGGCGGCACCAGGGCCTCGCCTCCGTACCCGCGGAGGACCTCACGGACCTGATCCAGCAGCTCACCGACCAGATGCACGCGGCCGCCGCCGAACTGCAGTTCGAGCTGGCCGGACGGCTGCGCGACGAGGTGGGGGACCTGAAGAAGGAACTGCGGCAGATGCAGTCGGCAGGGCACGCCTGATTCCAGGCAGACCGCCGACCGGCGTCCAGCAGGACGTCGTGCACCCTGTCAAGGCGGCCGGCGGACGAGCACCCGAGGGCGCCCGTTCGTCGGCCTTCCCGCTCGGCGGGTAGCATTATCCGGACGTGAGGGAGTATCCCTAAGCGCTACGGACGTCAGCACGCGAGGCACAGTTGCCACGCCGGGCGTAGCGGCCGGCCGGCTCGAAGCCGCGGCGGAGAGACTCACGGCGATCCACAGCACCCCCGGAAGGTATTCCATGCCCGCATTGCCCGTAGCGTTCGAGGTCGGCACGTTCATCGTGCTCGGCCTGATCCTGCTGTTCGACCTGCTGCTCGTGGTCAAGCGGCCGCACGAACCCTCGATGAAGGAAGCGGGACTCTGGGTCGCATTCTATGTGGGCCTCGCGCTGGTGTTCGCGGCCCTGATGTTCGTCTTCACCGGGCCCGAGTACGGCGGGCAGTTCATCGCCGGCTGGATCACCGAATACAGCCTCAGCATCGACAACCTCTTCGTGTTCATCATCATCATGGCCAGGTTCTCCGTGCCCAGGAAGTACCAGCAGGAGGTGCTCATGGTGGGCATCATCATCGCCCTGGTGCTGCGCGGGATCTTCATCGCCCTCGGTGCCGCCGTGATCGAGAACTTCAGCTGGATCTTCTTCATCTTCGGTGCCTTCCTCCTCTACACGGCCTACAAGCAGGCGACCGATTCCGGTGAGGACGAGGAAAATGCAGGCGACAACAAGCTCATCGCGAAGCTCCGCTCGGTCCTGCCGATGTCGGACTCCTACGACGGCAACAAGATCCGCACGGTGGTCGACGGTAAGAAGGTCTTCACACCGATGCTGATCGTCTTCGTGACGATCGGCCTGACCGATCTCCTGTTCGCCGTCGACTCCATCCCTGCGATATTCGGCCTGACACAGAGCGCCTTCATCGTGTTCACGGCGAACATCTTCGCGCTCATGGGCCTTCGCCAGCTCTACTTCCTGCTCGGCGGCCTGATGACGCGCCTCATCTACCTCAAGCACGCGCTCTCCGTGATCCTCGCCTTCATCGGCATCAAGCTCATCCTGCACGCGATGCACGTCAACGAGCTGCCCTTCATCAACGGCGGCGAGCACATCGAATGGGCCCCCGAGATCCCGACCTTCGTGTCCCTGGCCGTCATCGTGGCCACCATCGTCGTCGCCGTGATCGCCAGCCTCATCCGCTCCCGGGTCACCGGCACAGCCCCGGCCGAGGCAGGGATCGAGACCACGGACGGTGCCCACACCGAGCCCGAGGTCGACGACGAACTCCGCCAGGCCGCCGACGAGGTCGAGGCCGAGGAACACCGCCGCTAGTCCTCCTGCTCCGGCGGAGGGCGCCCGTCCGTCGCCGGGGCAGTCCTGAGGGATGAGGACGGCGGGCGTCCCTTCACCGGACGGATCACCGACCTCGCCCGTCACGTACGCGGCGCCGCGATCATCCGACCAGCGGATTGCCGCGCAAATGAGGCCGACAGACCCGCCCCGACACGGCGGAGTGCGGCCATACTGACCGCATGAACCCCGTGGCGAAACAGACCGACCGTCTTCTGGTTGCCATCGTGTCAGGGATCGCGGTGCTGGTGATCGTCGCCCTGGCCGTGGTCTTCAGCCGCGGGGAGCCGCCTGCGCTGGACGATTCGACCCCGGCGGGGATCGTCCAGCGTTACAGCACCGCCGTTCTGGAGGGCGATACTGGTGCGGCCACCGCCTATCTGACGACGACGGCACGGACCGAGTGCCGAGCCGTCGTCGACAACCCACCTCCTCCGTCCCGCGTCGTCCTGATTTCCACGAACGAACGGGAGACCTCGGCCCTGGTGCGGGTCTCCGTGGTGGTCTCCCAACCGGGAGGCCCGTTCGGACCCTCTGAGTACGAGATGGAGGACCGCTTCTCGCTGCAGAAGGTCGACGGAGTGTGGAGGATCGATCAGGCTCCCTATCAGCTCCTGGCCTGCACGCGGACGCCGGTGGGTCCATGAGCCAGCCCGGGGCGTCTGCTGCCGCCAGGGCAGGTCCGGGCCAACTCGCACTCCGTCGCCTGATCCTCTACGGTCTGCTGTTCGCGCTGGTGGTGATCACCGCCGTCGGGCTCAGCGGGTTGCTGGACCGCCTGCTCAGCGGGGACGCCGTTCTGGTATCAGCCGATGTGACAGAGCTGGCCCGCGCGCTGGCGTTCACCCTGATCGGCGGTCCACTCGCCGCACTCCTGTGGTGGGTGGTCTGGAGGCGGCTCGACGACGGGACGGAGCGGAGCTCTGTCGGATGGGGACTCCACCTGTCAGCGGTCTATGCCGTGTCCCTGATCGTTTCCGTGACCGCGCTCCTCGCCACGGCGGCGTCCCTGATCGGTCCGCTCGGATCGCGATGGTCGTCATCCCTGTCCACAGGTCTGGTCTGGCTCCTGGTGTGGGCATGGCACCGCTGGATGTTCCGGCATCCGACGAAGTCCCCGACCAGCCTCGACGATGTCCCGGTCGTCGTCGGATCGGTCTACGGGCTGCTGCTGGGCACGTTCTTCGCGATTGCCGCCCTCGGAGGCCTGCTCGACGTTGCGCTCCGGGGGTTCACCAGCCTGGTCCCGGATACAGGATCCTGGTGGCAGCCTGTTCTCCGGGCCCTTGTCTGGGCGGCCGGTGGCGCCCTCGTCTGGTGGTGGCACTGGTACCCGGGCGGGGGACGCAGGCTGTACACCCCCCTGGCGCAGATCGCACTGGTCGGGGTAGGCATCTTCACCGCCGGCCTTCTGGCGCTCGGGGCGGCGGGGACCGCACTCTTCGTCCTCCTCAGGACGGCATTCGACCGGACCGACCCGATGGGCGAGGTGCTGGCACCCCTGGGTCCAGCCGTTGCCGCTGCAGCGATAGGTGCTCTTGTCTGGCGGTATCACCGGGTCATCGCGGACAGTCATTCCATCCGGACACGACGGGCGGGCGTCCTGGTGACCTCCGGAGTTGCCCTGGCGGCGGCGGCTTCGGGGATCGGCGTGATCATCAACGCAACCCTGGCGATCACCGTCTCCCCGCTGGTCGGCAGCGGATCGCGCACTCTCCTGCTTGCCGGCCTCAGTTCGCTCGCGGTGGGAGGCCCGGTCTGGTGGCTGTCCTGGCAGCCTGCCAGCCGGCCCAGGGACGCCGGGTCCATCCCTCCGGGCAGGCGCATCTACCTCGTCGCCGTCTTCGGCGTCAGCGCCGTGGTGGCTCTCATTGCGCTGCTGGTCATCGGATACAGGCTCTTCGAGTTCGTCCTGGGCGACGTGTCAGGCGGTAGCGTGGTGGACCGGATCCGGGGACCCCTCGGGCTCCTGGTCGCAGCGGCCCTGGTCGCCGGATACCACTTCGCCCTGTGGCAGCGCGAACGGGTGCTGCCGGCGGACGCCTCCCCGGGCAGGGGACCTGCCATCGAGCGGGTCACACTCGTCGCCGGCCCTGCATACGATGGGCTGTCGCGCTCCGTGGCGCAGGCGACAGGCGCCAAGGTCACCGCCTGGCGACGAACCGACGCCAGCACGGACGCGGTTGCGGCGGAGGGGAGTCCCCGGGATGAAGTGGCCCGCCGCGTGGCCGAGGCACTGGCGGGAATCACGGCCCGTCATGTGCTGGTCGTCCTCGCGCCGGCGGCCGACGAGGAGATCGGGATCCACGTGATACCCGTCGAACCGGGCGGCAGGGCCTCGTAAGGGGAGCAGGCCCGCGACGCCGGCGCCACGGATCACGTCGTCGAACCCGCTGTTCCGCGCCGCGTCATGGAGAGCAGCCGCTCGAAGATCGCCTCGCCGTCGTCCGCGATGCCGTCGTGGTGGAACTCGTCCGTCTCCCACACCTGCAGGTTCCGGACCGACGCAGCCGTCGCCAGCGACAGGTCCCTGTCGACGTAGATGTCGTGGCGGTACACCGCGGCGGCTGCCGGGACGGTGTTGGTGGCCAGGACGTCCGTGTCGTAGAGCGGACCCCAGTCGGACTTCTCCGCGAGGAGGTCGGCGACGGCCTGCAGCGGCCGGAGCGCCGGGTCCTCCTCGAAGTACCACGGGTAGATCATCTCGCCGGTCAGCAGGACCTCGGCGGCGTCGTCCCCGAAGCGGGGGTACTCCTCGAGGACGCGCCGGGCGGACCACGCGGAAGCCGACCCCTGGCAGTAGATCGACTCGTGCATCAGCGCGTACAGCGGTTGAGCCGCCCGGCTCACGAGCCCGTGGACCTGCTCGAGGAACGACCCCGACAGGCGGGGGCCGTCCGGCGTCGTGGTGAACGCGTCCTCCAGCAGGTAGTGGAGGCCGTGGACGCGCGTGTTCCCGCCCAGGAAGGAGCCGAGCATCCGGAACCGCCGCACCGTCAGCCGCTCGCCGCTCGGGAGGAACTCCTCCACGCGGCCCAGGTGGGCGGCGATGCGCGTGACGAGCTCCCGATCCTCCGGGTACCACCCGAAATACTCGGCGTTGCGTTCCTCGACCCGTGCGAACGTCGCCCGGTACACCTGGTCGGGCGAGCCCGACAGGGGGGCCAGACCGCCGGTGATCAGGGCCCGCTCGATGCCCTCCGGCGCCAGGGAGAGGTACGTGAGTGTGCAGAAGCCGCCGTAGCTCTGCCCGAAGACCGTCCAGGGCGCGCTACCGAGCCGGGAACGGATCAGTTCGGCGTCGGCGACGATCGAATCGGCGCGGAAGTGCGCGAGGTAGTCGGCCTGCGCCTGCGGTGTCCCCACGGCGCCGAGTGTGGCGGCGTCGGCCGGCGTCGAGAGCCCGGTGCCGCGCTGGTCGAGCATGAGGATGCGGAAGTCCCGCGCCGCGGCCTTCATCCAGCCCGAGAGCTGCGTGGTGCGCACGCCCCGGCCACCCGGGCCGCCCTGCAGGAACAGGAGCCAGGGGAGCCGGGACGCGTCGTCGTCGCTGTGGTCCAGTGACGAGTACTCGCGGGCGAACACCTCGATGCGGGGAGAGGCCGGGTCCGTGTGGTCGAGCGGGACGCGGAAGATGTGGCCGGTGGTGCGCAGGCCACGCATGACGGCCGTCCGTCCGACGGCGTGATCGGCGGTGCGGTCCGCGGTGTGGTCGGGATCAGCGGTGCCGTGCGCGGTGGCCTGCCCGCTCACAGGGCAGCGACGCCGGCGAGCGCGTCGCCCGTCAGGCGGAACGTGCTCCACTCGGACTGTGCCGCCGCACCGAGGCTCTCGTAGAAGCGGATCGACGGCTCGTTCCAGTTGAGGACCGACCATTCCACCCGGGCGTAGCCGCGTTCGGTGGCGATCCGGGCGAGGTTCGCGAGGAGCGCCTTCCCGTGCCCGGATCCGCGCGCCTCGGGGCGCACGTAGAGGTCCTCGAGGTAGATGCCGTTGACGCCCTCCCAGGTGGAGTAGTTGAGGAACCAGAGAGCGAAGCCCTGGACCTCCCCCTGGGCCTCCGCCACGTGGGCGTAGATGGTGGGCCGCTCACCGAACAGGGCCACCTCGAGCGACGAGGTGGTATTCCGGACGGCGTCCGGCTCCCGCTCGTAGAGGGCGAGGTCGTGGATGAGCTGGAGGATGACCGGAACGTCCGCCGGCCGTGCTTCCCGAATGGTAGTCATTCCTCCAGCCTAGCCAAGGCTCCGGGCCGGAGGAGGACCGGCTGACGCGGAGGCCGGGTCAGACGGCCGCCGGACCCCCGACGCCGAGGATCCTCACCACCGGGCTGCCAGCCTCGTCGGAGGCCGCGAGGTCGATCTCCGCGTTGATGCCCCAGTCGTTGTTGCCCTCCGGGTCCTTCAGGATCTGCCGGACCTTCCACGCCGTGGGGGTCTTCGTGATCAGCAGGAGGTTCGGTCCGCGTGCGTCGGGGCCGTCGTCGATGTCCTCGTAGTCCCCGAAGTAGCCGTCCAGGGCCTCGGCCCAGCGGTCGGCGGTCCAGCCGGAATCGGCGTCGAGTGCGCCGAGTGCCGCATCCTGCTCGTCGGCGAAGAGCTTGACCCGCTGGAACATCTCGTTGCGCACCATTACGCGGAAGGCCCGTTCGTTGGAGGTGACGGACGGCGGCTCGTCCGGCAGGTCGACGGCGTCCGCCGCCGCGACCGGCGTGAGGCCTGCCGCCAGCTGCGTCCACTCGTCGAGGAGGCTGCTGTCGACCTGACGGACCAGTTCCCCGAGCCATTCGAGGATGTCGCTGAGGTCCTCGCGCAGCGCCTCGACGGGCACGGTGTGGCGCAGCGCCTTGTAGCAGTCGGCGAGGTAGCGCAGGAGGATCCCCTCGGACCGGGTGAGGGAGTAGAACGCCACGTACTCGCCGAAGCTCATGGCCCGCTCGTACATGTCCCGCACCACGGACTTCGGCGCCAGCTCGAAGTCGCCGAGCCAGGGCGCGGACGCGCGGTAGACGTCGAAGGCCTGCTGCAGCAGTTCCTCGAGCGGCTTCGGGTAGCTGACCTCCTCGAGGCGGGCCATCCGGGCGTCGTAGTCGATGCCCTCGGCCTTCATCGCGGCCACGGCCTCCCCGCGGGCCTTCTTCTCCTGCGCATTGAGGACCTGGCGGGGCTTCTCGAGCGTCGCCTCGATGACCGAGACGACGTCGAGCGCATACCCTGGGGCCTCCGGATCCAGCAGTTCCAGGCTCGCCATCGCAAACGGCGAGAGCGGCTGGTTGAGGGCGAAGTTGGCCTGCAGGTGCACCTTGAGCCGCACCCGGCGGCCGTCCGGTTCAGGCTCGGGCAGCTTCTCGACGATGCCGGCCGTGACGAGCTCGCGGTAGATCCCGATGGCGCGGCGCATGAGCCGGAGCTGGGACGCGCGCGTCTCGTGGTTCTCCGTCAGGAGCCGCTTGGCGGCCGTGAACGGGTCGCCGGGGCGTTCGAGGAGGTTCAGGAGCATGGAGTGGCTGACGGAGAACGACGACGTCAGGGGGTCCGGGACGCTCTCCACGAGCCGCTCGTACGTGGGCTTGCCCCAGGAGACGAAGCCCTGCTGGGGCTTCTTCCGCACCACCTGGCGCAGCTTCTTCTGGTCGTCGCCGAACTTGGACACCGCCTTCGCCATGGCCTTGGCGTTCTCCACGACGTGCTCGGGTGCCTGGACGACGACGGTGCCCGCGGTGTCGTAGCCCGCGCGGCCGGCGCGGCCCGAGATCTGGTGGAACTCCCGCGCGTTGAGCAGGCGCGTGCGGACGCCGTCGTACTTGCTCAGGGCGGTCAGGAGCACGGTGCGGATCGGCACGTTGATGCCGACGCCGAGGGTGTCGGTACCGCAGATGACCTTGAGCAGGCCGGCCTGGGCGAGCTGCTCGACGAGTCGCCGGTACTTGGGCAGCATCCCGGCGTGGTGCACGCCGATGCCGTGGCGCACGAGCCGGTTGAGGGTCTTCCCGAACCCGGCGGAGAACCGGAAGGTCGCGATCAGCTCCGCGATGCGGTCCTTCTCCTCCCGCGTGCAGACGTTGACGCTCATCAGGTTCTGTGCGCGCTCGATCGCCTCGGCCTGGCTGAAGTGCACCACGTAGACGGGCGCCTGCCGCGTGGACAGCAGCTCCTCGAGGGACTCCTGGATGGGCGTCTCGACGTAGTAGTAGTGGAGCGGGATGGGGCGCTCCACGGACGTGACGGTCGCCGTCGCCCGGCCGGTGAGCTCCGTGAGGTCCTTCTCGAAGCGCGTGACGTCGCCGAGGGTCGCGGACATGAGGAGGAACTGGGCCTGTGGCAGTTCGAGCAGCGGGACCTGCCACGCCCAGCCGCGCTGCGGGTCGGAGTAGAAGTGGAACTCGTCCATGACCACGGTGTCGACGTCCGCCTGGGCGCCCTCCCGCAGGGCCATGTTCGCGAGGATCTCCGCGGTGCAGCAGATGATCGGCGCGTCCTGGTTCACGCCCGAGTCGCCGGTGATCATGCCGACGTTCTCCGGTCCGAAGATGTCGCAGAGGGCGAAGAACTTCTCGGACACGAGGGCCTTGATGGGGGCCGTGTAGTAGCTGGTACGCCCCTCGGCGAAGGACTTCAGGTGGGCGGCGATCGCGACGAGGGATTTCCCCGAGCCGGTGGGCGTGGCCAGAATGACGTTGTTGCCCGAGACGAGCTCCATCGCGGCCTCGTCCTGCGCCGGGTACAGGGTCAGGCCGCGTGCCGTCGCCCAGCCGGTGAAGGCCTCGTAGACCGCATCCGCGGTGAGTCGGCCGTCGTCGTGCCGGGGGAGGTGTTCTTGGATTGTCATGATCTATTCAGCCTACCGGTGCGGTTCGGTGGAGGTTAGGGTGGGCCATGCGCTGGGATCCTGGACTCTACGCGCGCCACGCGGGTCGTCGTGGGCGCCCGTACGTCGACCTCGTCACGCGGGTGGGACATGAGGCTCCACGGACCGTCGTCGATCTCGGGTGCGGCCCGGGCGATCTGACGGAGACGCTCGCTCACCGCTGGCCGGATGCCCAGGTGGTCGGTATCGACTCCAGTGTGGAGATGATCGACGCCGCGCGGCAGCGGCCGGCGCTCCCGACCCTGCGGTTCGAGGTCGGCGACCTGCGCGACTACACACCGGGAGGGGACGACGTGAGCGTCACGAATGCCGCGCTGCAGTGGGTGCCCGGTCACGCAGGCCTCCTCGATCGGTGGGCTCGGGCGCTCCCCGGGGGTGGCTGGCTCGCGGTGCAGGTTCCCGGCAACTTCTCGGCGCCGTCGCACGCACTGATGCGCGACCACGCGGCGAGCCCGCGGTGGGCCTCCCGGCTCGACGGCGTCCTGCGCCATGACGATGCCGTCGGTGAGCCCTCCGACTACCTCGGGCTCCTGCTCTCCGCGGGACTGCAGGCGGATGTCTGGGAGATGACCTACGAGCAGGTGCTGCCGGGGGAGGACGCCGTCCTCGGTTGGGTGCGCGGCACCGGCCTGCGGCCGATCCTGGACGCGTTGTCCGCGGACGAGGCCGAGGAGTTCGAGGCCGGCTACGGGGACCTGCTGCGACGCGCGTACCCTGCCGGGGAGCACGGGACGGTGTTCGGTTTCCGCCGCATCTTCGCCTTCGGGCACCGGCCCGCCTGACGTGTAGCCAGGGTTCCTGGGAGGGCCCTTGTAGGAATGGCTACCAGCCGCGCTGCTTCCACTCCGCCAGTGACCCGCGCTCCGCGCCGAGCGTTGCCTGCGGAGGCGTGTGAAGGCAAGCTGGAATGGCTGCTCATGTACTCCCGCGGCGTGGCGGTGTCCGTGATCGCCGCCTGGCGCAGGATCGCCGTGAAACGCGTGGTCCGCGCCGTCGACCGACAGATCGAACGGGAGCCATCCTGATTCGATGCGTGCTGGGTAATCCATGACCAGCCGGCGTGGCCGGCGAACAAGAAGCACCGACGGCGGACCCGGAGCAGGTGTAATGGGAGCACTACAACCAGCTCGCCGCCCACGTGCGCGAGCACGGGTTGGCAGGGACCCAGTAGGCGTTGACGGGCTCCTTCCCCTGACTGATTTAGTCGTTCGTTGATCCGACCGCGAGGCTCGGTCCCTTGACCCCATCAGCGGTGGAAGAGCGCGCTGGGTGATCCCATGGAAGCTCGCCCTTGACGCGTTCGCTTTCCCCCTTCGCTGGACGTTCGAAGGAACCACTCGCCGATGAGAACCGCGGATCATATACACCGTTTTTCGGACAGTCCCACAGTCGTGTTCTATGGGTCGTGTCCGAGACCTACGTGCTGTTAGGCACGTCCACGGTACAGTTTGGGGCATGGCAGCTGTTGGGTATGCGCGGGTTTCAACGCGGGAGCAGAATCTGGACGGTCAGACCGACGCGCTGGAGGCCGCCGGGTGCGAGAAGGTGTTCATCGAGCACGCTTCGGGTGTGTTGGCGAAGCGGCCGGCCCTGGAGGACGCGTTGGAGTATCTGCGGGCGGGGGACACCCTGGTCGTGACGAAGTTGGATCGGTTGGGTCGGTCGGTGCGAAATTTGAAGGAAGTCGCCGACGGGCTGCAGCGGCGGGGGGTCGGGTTGAAGGCCTTGTCGCAGGGTATTGATACGACGACCCCGGGTGGGCGGCTGTTCTTCCACATGTTGGCTGCGATCGCGGAGTTCGAGCATGACCTGATCGTGGAGCGTACGAAGGACGGCCTGGCCGCAGCCCGGGCTCGGGGACGGACGGGCGGTGGGCGGGTGAAGATGACACCGAACAGGGCACGGCAGGCGCGGGCGATGTATGAACAGAAGACGTACACGGTGCAGCAGATCGCCGAGACCTTCGGGGTGTCTCGCGGCACCATCTACCGGCACCTCGATGAACACGTCAGGGCTTGAAGCGCAGCGACGCCGTGGAGAAGAGCTCGAGCTGAGGTCAGCTGATCGAAGCGTCGGTGACCCCGCAGCGCCCGGTACGGCCACGGCACCGCATGCCGTGCCCGTACTCTTGGGGGTGGCTCCGCCTTTCCGGTGTCGGTGTGCGTACGTGTTGTTTCGGACCGGGAGAATCAGGAGGCTTATCGTGGCGGATGAACGGGAGCTTGCTCGCGAAGTCGAGCAGGACACTGTGACCGCGCTGTTGCAGGACCTGGTGATGGACAGCGATGACGTCCAGGAGTTCCTGACCGGTTTGGTGACTGTTGCCGCCGAGGCTTTCTCCGGCGAGCACGGGGAAGTGTTCTGCGCGGTGACACTGTTGCGGCCGCGCTCTATCGCGTCGGTCGCCAGTAGCAGTGAGGAAGCTCAGCGGATGGACGAGATCCAGCTGGGTTTCGATGACGGTCCGTGCCTTCGCGCCGCCCGCGAGGGTGAAACCGTGCATGTCGCTGATTTCCTGACGGAGCCACGTTTCCCGGAGTACAGGAAGGCCATCGCAGCGAATGGCATCCGGTCCGCGTTGGGTGTCCCGATCAGGCTCGATGCGGGAGCCAGTGCGGGTCTGGATTTTTACTCCACCGAAGCCCATACCTTCGACGAGAAGGGGATCCTGGTCGCTGAGGGACTCGCGCGTGATGCGTCGCGGTCGCTGCGTCTTGCGGTGCGTATCGCGCGCCTCGGCGAGGAGGCGCGGAACCGCCAGAGCGCGATGGAGTCCCGGACCGCCATTGATATGGCGGTCGGCGCGATCATGGCGCAGAACCGGTGCGGGCAGGACGAGGCGATCGGCATCCTGCGGCGTGCGTCGAACTCGAGGAATGTGAAGCTCAAGGACGTCTCCGAGAGCATTCTGGTCTCTCTCGGCCAGACAGACCCGATCCGCACGCACTTCACCGCAACCCCCTCCGGTGCCTCAGGGTAGTCCCAGTCCCAGTCCCAGTGACTGGAGCAGAAGCAACACCAGGGGCACCCGCAGGGCGTCCTGGCAGGACTGGTGGTGATCAGTCGTTGATTTCGTCTTCCACGAGGCCGGCCAGTGTGCGCAGGAACCGTCCGTCCTTGGCGGTGAAGTCACGGGGTTTCTGGTCGATGACGCAGAGCGCGCCGACGGTCCACCCGTGTGGGCCCCGCAGCGGGTAGCCGGCGTAGAAGCGGATGAAGGGCTCCCCGGTCACCAGGGGGTTGGTACTGAATCGTTCGTCCTTGAGTGCGTCTTTGACGATCAGAGGCCCGGCGCTGCGGATCGTCGTATGACAAAACGTGATGTCCCGCGGCAGGCCCTGCGCTACGGGTCCGAGCACCGATTTGAGGAACATGCGCCGGTCATCGAGCAGGGCGATGGTCGAGGAGCTGACCTGGAAGTAGTCCCTGGCCTGCTGCGTGTATCGGTCGAACCGGTCCTCAGGAAGGGAATCGAGCAGGTGCGTTCGCACCACGGCGGCCAGGCGCTCATCTTCTTGCTCTTCGGCATTGAACAGGAACGCGCCGGCAGCACCGAGCGCCCGCCTTGAGTCCCCACCCTGTTGCGCCGCTGCGTCGTCGGCGTCGACCGGCACCCGGAATTGTACCGGTGTCAGCTCGAGCAACTCATTGGTCGCCTCGGCCAAGAGGTTCCGCTCACTCGGTGGCAAAGATAACAGGCCTGCCAGATAGGCCTGCAGCTCGAAGGCAGAGATCTCACCTCCCAGCCCGTAATACCGGACCCACACGTCGTCGATGCTCAGGTTGCCTTCTGCCAGGCCGAAGGTGGTCATCCAGATTTGCACGTGCCCGTCCATCAGAGCCTCACACCCGTCCGCCTAGTCATCGAATGGGCCCTCCAGCAAGGTGCAGCCGAGACCCGAACAATCACTACCCATTAGTAAATGGAGTCTACTCGCGGGCGGCAGGGGGGCGACTGCTGACGCAGGGATTCTAAGAAAGACGGGTGTCTGGGCTGCGTTTTTTCTACATGGTGGGCTCGGTCAGGGGACGAGGGTGGCGTAGACGACGTAGTTGTCGTCGAATTCCCCGGTTGCGGGGTCGTAGCCGTCGCAGGTGATGAGCCGTAGTTCGGATCCTGGAGTGTTGCCGTACACGGTCTGGGTGGGGAATTCGTTCTTGGGGTATTGCTCACCGCGGTCGAAGGTAAAGGTCGCGGTGCTGCCGTCTTCGCGCAGCACCTCGATGGTGTCGCCAGTGGTGAGGGAGCGGAGGTCAGCGAAGATCCCGGGTCCGCCGTCGGTGGCGTTGACGTGTCCGAGGAGGACAGCGGGTCCGCGTTCTCCGGGGGTAGGGGACTGGTTGTACCAGCTCGCTGGTGCGCCGGGCCCGTCCGGGGGTACTTCCAGGGACCCATTGTCCCTTAGTCCGGTGCTGAGGAGCTCTGAGGTGGCGCCGGTGGAGGCAATGGAGAACGACACGGGCGCTGAGGCTGGCAGGACTGCCGGTTGAGCGGGCGCGACCGTCCCGGGAGCTGGTGCGGACCTCGCCGGCGGTGTGACCGCCGGAGGTGAGGACGCAGTCGCCGGGGCGGCTGGTGATGACTGTGTTGTCGCTGGTGTGGGGGTCAGCGAAGGGCTCGTGCCGGTGTTGGTGTCGTTGCCGGTACTGGTGGGGGTTGAGCAGCCGGTGAGGAGTAACAGAGCGACCGCCGCAGATACCAGATGGTGTCTGCGGCGGTCGCTGGGTGAGCTGATCATGAGGTGTCTTCCGTGATCCGATCAGCTCGTACTGCTAGGACTGCTGTTGCGTGCTGTTATCCGTTACGGGGCGGATGGGTTGGTGCCGGCTTGTTATGCGTTGTCGGCCGTACGGCGACGGACGACGTAGGTTCCGCCGGCTGCTGCGGCCAGGAGCAGGCCGCCGCCGAGGGCGAGGGCGCCGGTGTTGGAGCCGGTTTCGGTGGCTACACCGGTGTCGGCGCCACCGTTAGGCATGGCGCCCATCTGGCCCTTCACGAGGGTGCCGCACAGTGCGGGCGAGGTGGCGCCGAGGGGGAGCTTGGGGTCGAGGTCGCTGGGTGCGTTGAAGGCCTCAGGGGTGCCGGTGACGGTGGCGGGGTCCAGGCCGTGGACGACGACGACGGCGGTGCCGGCTTCGAGGGATGCCTTGGTTGCGGCGTCGAGGGTGATCTCACGCTCGATGGTGTAGCTGCCACCCTGGCCGCCGAGCGCCAGGTTCAGGCCCTCGGCAGGCGTGGTAGCGCCGGAGGTGGTGAGGGTCGTCTGGATGCCACCGTAGGACGCGGCGCCGTCGGTGGTGCTGAGGATGCCGTCGCCGTTGGCGTCGTCGGCGGTCGTGGGGCAGGTGCCCTTGGCTCCGCCGTGGATGTGCTGGACGTGGGGGTACGGGGCGTCCATGAAGGTCTGGGCGAGGCCGGAGACCTGCAGGTTGACCATGGCCTTGTCGCCGGTGACGTCCAGGGTGATCGTGCCGGAGCCGGTGGTGCCACTGAGCTGGCCCAAGGTCGAGGAGTAGGTGGCGTCGGCGGCCATAGCGGGTGAGCCGGCCATAGCGACGGCGCTGATGGCGAGTGCTGGTACGGCGAGGAAGCGCATTTTCTTGTTCATGGGATAGATATCCTTCACGGTGCGATGAGAACGGGCCCGGATCCGGGCGCGCACTGTACGTAGTTCGGAGCACGACGTCGCACGGATGGTTTCGCCCACAAACCGATACCTACCAAAATACTTTGGCGCGTCATTGTGCCTTTTCGGCTACCTGCTCACCATAGGGGTGTAGAAGCCGTAATGGGAAGTCTGCGCATGATCTTGCGCACTCTGGCCGGGACGGCTAAGGCGGGCCTGGGTGCGGTGACGTGAATGATCGACGTAGCCGACACGGTGGCTCAAACGACGCCTCCTGCCGAAGAACTCACGGCTACCTCTTGGACCGCGAAAGTCATCCAACTCGTGGCGCTAATTCAAACCCGTCGCAGGAAATACTGATCCAAGACACCCGTCAACCGCCCGCAGGAAATCCGCGGGCATTTGGCAGGAACAGAGGGCCCTTGTTTCTAGTGCTGGTGCCGGAATGTGTCCAGTACCGCATTTCTGGCAGTGAGCCACCCCTGGGCCAACGCGTTGGCGGTTTGTTGCCAGCGTATTGACTCGTGCGGGTGACTCGCAGGTTTGGGGGCTCTTCGTAATTGAGAGTGCGGGCGGAGTGGTCGGGGTGGGCGCGGCGGTCGCGGGATAGAGGTCGAGGCCTTCCGATGATGGAAGTTCCTA